>NZ_JBEZKE010000006.1:0-354169 GCF_040651555.1 Streptomyces sp. NPDC048424 | reverse complement strand
TCCTTCACCGAGGCGAAGCGGAAGCTGGACTCGGCCGTCGGTGACGCCGAGGCGCAGAAGTTCTCCGTCGGCGCCGACGGTTCGGTGAGCTTCCCGCCGGGCGGGACGGAGAAGGACGGCAAGCTGCCCGAGGGCGGCACGGTCAGCGGCAGTGCCAAGGGCAAGCCGTCGGGGAACGTCATCGACCCGACCAAGGACGCCAACGACCTCTCCGCCGCCCTGGAACGCCAGGCGGCGAACATCCACCCCAACCCGAACTTCGGCAAGGCGGTGGAGATAGCCAACCGGATCGCCCAGGCGGTCGCCGAGGCCACCGAGGCCGACACCCAGTGGGCGCCCCGCCTGCGCAAGCTCAAGGCCGACGACGACCTCGTCGTCTCCGACTCCGACTGGGCCGACGTCCAGGCGGACACCGGCGAGGTGCGTGCGGGGGCCAAGGACTACCTCGACCACATCAAACCCCCACCGCCCAAGGGCAGCGACCCGAAGGCGAACGCCGACTGGTGGAAGGGCCTGTCCCCCGACGAGCAGTCGGCGTACCTCTCGCTGAACGCGGCGCAGGTCGGCGCGCTGGACGGGCTGCCGTCGGTGATCCGGGACGAAGCGAACCGCACCGTGCTGGCCGAGAAGCACGGCGAGTTCCAGCTCCGGATGAATTCCATCCCGCCGCAGCCGCAGAAGTACGTTCCCTCCGGGCGCGACTATCCGGCGGTGGTCCTCAACCCGGCCTGGTCGGAGTGGGACAAGAAGTACGCCAAGGACAAGGAATTCCTGGAGAAGAACCTCAAGGGCATGAACGCCATCCAGGACCGGTTCAACGCCACCGGCAAGGAAGGCCTGCCCGAGGCGTACCTCCTCGGCTTCGACACCAGCGGCGGCGGCCGGGCCATCGTCGCCAACGGCAACCCCGACACCGCCGACCACACCGCGGTGTTCGTCCCCGGCACCTACACCAACATCACCAAGACCGAAGACTACATCCACCACATGAGCGAGCTGTGGAAGGAAACCCACGCCCAGGCCCCTGGTCAGGACGTGTCCACCATCACCTGGATCGGATACGACGCCCCCCAGAGCATCGTCCCCGAGGCCATGAAGAAGCACTACGCCGAGACCGCCGCCCCCGACCTCAACCGGTTCATGCAAGGCCTGGAGAACCTCCAGGGCGGCGACGAGAAGAGCCACACCACGATCATCGGCCACAGCTACGGCAGCACCGTCCTGGGCGCCGCGTCCAACGCGGGCGACCTGCGCGCCGACGACATGATCGCGGTCGGCAGCCCCGGCATGCTCGTCGAGCACGCCAAGGACCTCGACGCGGGCGAAGGCCACGTCTGGTCCCAGGCCGCCTCCACCCTGGACGACCAGGTACCGCTGGGCGGGAAGGTCGCCGGCCTCGGCGGCCCCACCGACTGGTGGGAGGACATGCTGCCGTTCGGCACCGTCTGGGGATCGAACGTACCCTCCGACGAAAGCTTCGGAGCCAATATCATGAAAAACGACGCCAACAGCCACACCGACTACTGGAGAGACCACTCCTTGAGCATCGAAAACCAGGCAAGCGTGGTCGCCGGCCGCTACGACAAGGTCCAGCGTGACTGACACCGCGCCGGGCGGCCCCATCCGCCGAACCACGAAAACGATCAGGGCCACCGCACTCGCCGTCGCCCTCGCCGGCCTGCTGTCCACACTGTCTGTGGGGTGTTCCAACGTGAAAGAACTCAACTACACACCGGCACGCATGGACCCCGAACCGGCCCGCACCAAAACCAAACAGGTCTCCAGCAACCTCCTCGAGATGTCCGGCATCAAGGGCAAGGTGACCGAACCCGGCCCGAGCGTCACCCGCTGTCGCGAATACGGCGACGACCTGTTCTCCATGTCGCACCCCTGGTCCGTCTACGACATCTCCGACGAACAGGTCGACACCGGCATCACCAACCTCCGTAAAACGCTCAACGAAAACGGCTGGAAAATCACCAAGGACGGCAAGGCCAACAGCCAGGCGCAAGACCCCGAAATCTACGCCGAGAACGACGCCGAGCAATTCGCCCTCCACGTCACCGGCAGCAAGAAATCCGCCACCGGCAACCCCATGCTCCTCTTCAAAGTCGTCTCCAAATGCTTCAAGGCAGAATCCGCCACGGCCCTCGACGGCGAATACTGACGCCTGACGCAACACGACCGACCGTTCCCGGGGGCCGAGACGTCGCTCCGTTCGGTGTAGAGCTCACCTGCCGCGTTCTGAGCCGTACACCTCGCGGGTCTGTTGGTCCGGTCCTGCAGCCGGTTCCCGGGCTACGGGTGCAGGGCGCCGGGGCGGTCGGCGGTGCGGTCGGCGGTGCGCAGCGCCTCCAGCCGCTGCTCGGCCAGACGCAGATGGCGGGGGTCCGGCAGCGGCAGAACCCGCAGGAGAGCGACCAGGTCGGGCCCGAACTCCAAGACGAGGGCGCGGTCCCTCAGCTGCGCCCAGCAGTACAGGGCGCCCGCCGCCGCGGCATGCACCTCCAAGCCACCAGCACCCTCACGGGCCAGACGGGCCTGACCCACACCCATCCACAACCGGGTCGCGGAAGGGAAATCACCCGCCATCCGCGCCAGATCAGCACGGATCTCCGCCCACCCGATGGCCTCCGGAGAGCCGCGCCCGCACGTCTGCAGCACATGCTCCTCCCACACCTGGGCAAGGCCGGCCGCCTCTCCATGACGACCCTCCACAGCCAAGGCATGAATGAACGGCCGCGGGTCCCCACCCTCGCCCCCGAGCAACCCAGCCCCCGGAACCGCCTCAGAGCCCTGCACGGGGCCCGGCGCGGGAGCGGGGGTGGGGGCGGGTTGCTGCGGCCGCTCGGGATGCGGGGGCTGCTGAAGGTGTGCTGACGGGTGGGCGTGTGGTGACGCCTGAGGGTGGTGTGCCTGTTGGGGGTGTCCGGGTTCGTGCTGCGGGCCGGAGCGCATGCCGAGCTCACGCGCGGTCGGCAGGACGAGCGTTCCCGGGGGCAGCGCGGCCGCCGAAACCGCGAGCGCATGCACCTGCACATTGGCCGGGCGGCCCGGCCCGCGACGCAGCTGCTCGATCCAATGCCGGGTATAGCCGCTCACCGCGGCGCCCGCCGCAGCCGGAGCGAAAGCCGGCGGGCAGACCACCCCGTACACCTCCGCGGCCCCGGAAACCGGCAGGCTGGCGTACTCCTGGAGCAACGGCCACGCGGTCTTGTCCGCAACAAGGTCGACGACCACCGTGGTCAGCTCCGCCGGACGCCCCCGCAGCTCAACGCCCAACCACTCCCAGGGCAACGCGCTGTAACGGGCCGTTCCCGCCGTCGTCCCGGCCAGCGCGAAACACAACCCACCGCCCCGGCGATCGACCGTCAGCCGACCCGACAGGTAGACCAGCAGCGGCCCACGCGTCGCAGCTGCCGACCGCAGCCGTGTCAACACCGTATTCGGGTCACGCGCCCCGTCCAAACAAACCGTGTCACACGGCACGTCGCTACCCAGCAACACCGAACCCGGCACCATCGCAAGAGCCGCGACATTGGCACTCGGCGCCACCTGCACAACACGCCGACGCACGGCCACATCACCCGCGACCACGAGGACGTGCCCCCGCCCCCGCCCCTGCTCGTGCCCCGCTCCACTCAAGTACATGAACAGACCGTACTCACACCACGCACCGCCCCATCACCCGCACACCCCATCATCGGCCGGACCACGCACGCCCGGGCACCCGCCCGGGCGCCCGTCGACTGGTCTACCCTCGGACAGGTGATCGAGCACGTGAATCAACTCGGCGGCCAGCCACCACACATCGGACCGCCCCCCACCGACAGCACCCCCATCGTCTGGGCCTGGGACACCACCGCCGACACCCTCGGCGGACACGCCGTCAAGGACGCGGCAAGCATCCTCGACACCAACGAACGCACCCGCGCCGAACGCATGATCAGGCCCGCCGACCGGCACCGCTACCTCGCCGCCCACCTCGGCCTACGCCTCATCCTCGCCGCCTACCTCAACCTCCCCCCACAGCACATCCGCCTCACCCGCGAAGACTGCCCCACCTGCGGCGGACCCCACGGCCGCCCCACCACACCCGACAGCCCCTTCCACTACAACCTCTCCCACAGCGGCAACCTCGCCTACCTCGCTCTCGCCACACGGCCCGTCGGCATCGACATCGAACAGACCCCCACCCCCCAGACCGTCACCGACGTCCTCCACACCCTCCACCCCAAAGAAACCGCCGAACTCACCAACCTCCCCGAAACCCAACGCCCCCAAGCCCTCGCGCGCATCTGGACCCGTAAGGAAGCCGCTCTCAAGGCCACCGGCCACGGCCTCGCCCAAGGCCTCACCCACCCCTACGTCAGCTCCCACCCCACCCCCGCCACCATCCCCGGCTACACCCTCACCGACCTCCCCGCACCCGACGACCACACTGCCGCCCTCGCCACCACCAACGACCCCGGATAGACCCGCAGACGACACCACGGCGCGGCGTCTGGTCAGCTTCCTTGGGCGGTGAGCGAGCTGGTCACGGTGTTGGCCATGGCGTGGGCCATGCGCTCGTAGAAGCGCCACAGGAACGGGTCGCGGGGGCTGGGGGCGCCGAAGTAGCCCTGGGGCGTCACCCTTCGGGCGTGTTCGCCGCCCTTGCGCCATTCGGCCAGGTCCGCCGGCCCGAGTCCCGTCGGCCGGAGCCCGGTCATGGCCTCGTAATCGACGACCTCGGGGAACCAGCGCATCATCAGCGCGCTCTCGATCTCTTCGGCGTGGACACCGAGTTCGCCGGACAGTTCCAGCCCCTCGAACAGCGGCCGCATGGCGAAGGTGGCCAGGGCGGACGTGTTCGCCGCCTCGCCCAGGCGGTCGGCGATGAAGTCGGGCTCGATGAGGACGACTCCCGTGCTGCCCTCCTCGTGTCGGGCTGTCACGACGTCAAGGAGCATCCGATTGTGCGCGATGTCGCCCTGGTGGTTGATCACGAAGATCTGCCGGAAGCCGTCGGTGGCGAGCGATTCCAGGATGTCGAAGTGCAGGGCGGCCGCGGTCTCCGGGCGTGTGCGGAACGTCCCGGCGAAGGCGCCGGAAACCTGGTTGACGCCCCAGAACACGGGCGGGGCGATCAGCGCCGGTACCTGCTGACGATCGAGCTCGTCCTTCACCATCCGGCACAGCTGGTACGCGCCGTACGCATCGGTGCCCAGCGGCAGGTGCGGGCCGTGCTGCTCGATGACGCCCGTGGGCAGCAGGACGCATGTGCCTGCCGCGGCCGCCGCCTCCACCTGCGGGTAGGTGAGGTCGGCCATCGTCCCGGCGAAGACCGAGTATCCACTGTGCATGTACTTCCCCGTGTTTCATGTCCTGACCGGCCGGACCACCGATCGTGATCATTTTTGCCAGGACGCGAAGCAGTTCACGAGCGGTGCCCACGCCGGAAATCACTCCTGCGTCTTGTGGGGACATCACAAATGCCCTCCGTCGAACCCGATGTCCGGTGGGCGTGACCCAACGCCCGCTCCGTCGTTGAACCGGACGGTCAAGCGAAGTGCACAGCCAGGCCCCGGGACTCTCGTCCCGGGGCCTCGTGCGTGTCTCCCCGCGATGCGCACCCGGAGGCGCCCCGGACGGCGGGCGTCCGGGGCGCGCTGGTACGGTGCCTGTGTCCGGTTGATCCCGCACCTGACCCTCAGACAGGGACGCGCCCCGCAAGGGGGTTCCGCCCCTTCGGTCGCCGGCAAGCTGCTTGCCGACCGCCTCCCGCGCCCCGTGCACGAGCCGGCCGCGCCGTACGGGAGCAGCGCCGGCCCGCCCAGCGCGGCGCGCCACGCCCGCGACCGGCCGACCCCACCACCACCCTCACCGCACTGCCGAAGGAAAGCACGCATGACCGACCAGACTCCCCCCGCCGCCCCGGCCCCCGCCGCAGACCCGCTGCGCCACGTCTACCTGCGGCTGGCCGCCGCCGAGTCCATACCGCCGGAGGCCGCCCACCAGTTCGGCTATCTGCGGCCCGTGGCCACCGATCTGCTGGAGGGCATCGCGTACGACACCCCGGACAGCGTCCGTCTGCTGGACGACCAGGACGTCGCCCGGGTGGACCGCGACGTGCTCTACGCTGCCGCGCGCGCCAACCTGCTTGCGGAGCCGGTGGGTTACGACACGATCGAGCGGCCCGGTGGCGCCGTGCTCCACATCATCGGCGGCGATTCCGTCTACGCCGCCAGCAAGGCGCTCGTCTTCGAAGAGGCGGTACGCGCTGCGGGCGGACCCGAACTTCCCGCCGAGGGCGTCCTGCTGACGGTCCCGAACCGCCACAACCTCGTCTTCTACCCGCTCGCGGACCGCCATGTGGGCGAGGCCGTCAACGACCTCGCCCAGTTCGCTCTCGGCGCCTACGAGGACGGCCCCGGACGCCTCTCGCCGCGCGTGTTCTGGTGGCGGGCGGGCAGCCTGACCACGATCACCGTCTTCGACGACGAGACCAAGACGATGAGCATCGCCCCGCCGCCCGAGCTCATGGACACGATGCGTCGACTCGCCGGCACCGGGGCCTGACCTCCCGGCCGTTGGGGCGGGTCGGCACCACGGTGCTTCGGTCCGGCTGTTCGCGCACGGCGGCGGCAGGTCGAGACCGAGGGGGCGTTCCACGAGCGGTGCGGCCCGGACGGCGCCGCCGGCTCTGCGCCGCATGCCGATGCAGACCACCGGATCGGGGATCCGGCCGAAGGCCAGGTTGTCGACCTCCCACAAGGCGTCATCGAATCGGCGTCCGCCGACCCCCTCCACCCGGCAGCGGAAAAAGTTTTCCGCAGACGCCTATCGAAAGGCCGTTCGCTGGGCATGCTGCGTGTGATCTCCCGCCGCTGCTCGACGCCCGCCATGGCGTCGCCCGGGCGGGCCTTCCGTTCTGAGCTCTCGGGAGGTAACACGCCATGCAGTCGATCCCCACGCCGCCGTCGGCCCCCAGCCGGCGCGATCTCCTCACCGGCCTCGGTCTGGCCGCCGCCGCCCCGCTCGTCCTCGGCGTCACGGCCAGTCCCGCGCTCCGCGGCCGCCCCGCCCACCCGTCCGTCCAGCCCAGCCAGGCAAGCCACGCCGACCAGCCCCTCCAGGGAAACCGGACGGTTCTGCTCCGCGGGGCGTCGCTGGCGCTCACCATGGACCCCGCCGTCGGCGACGGCCCCCTCGGCGCCGTCGCGAACGCCGACGTCCTGATGCAGAACGGCACCATCACCGCCGTGGGCACGGCCCTCCGGGCGCCCGGCGGCGCCTGGGTGGTGGACGCCTCGGGCAAGCTGGCCATGCCGGGGTTCGTCGACACCCACACCCACCTCTGGCAGGCGGTGATCCGCGGCGGGTGTACCGACCGCGACCTCTTCGGCTGGTTCCAGGGGTGTACCGACCCCCAGCGCGGCCGGCTGACGCCCTCCGCCCTCCACAGCTTCGTGCGACTCGCCGCCCTTGACGCCGTCCAGTCGGGCGTGACCACGCTGGTGGACTGGGTGGACATCTTCTCGTTCGACCTCATCGAGAGCTACGTACGGGCCCTGGCCGGCACCGGGGTGCGGTTCACCTACGCGATGTTCCCGCCCAAGCCCGACGGGGTGCTGGTCACGAAGGTGAAGAAGGAACTCGTCGATCCGGTACCGCTCGGCTCCTTCCAGGTCGCCACGCATGCGGCCCGGGCCGTCCAGGACCTCAACCGCGCGCACTGGGAAATCGCCCAGGACATGGGCGTCATGCTCAACTCCCATGTCCTGGAACGCCCCGAGCAGCGCGCCGACGACCCAATCGGGGTGCTCACCGACATCGGCGCGCTGGGTCCGCGGCTCCTGATCAACCACGCCATCCACCTGACCGATGCCGAAATCGCCGCCGTCGCCGAGCACGACGCGCGGGCGGCCCACTGCCCGCTGAGCAACATGCGGTTGGCCTCCGGCATCATGCGGCTCTCCGAGTTCAGACGGCGGGGCGTCAAGGTGGGGCTCGGCCTGGACGGCGGGACCAACGACAGCTCGGACTTCCACGCTCTGATGAAGACGGCCATCGGCCTGCAACGCGCCCGCGCCACGGACGCCGGCGTCTTCCCGCAGGTGCACGACGTCCTGCGGATGGCCACGCTGGGTGGCGCCGAGGCCCTCGGCATCGCCGACCGGGTGGGCTCCCTGACACCCGGCAAGCGGGCCGACGTCGTGGTCGTGGACCCGGCCGCCCTGAACTTCGCGCCGCGCTTCGACTGGGTCGGCCAGGTCGTCTTCAACGGGCGCCCCGAGAACGTCGACTCCGTGTTCGTGGACGGACGGGCGCTGAAGCTGGGCGGCCGGCTGGTCGAGGTCGACACGGCCCGCGTCGTACGGGAGGCCGAAGCGGCCGCCACCCGCCTCCGCGCCGCCGGCCAGGCCGGATAATGGCAGCGACCGGGGCCGCCACCGTGCGCGTACGGGGGCGCGGCCCGACCGACCGGAGAGATGAAGGATCCATGACGCTCGAACAAGGCCAGCGGGTGAAGCTGGCAGCAGACCTCAGGCTGGCCGGGTCGGTCCTTCTGGCCGAGGACCCCGCGGCGGACACGGGTGCCGTCGCCGGCTCGCTTTCCCTGGCATCGGGCATCGAGGGCACCGTCGAGCGGGTGAACGATCCTCAGCAGGAGGAGCCGAGCCAGGAGGTCCGCGAGTACGTACGGCTCAAGTCGCTGCTCGACGACTTCGGCCACCAGATGCCCACGGGGACCAGGAAGCAGCTCGAGGAGCAGGTCACGTCGCTGGAAGCCGAGTGGGTCGCCTATCAGGAGCAGAAGCTCCGCGTGACGGTCCGCGTCCGGTTCGACAACGGGTTCGTCCTCGACGACGCCCACGAAGGGGTCTTCGTCTCCGCCTGACCTCCCGGACCACGGTCTTGTGGTGTTCCGACGGGCAGGGAGCACTGCGAGGACGCACCCTCCCGGGTGAGGGGATCACGTCCCCGACGCGCGCGGCGGGCCATGGAACGTCCGCCTCCGCGCGGCCCGGGTGAAAGGCGTGCCTTCCTGGACGCCCGGCAGCGCGGCCCGTGGCACTCTCGCCGTGTCCTGCCGCGCGAGCGCGCGTTACTCGCGTCCGGCAGACGACACTGGACCCATGAGCGAGCACCGCTTCACCCTCGAACACGCCAGCGACGGCATCGCCCCGGCCGCTGCCCGCACACCCCACTACCCACACAACCTCCGATACGAGAGGCCGGCGGGGACCACCCGGACCAGCCCCGAGGGCCACACCCTGCGCGCTCTGTCCGACCTCACGGTGGTCACCTGTGCCTGCGGCCTCACGACCCCGGCGCTCCCGAACGACGACGCACGGCTCGTCTACGAGGAGCACCGCAACGTGATCCGCGACGAGATGGCCTGAGGACCGGCTCGACGGCCACGGCCCCAGGAAGACCGGGCAGGGGGAGGGCGGGGCTTGCCGCTCCCCCACCCACCGCCCGCCGGGTACGTCCGGCTCAGGTGCGCGCCGCGTCGCGAACCGGAGCCGGGCGTACCCGGCGGGACCGCACCGCGGTGTGGACAAGCCATCCGGCTGTCGCGCCCATCGAGTACCACAAGAGGTCCGGCGGGTTGAAGGTGGAACCCAGCACGAGGCGGGCGACCGTGCTGCGTCGGGAGAGGTCCGCCGGCACCGGGCTGAGCTGGAGGAACTCGACCGCGCAACTGACCGCCAGCGCGCTTCCGGCGGCCCTCAAGGGCGATGTCCGTGGCGCCACCAGCACGACGAGACTCAGCAGGAGCACGGTGTAGAGCGCGTCTCCGCCGTACTTGGCCACGCTCCCCGTCGCCACGGCCCTGAGCCCCAGCCCCGCGCCGACGACCACCAACGCCACGGCTGCGGCCGCCAGACGGGTCCGTACCGGGTAGGCGGCGGCACGGTCGCGGGTTTCGGGTGTGCGATCCACGAGGTCATCCTGCCAGCCGCACCGGCTGCGCCCTCCCGGGAGTCTGAGCACGCGGCCGCCCCGATCTGAGTACGCGCACTCATCCGTTCCCCGCGGCCGGGCCGCACACTGATCACATCACCGCAGATCAGCGCCCGGGAGCCCGCCATGTGCGACGCGCCCGTGAAGCAGGGCCCGGGCGCGCCCCGACACACCTCCGCCCGCGGATGGCGTCGGCACGTACGAGCAATCCTGGAGAACCGTTCACCATGGCAACACCGCAGCACCACGCGTCCGACCAGGGCCCCGTACCGGGCAACCCCTACGGCGCCGCCGGAGGGTACGGCCCGACCCCGGGCTCCTGGAACCAGGGGCCCGTGCCCGGCGGTTACGGAGCGCCGGCGGCCACGAGCCACGTGCCGCGCTCGTGCCGCGCGTGCGGCGGGCAGTCCGCCGAGGACTTCAAGGTCCGGTCCCACATGGGCATTCTCATCATGATGAAGTTCGAGCACCTGAACGGACCGTTCTGCCGGGCCTGCGGCATAGCCGTCGTCCGTCAGATGACCACCAGGACGCTGTGTCTGGGATGGTGGGGCCCGCTCTCCCTCGTGATCTTCAATCCGTTCACGCTCGTATGGAACCTTCTGGCCTACCGGAAGTTCAGCAAGCTTCCCCCGTCGACGCCCGCCCCGGGACGCACCCACCTCGACACGGGCCCGGCGGTGCTCCGTCGGCCGCAGGCCTACGTGACGCTCATCCCCATCGCCTGGGCCGTCTGGATCGTCTCCCAGGCACTGACACACTCCTCCTAGGCGAGCGCCGACTTCGGCGGCCGCGCGGCACGAGTCCGCCCGCACCACCCATCAGAGCGAAAGAAGAACACCACCGCATGGCGCACCACTCGCGGCCGCACCCCGCCGAAGTCGGCGGTCCCATACCGCCGCGGCGGAGCGGCACACGGCTGCGGGACCGCGGCCGCCGGATCCTCGCCGCCACCGCCACCGCCGCTCTCCTCCTCAGCGGGGCGACAGCCTGCGGCGGCGCTGCCGAGAGCCCGGCGTCCAAGAGCAGCCCGGCGCCGAAGGAACCGTTCGCCCCGGCGCAGCTCGCCCAGGCCTGGAAGACGGCGCCCGCCGAAGGCCACTCGCTGCTCACGCCGTTGATGGCCACCTGGCGCACGAAGACCGCCTACTACGTGGGCCGCGGGACCGGAGTCGAGGTCCTCGACCCCGTGACGGGGAAGCCGCTGGGCACCCTCACGCCGCCCGAACCCGATATGCACCCCTGCGGCATGACCGAGGGTCTGACCGCCGACGGTCTCGGCGCGATCGCGTGGATCAAGGGCGACCCGCTCCACTCCAAGGCCAGCTGCGACCGCGTCTCGCTGATCGACACCCGCAACGGCAGCGCGATCGTCTGGACCAAGCAGGTGTCCGGGGCGCTCATGGACGGCAAGCCGCTCACCGACGACACCACGCGGCTGGCCTTCGTCGCCGGCGGCGTCCTCGCGGTGATGACCCCCAACACCGTCGTCGGCCTGCGCGCCGACGGCACCGAGGCGTGGACCTGGCGCAACGCCGGTGTGCCCCTCAACGAGTACGTCCTGAACTGGGCCATGAGCACCCATCACGACCGGATCATGGTCGTGATCGGCGTGCAGCGCGCCGGATGGCGGTACTGGGTGGTCACCCTCGACGCCACGGGCAAGGAGCTGTCCCCCGAGCCCGTGTCCATCCCGAAGGAATCGCACGTCGACGTGGTCGACGGCGGCCCGATGACCGTGGTCCTCACGCCCTCTGCCCTCGGCGGCACCAAGGATCCGGAGCTCATGACCTTCACCCGTGAGGGCCGCCTGGCCCGGGTCATCCCGCTCACTTCCGGCGCCGGCCCGGTCCAGCTGAACCGGAGCAGCCGCCTCGGCCGCTCCTCCCGCTACGGCATCGTCTTCAACGGATCCACTGCCTACGTCGTCGCGGGCGATCCCCTGAGCAGCAGCTCGGCACTCACTCAGATCGTCGCTTTCGACCTCGAGACGGGCGCCACACGATGGACCCAGCCTGTCGACACCCTCACCATCCCTCGATTCCTCGGATCCGACCAGGAGACCGTGTACGTCCTCGGAGGAAAGGCCACCAAGGACATGGCCGTCTACGCCTACGCGGCGAAGGACGGCGCCAGGACCCAGATCAGCACCGTGAAGGCACCTGACACCTTCCTGTCCCTGGGCGACGTGGCCGTCGACTACGGCGCGGGCAGCCTCGCCCTGACCGAGCCCGGGCACTACTCGTACGGAACCGTCATGTTCCGGTCCCCCACCCCTTGACCGGCCGACAGCCGGCAGGGCTGAGCCGCGCGCGGAGGGCCGCCGCCACCACCGCCCGGCCCGGTGAGTCCCGGGCCGCCCGCCTCATCACCGATGGGCTCGATCCCAAGACCTGGATCATCGCCGACACCCTCCTCATCGGCTGGCACACCAGCCGCCTCGCCGGGATCGGATGGGGTCTCGTCGGTTGTCTGTTCGCCGCGGTCATTCCGCTGGCCTTCATCAAATACGGGATCCGCCGCGGCCGCTGGGCCGACCGGCACGTCGGCCAGAGGCGGCAGCGGATCCTCGTGATGGCCTTCATCATCGCGTCGGTCGCCACCGGCGCCGTGTTGCTGTGGGCCTTCGGTGCTCCCCGGACGATGATCGCGCTGATCGCGGCCATGCTGAGCACCCTGGCCGCGCTGCTCGCCGTGACCCCTGCCTGGAAGATCAGCGTGCACGCCGCCGTGTCCTCCGGAAGCGTGGCCATGCTCGCCTTGACCTACGGGCCGTGGGTGCTCCTCGCCTACCCCGTGGTGGCCGTCGTCGGCTGGTCACGGGTGGAGCTGAAGGACCACACGCTCGGCCAGGTGCTGGTGGGCGCTGCGGTGGGCGGGGCCGTCGCAGCCAGTACCTTCGCGCTGGTCCGGTAGCCAGGGGTTCGCGGGGGTGGCCCGATATCCTCCAGGGCATGATCGACTCATACACGAGCCTTGATGATGCCGGGGTTGCGATAGCCGCGGCACGTGCCGGTGCGGACGTGGTGCGCGGCATGTACGGCCGGCCGCTCTCCCGGATCGACAAGGGCGCCGGGGACTTCGCCACCGCCGCCGATGTGGCGGCCGAGAAGGCGATCCTCGATGTCATCCGTGCTGCTCGGCCCGATGACGCGGTGCTGGGCGAGGAGGGCGGACAGCAGGGTGCGGCCGCCGCCGTCCGCGAGTGGTTGGTGGATCCCCTGTGCGGCACGCTGAACTACGCCGTCGGCAACATGCTGGTGGCCGTCAATGTGGCGTTGCGGGACGGGGCGGCGGCGGTGGCCGACCCGTTCAGCGGCGAGGTCTTCTTCACCGACGGTGAGACCGCCCGGGTGCGGCACGCGGGGGTCGACGCACTGCTGGCGCCCACGCCCGCCACCCGGCTGGTGGACGTCAACCTGGATCCGCCGTTTCCCAGTGCGCCCGGATTCCGGGCCGTGGACCTGCTGGCCGACGCCGGGTTCGTCGAGCGGTTCCGGCCGCGGGTCGTCTCCACGACGTTGGCGTTGGCCTGGGTCGCGGCCGGCAAGCGTGCCGCGTACGTCACCGATGGCGGTGACCTGTCCGCAAGCGTGCACTTCGCCGCCGGTATCGCCGTGTGCCGGGCCGCCGGCTGCGTGGTCACGGGGATCGACGGTGGCCCGCTCGGCCGGGCGGGCCGCGGGCTCGTGGTGGCCGCCGACGCCGAGACCCATGCCCTGTTGCTGTCGATGATCTCCGGTTCCCGCTAGTACCGGGCCGCTGACCGACGACCGACGACCGACGACCGCAGCGTCCCTCACCGGGAACGGACGTCCCCGAGGCCGGGGGTGGGGAGGGTGTCCGGCCGGTCGCTGGTGGTGGGTGCCGGAAGGACGAGTCGGACCTCGAAGCCGCCGAGGGCGCGGGGGCCGGCGGTGACCGTGCCGCCGTAGATCTTCGCGCGTTCCCTCATCCCGATCAGTCCGTGACCGGGTGTGATCACCGTGTCCGGCAGGGAGTTGCCGCTTCCCTCGTCGGTGACCGACACCACGATGGCGCGGCTCTCGTAGCGGATGGTGACGTCCGCCCTGGTCGGTCCCGCGTGCTTGAGCACGTTGGTCAGTGCCTCTTGGATCACGCGGAAGACGCAGAGCGCCATGCCCGGCGGAAGGGGTGTGGGGGAACCGACGACTTCCATGGTGGCCCGGACCCCCGCGCCCCGCACCCTCTCGAGCAGCCGGTCCAACAGGTCGAGCCCGGGGGCCGGGGCGTAGGCACCGCCGTCCTCCGGCCCGTCGTCCTCCGACTCGGCGTCGGCGTCGGCACCGGCCGGATCCGCCCGCCCTTCCGCCCGCCCTTCCGGCAGCCCTTCCTGGCCGACACGGAGCAGTACGAGCATGCGCCGCATCTCCTCCAGCGCCTCCCTGCTGGTACCGGCGATGGTGTCCAGGGCCTGCCGGCTCACCGCCGGGTTCGTGGGGAACACGTACGAGGCCATGCCCGCCTGGAGGGAGATCACGGACATGTGGTGCGCGACCACGTCGTGCAGTTCCCGCGCGATGCGCACCCGCTCCTCCGTGAGTGCCTGGCGGGCGTTCTCCTCCTGCTGTCTGCGCAGTTGGAAGGTGAGTTCGGCGAACTGCCTGTTCCGCTCGGCAAGTCGTCCCGACCCGCGCCCGACGACGAACACCACGGCCGGGAACAGGACCGCCTGGGCAAGAACGGTCCGCATGGAGCTGTTGTCGGCGTTGCTCAGTCCCGCGTACACCCACGTGCCGGCCACGACCACCGCGCACACGAGGGAGGTACGCAGGTGACGGGTCGCCGCGACCGTGTACAGGCCGAGGAGCGGGGGCATCGAGTTGATCACCGGCCAGTACCCGCAGGCGATGAACAGGATCCACAGCGCGCTGCTGGTGGCGAACACCGCGACGGGCGCGATGCGGCGGGCGAGCAGCACCAGACCCACCAGTACGGTCAGGACCGCCCCCAGCCCGTCCATGGACTGCCATCCGACGGGCGGCTGCTCCTGCCCCAGGAGCAGGCCCGCGCCGGCGTAGCCCAGCGCGAGCAGCGAGTCGACGACCAGCGACCGGTACCTTCCCGTGAGCCTGTCGAGGAACCCGAATCCAGCGCGCATCGCCGCAGCTTACGGGCCGCGGCCGAGGCAGGTGCCCGGAATCTCGCTTCAGGCCCGCCGTGCCCGTACCTCTGCCGGCCGGAGCGGGCGCGACGCGTCCGGCTGAAGATCGATGCGCGCCCTCCTCGTCCGCCTCCCGGGCCGGCTGGTCGGTGACACTGCTCACACGCGTCGGGACGCCGTGCGCCGCGCGACTCCCGCAGACCGGGCGCGGACGCGGGCAGGGCCTGCCCCACTCCCCCGACCGGGCCGTCGAACGGGCCGATCGGACGAGGAAGGGGCCCGGACGCATGACCTAGCCTGGATCGGCAACGCGAGATCCGGGGGGCTGAGCGCAAAGGAAGAGCGCGTCCATGGGCATCACCACCAGTTCCGCACGTCGTCTGCGGGCGGGATCCGCCGCGGCGGCGGCCGTCCTCGGCCTCCTGGCGGCAGCCGGCACCCCGGCCCTCGCCGCGACGGACGACTCTGCGGGCCGGTCCCCGGTCACGGCCCCGGACCGCCACTCCGCGACCGCCGGGGGTTCGGGATCCGTCCAGGGCGCCACCGGGGTCCCGCTGGGGATCTCCAGGCTGGCGCAGGGCGCGGGGCGCGACGTGGCGATCACCATCGACGACGGCCCGGATCCCCGCTGGACGCCCCAGGTCCTCAAGGTGCTGCGGGAGAACCACGTCAAGGCCACCTTCTGCATGATCGGGACGAAGGTGCAGAAGTACCCGGACCTGGCGCGCGCGGTCGCCGCCGACGGGCACCGGCTGTGCAACCACTCCGTCGACCACGACGTGACCATGGACCACAAGCCCGTCGCCTACCAGCAGCAGCAGATACTCGACGCCAAGGCCATGATCGAGAAGGCCGTACCGGGTGTCCCCGTCGGCTACTACCGCGCGCCGGGCGGAGCCTTCACCCCCGACAGCCGGGCGATAGCCGCGGCGAGCGGGATGCGTCCGCTGGGCTGGAGCGTGGACCCCAAGGACTGGAGCCGGCCGGGCCTGCCCGCGATCATCTCCGCCGTCGAGGACAAGCTCCCCCAGCAGCCGACCGTCCTCTTCCACGACGGGGGCGGCGACCGCAGCGAGACCGTCGCGGCGCTCAAGCAGTACCTGCCCTGGCTCACCGCACACGGCTACACCTTCTCCTTCCCGGCCCGCACCACCCCGTAGTCCCCCCGGCCGGAGACGGGTCCGCCCTCCGTCGCTGTCAGTGGTGATCAGTACCGTTGGCCACCTGTGAGCAGACGGGGCGGTAGTGAAGGACTTTTCGGGGGAGTTCGAGAGCGAACGGGCGCGCATCGCGCACCGGGCTGTGCTCGATCACCTGCTCGACCTCGTCGCCGGGTCGCCGTTGGGTGACGACCTGGTGCTGCGCGGGAGCATGGTGATGGCGGCGTGGGTGGGGGCCGGCGCGCGGGAGCCGGCGGACCTCGACTGGATCGTTCCCCCGCCCCTGCTGGTCCCGATCGATGCCGGGCACCCGTATCCGTACGTGGAGGGGGTGGAGGTCGTCCAGCAGTGGCCGGAGGCGGCGGACGGCGCGGACCGGTACGAGATCTGGAAGTTCGAGGAGTTCGACACCAGGGGCCTTCGGCCCGCGGTGCCGCCCGAAGGGCTGCGCTGGGTCGTCGAGGCCGAGCCGGAGGGCTGCCCGCCGCACGAAACGCTGCTCGACCTGGTGCGTGAGCGTCCGGTGGCCGCGCCGGGCGTGGTCCTCGACGCGGACGCAGCCCGGGACGACGGCACCTGGACCTACTCGGAGTACGACACCCCGGGCATACGCCTGAGCATCCCCTGGGAGGCGGAAGGCCTTCCGCCGAGCGTGGTGCGGCTGGACTTCGCCCGCGACGAGTGGCTTCCGGAGCCGCCCGTTCTGACGGCGATACCCCGTGCTGACGGCACCGGTCCCACCGTCGTGCGCACCGCGAGCCGTGAACTGTCCCTCGCCTGGAAGCTGCTGTGGCTGCACGCCGACTGCGCCGCGGAGGGCCGGGCGCAGGCCAAGGACCTTTACGACGCCGTACTTCTCGCGGAGGCGGAAGCCACGAGACTGTCCCCACGGCTGCTGCGCAGGGTGTTCCGCCACGAGCCGGGCCGTACGGCCGCCGCGGACGCCCTGCGTCTGGACGCGGTCGTGCTGTGGTCCGTGGACTGGGAGGCCTTCCGCGCGAAGCACCCACAGGTACGGGGCACGGCGCAGGCGTGGCTGCGGCGCCTGAGCCGGGCGCTGGAACCGGTGCGGGACCGGTAGCCGGTAGTCGGTAGTCGGTAGTCGGTAGTCGGTAGGGAGAGTGGGAACGGTTCCGGGGCGGGGTGGCCTGGCGTGGGCGTCCGTGGTTCTCAAGGCCGTTGTGCGGGGACCGGGCGGAGTGTGGGCCAGCGGGCGAGCATGCGGTGGCGCATGGCGGTGCTGAGGCTGCTCAGGTTGGTGAGGGAGTCGTCGTCGGCCGTCATCCGGCCGACGACGTCGAGCCGGTGCACGAGCCGTTGGCGGGCGCTCGCGGTGCCCCACTTCCAGTCTTGGTGGGGAATCCGGGCCAGGTGGTCCGTGCCGTCGCGGTGTGCCCGCTGGACCAGCGCGTCGCCGCGGATCAGCCAGCCGGCGCACGCGTCGGCGAGCCCGCCTTGGACTTCTGAGCCGGTCGCCGTGCGCCACGCCTCTCGGTAGGCGCTCTCCGCCCGCTCCAGCAGCGGCTCCGACGCCGAAGTGACACACCAGCAGGTCGGAAAGCCGATGCGCAGGTAGGCGAGCTCCATCACACCGCTGCCCGAGGAGGCTTGTTCGAAGTCGATGAATCGGATCCCCGATGCCGTGTGGAGATCGTTGCCGGGGCAGGGGTCCCCGTGGAGGAGGGCGTGCCCGGATGCCTGGTCGAGCCTGTCGACGAGGCCGTCGAGTTCGCCGGCCACGCCGGACGTGACCGGGACCTCCAGCGCACCGGCCAGGCGCAGGAAGGACTCGACATCGTCCTGGTTCGGGCCCTGCCACCGGGGAAGCGCCCCGACGTCCTCCGGGCGGGCCGTGGCGTGCAGCCGGGCCAACGCGGCCGCGTACCCGACGATCCAGTCACCGGCCGGGCGTTGGTGTTCCAGATGCTCCAGCACCAGCACCCGCTCGCCAGGATCGGTGGCCAGCAACGCCGGCACCACGGGAACAGCGGCTCGGGCCGCGAGCCGCAGGGCGGTCACCTCACGGGTGTACCGTTCGTCGGCATCGGGGCCGCCGACGAGCTGCTTCACCACCGCTGTTGACGTCGGCAAATCGACGCGCCACACCCGCGAGCGGGGGCTGCTGCTCAGTCTGAGGGGGCGCTCGGGCGCTCCCAGCTCGGCCCGTAACGCGTCTCCGAACGGCAGTCGTGTCCCCATCAGCTCATCCTCCCACTCGTACGAACCGGCGGAGCGTTGCCTGCCACGCCTCACACCACAGCACGCCCTGTACGACGCCGAGGGCCTGCGATCCGCAGGATTCGCCCGCTGTCTGCGGCAGCGCCGCCTCGATCCCGGGCAGCAGGTCCTGCGCGAACTCCGATCCCCTGGCGAAGGCGAGGTACCGGCTCCTGCGGGTGGCCGGTTCCACGGCGAACACCTGCGCATGGCGCTGCCGTGTGGCCGCGTCCGTCGACTCCAGCAGTTTCCGCGCCTGGTCGACGGTCACCTCCCGCAGTCCGCAGGCGACCGTCTGGTCGCCGTCGTGCCCGTGGCTGAGGCAGTGTGCGCGCAGGGTGTCCGCCAGCAGTACCGCGGGATCGGCGTCCAGTGCCTGCTGTACGTACGTGTCGAAGTGCTTCGCCGCCCCGGCGACGACGAAGGGCTCGACATGGAGCAGCAGGTCCTGGAGGGCGAACAGCCCACCCGGGCCGCCCTCCCGCACGCGCCGTGCGCGTTCGTCGAGGATCCCGGTCATCAGATCCCGCAACGGTTCCAGCGCGGCCACCCGCTTCGTGACCTTCGGGAACGGCGTCAGGCCGTGCCGTGTGACGGTGTAGCCGTAGCTCCCCCGCACGGTGCCGGTGAGTTCGGTGCGGATCGGATCGCGGAACGCGGGATCGCCGAGTACGGATTCGACGCCTTCGGTGCCCCGGCGCTGTATCCATTGCAGGGCGAAGACCCGCTGACCGTCCCCGGGTTCGGCGAACGGTATGCCCGCCCGCCGCATCAGGACGAGCAGTTCGAGGTCGACGCCGACGCCCCAGAAGTCACCCCCCAGGGATCTGCTTTCCAGCCCGAGCAGCGGGTCGCGGGTCTCGCCCGCCTCCCGCATCCGTGCCGCGATCGACGCGACCACCGGTTCCAGCCCGGCGACGGGCTGGCGCAGGCCCGCGTACCGCCGGAGGAACAGCGTCAGCCAGGCGTTCGCGACCTGCGCCGACGCGGCGGAGTCGGGCTCCGCCCCTCCGGTGAGCCGTTCCAGCAGGCCGAGGCGTGCCATCAGGGCGAGCCAGGCCTCGGCGGCCGCGGTCTTCGCGACGGCCGAGGAGCCCCGGGGCTCCGGCAGGTGGGTCCTCAGGTGTCCGGCCGTGTCGGGGTGTTCCGCGAGATCCCGCTCCAGCGGCGCCGCCCAGGCCTCCCACACGGGAGCCGTGGCCGTCGCCAGTGCGCCGCCTCTCAGCAGCAGGTGGAGGATCTCGGTGTTGGTGTCGTCGGCGGCCAACGGGCCGCCGCCCATTCCCTCCGCCAGCTCCACGGCGAAGGACGCGGGGATGTTCCGCTGCCGGTGGTACGTGACCCCGTCCCGGACGAAGGAGGTGGGGATCCTGCTCTCCCTGCGGCACGATTCGAGGACGAGCCGGCGGTAGCTCTCGTACGCCTCGCCGACCGACGAGCGCGCGGCGATGTCGTCCCGGTACTGCCGGAGCAACTTCTCGTCGACGACGCCGAGGGCGCGGAACTCCGAGACGAGCTCCCGCAGAGCGCTCTCGTCGATGCCGCCCAGCCGCTTCTCGGCGGCGCGTGCCTCGGTGTAGAGCGGCCTGGCCATCGCCACGCTGCCCGCCGCGGCCACGATCCGCGCACCCTCGTCCAGGGCGAACGGCAGGAGCTCGGGATGAGGTGCCGTCAGTTTCTTCAGGCTCGCCGAAAGCTGGGTCGCGGCCCGGCCGGGCTTCGTTTCGGCCGTCTTCGCGCACGTGCGCAGCGGAGCGAGCAGTCCCATCGCCTGCCGTGCCAGCTCCGGGTGCACCCGGCAGACCCGGGAGAGGAAGTCCAGGGAGCGTACCGGTGTCCGGCCGACCGGCGCGGCTGCGCCCGCGTCGGGTTCCAGGCCCAGCGCCCGCGCCACCGCGTCCTGGGCCCCGACCTCCCGGGCCACGACCAGCCGTACGAAATGCCCGCCGTCCCCCAGCAGCGACGATCCGTAGCGGCGCGCGGTCAGCAGTTCCTCGTCCGGACCGGCCGGGTCGCCCGCGAGTACCGCACCCGCGTCGAGGAGCCGGCGTGCGTCGGCCGGCTGCCGCTGCCTCTGAGGGCCGGCCTCCGGTGCGCCCGCGGCGGCGTACTCCGCGCACGCGACGAGAAAGGACTGGTACCCGGATGCCCCGTCGGCGGGCAGGGTCCTGAGGGAGCGCCCCTCGGCGGCCTCCCGCTCGTCGTAGAGGGCCGTGATCGCTCTGATCCCCTCGGACCAGACGGTCCTCGGCACCACGTCGTACGTCCCAGTTCCCCGCCGCCCCCGGGCGTCGGTGAACGAGACGTCGTGCAGGCTCACCGGCGCCACGGGTCCCTGGTAACGCAGGTCGGCCACCATGCCGTGCCAGCGCCCCTGGTGGCCGAAGGTGAATCCGGCGCGCTCCCCGCTGATGCGTCCGCCGAACCGCGCCACCGAGCGCTCGAAGCGGGCCCCGGACTCATAGGAGGCGCCGTGGAAGACCGTGATGCCCTCGCGTGTGCTCCGCGTTCCCGGGGCGGGCGCGGGCGAGCAGTCCGGCCGTACGTACACCGCGCGGTGCAGTTGCTCGATCCCCTGCTCCCCGCCCAGCGGATCCAGCAGCTTCCGCCAGCGTTCGAGCAGCCCGGTGCCGCGCGGGTCGAGGAGCACCGGATGCGGGATCATGACCACGGCGTCGTCCAGCTCGTGTTCCCCGTCGAGTCCCGTCACCACCAGCGCACTGCCGCCCGGGCGCGGCGCGAGGCCCGTGAGCACCCCGGCGCGCCGCACGTCCGGCTCCGCCGCCGACCCGTCGCCCGCGCCGCCGTACGGCGCGATCACCGCGTACCGCAGGGCGCGCTGCCAGTACGGGTCGGGCCACACCTCACGTATCAACGCGGCGGGCACAGGCAGGCATTGCGTCATCCACCGTTCGACGCTCGTCTGCGCCTGGACGGCATGGTCGCCGATCCATTCCGCCAGCGCGGTCAACTCCCGTACCAGCGGCTCCGTCTTGAGTGCAGGCGGCACCTTCTTCAGCTCGCGCCCCGCCGCGGTACGGCAGCGGAGCACCGGCTTCGGCGCTGCCCAGGGATCGAGTGCCAGCTCATGGTCCCCCGCAGCCCTCCATGCAGTGGTCGAACTCATCGCGTGTACCCCCGTGGTGCATCGGTGCCCGCGCTCGTACGAGCAGCCGATCACAACCTACTAGCCCCCACTGACAGCACGGCTCTCCGCGGATTCACAGCACGCGGGCGGCCTCCCGAGATGCCGACTGGCGGGGCGGTGACTAGTATCGACCGTAGGTAACTGTGGCAATTGCGGGAAACACACCCTTTGCCTTCAGTGATGCGCCAGCACGCGCGGCGTGCGAATTTCGCACCAGCCCCGAAGGTCCGTGGCCCCATGAGGCCGCGTTGACGGCGGGCACCCCTTACACGTCACATGTGCAGGGAATTTTATGGACACGGGTGCGGCGCGTGCATCACATCTCATGTGTGAGGAGGAAAAGAAGTCTTCGTGCTCAAAGCAATTATGAAGGGTTCTGAAACCATGCGAGCAATGAGAGTGAAGCGACTCTTCGCGGTGTCCGCCATCGGCGTTCTGATGGCCGGCGGCGCCGCCATCGGAGCCGCAGGTACGGCTTCGGCGGCAACCCCGACCCACTCCGCCACTTATGTGACCGGCGGCGGCTGGGACCACGACCGGGGCGGCCACGGCTGGTACGACGACGATGACGACGACTGGGGCGGCTACGGAGGGTACAACGACGACTGCTGACCAGTCGGAAGGGCGCTGTGCGGCTCCAACGTGGGCTGCACAGCGTCACATTTCAGTGCGCGAGCCGTCCGCTTGAGGTGTCCGGACCCCCCGCGCCTTCCCCTTCCCGGGGGCGCCAGGTGAGGGTGACCGTGATCGCGGCCTTGGCCTCGCCGTCCGCCAGCAGGGCGACGGCCTTGCCCGGCTTCGCCATCAGCTCGATGCCGAAGGTGACGCCGACCTCATCGGGGCCGGCGGCCAGCGCGGAGTCGAGCACGGCGGAGCCGATGCCGCTGACCAGTTCGTTCAGCTGGTCCACGCGGGCGGTGAGGTGGTCCAGCGCACCCACGTCCTCGTAGGCGGGTTCGTCCGATCCGCGGGGAACGTCCTCGGGTCGCATCACGCTGACGCGGGCCAGTACGGTCTCCCCGCCCGGCAGTTCGATCTGCTGGATCCGCCGTTCCATCGGCTCTCCCCCTGCCACGGACAACCGGCTTTCGCCTGTGCCTCATTGACCTCGCCGACGGCCATTGTGCCCGTCGTGTCCGGCCCGTGCAGGGTGATCGCCCGATCCGTGAGCCACCGCCGCCGGACCCTTTCACCGGGTGTCGGCCGTACGCGCATGCCGTACGCCGGCGCGCCGAAGGCTGCCGCCCCCGCCGGAGCCGCCGAGGACCGGCCGGATATCGTCGTACGGGACGTCCCCGGCCCACCCTCGCCCCGGGCCGCCCCTGCCCCGGCAACCCGCCCGGGCCCTCCCGCCCTGCCCCGGCCCCGTCGGCCGCCTATCCCGGACGTTCCCCACACACATGCACACCGACACGATCCTGCGCCCCGAGCCCGCGCCCGCACCGGCACCGCCCCCGTCCGCGAAGGGAGCCGGGCGGGCCCCGGCCAGGCCCACCCCGGCGGCGGCCCTCCACACCATCTGCGCGGCGACCGCCGTCCTGCTGGGGCTCGTCGCCATCGGCGCGATGATCCACGAGCCGGTGCTGATACCCCCGCTGGCCGCCAGCGCCGCGCTGGTCCACAGCGCCCCGGCCCTGCCGCTCGCCCAGCCGCGCGGCGTCGTCATCGGCCATCTCGTCGGCTGCGCCGTGGGCTACTCCGTACTCGCCGTGGCGGGCAGCAGCGCCTGGGCCGCGGCCGTGGCGGCCGGAATCACGCTGGCGCTGAACATGGCCGCCCGTACCCCGCACTCGCCGGCCGTGGCCACCGCCGTGATCATCCTGCTCCAGACGCCGGACCCCCGACGGTTCGTCCCGCTGCTGTTCGGTTCGGCCGTCCTGCTGGTGCTGACCGGATACGCCGCTTCCCGCGTTCGCCGCAACGCTCCGAGGTACCCCGCCTACTGGTGGTGATCCGGCGACCGGCCGATCCGTGGGGTGACCCGGTGATTTGACCCGGTGGTTTGACCCGGTGGTGTGCTGCTCGCTTTGATTGCGCCGGCCGATGTGAGGCCGTTCGTACGAGAGGGCGAGAGGGCGAGGGCGCGCTGATCATGGTGGCTGGGCGCTCGCTGGGTCGGCGGTTCGGGTGGCTCTGGGCGGCGTACGCGGTCAGCACGCTCGGCACGTGGCTCGCGTTCGACGCGTTCACCTTGATCGCGATCCTCGTCCTGCACGCCGGGGCGACCGAGGCGTCGGTGCTGGCGGCCGCGGGGCTGGCGATCGGCTCGGTCGTGGCGTTGCCGCTCGGCCCGTGGGTGGAGTTCCGCCGCAAGCGGCCGGTGATGATCGCGATGGACCTCGTCCGGTTCGCGGCGTTGATGAGCGTGCCCGCGGCTTTCGCGCTCGGCCGGCTGAGCTTCGCCCAGCTGCTCGTCGTGTCGGTCGTCGTCGGCGCAGCCGACATCGCCTTCACGGCGGCCAGTGGCGCGTGCCTGAAGGCGCTCGTCCGGCCGGAGGACCTGCTCGTCGCGAACGGCCGGTTCGAGTCCACGACCTGGACCGCCACCATGCTCGGCCCGCCGCTCGGCGGCGCCGCGATCGTCCTGATCGGCCCGGTGATGACCGTGGTGGCCAACGCCGTGAGCTATCTGCTCTCGGCAGCGGGCATCCGCGCGATCGGCGGGCAGGAGCCGCGCCCCGCGCCCGCCGGAACGCGGCCGCGGCCGCGGCTGCGCGTCCGCGACCTGGCCGAAGGATGGCGGTTCATCCTGACCGACTCCGCGCTGCGCCCCTTGTTCGCCAATACGGTCCTGGTCAACGGCCTGATCATGGCGGCCTCGCCGCTGCTCGCCGTCCTCATGGTCCGCGACCTCGCCTTCACACCCTGGCAGTACGGCCTCGCCTTCGCCGTGCCCTGCGTCGGCGGCCTGATCGGCGCACGGCTGGCTCCCCGCCTCGTCGCGCGGTTCGGCCGGCACCGGGTCATGGTCACGGCCGGGGCGCTGCGGGCGTGCTGGCTGCTCGGGCTGGCCTTCGTCGGCCCCGGGACCGCCGGGCTCGTGCTCGTCATGGCCGTGGAGCTCGGGCTGATCACCTGCATGGGCGTGTTCAACCCCGTGTTCGCCACCTACCGGCTCGACCGGACCCCGGCAGACCGGGTCGCCCGCGTCCTGTCCGCGTGGTCGGTCACCAGCAAAGCGACCATCGCCGCGCTGACCGCCCTGTGGGGCCTGCTGGCCGGCATCACCGGCCCCCGCACCGCCATCGCGCTAGCCGGTCTCCTCATGATGGCGAGCCCGTTCCTCCTCCCCCGGCGCGACGGCACCCCACGGCACGAGCGGGAGCCGGCTCACGACCGCACCTGACGGCCCCGCGACTCACCGCCGGGGTCCGGAGGCCGGCAGTGGCGGCTGCTGCCACGCGCCGGTGAAGAAGCCGGCCGGCACCGGCGAGCGGGGGGCGACGTTGTGGTCCTGGCCGGTCAGAGCGTGGAGGGTGTAGTCGTCCAGGCGACCAACCGCCCCCGACCGTAAGGTACGTTGGGCGTGCCCGGACAGTCCACGCGGCCGGGGCCCGCCCCGGACCGCCTTACCCCAGGAGTCACCCGTGGCGCGCTCGCTCGACGGCCTCGTCTTCGTCCCCGTGGCCGACCAGGCACCCGGCCAGGTCGGCCGGCAGACCCGGTTCGAGTACCACGAGCAGGACGGCCGGGTCTGGGCCGAGTACGGCGGCGGAGACGTACTGAGGGGCTATCTCGTCGGCACCCGGGCGGACGACGCCGTCGACTTCCGCTACGTACAGCTCCGCCTCGACGGCACGACCGCGTCCGGGCACTGCACCTCGCTCGTCACGGAGCTCCCCGACGGCCGCCTCCGCCTGGAGGAGACGTGGACGTGGGAGTCGCAGGAGGGGCACGGCACCAGCACGGTCGAGCAGCCGCTCGGCTGAGGTCCTGCCGCGACGCCGAAGCCCACCCCGCGGCAGGTCCGCTCGATCACCGCGCCGGCAGCTCCGGACGCCGCTGCGCCCACGGCCGGACCGTCTCCAGCTGCGCCGCCACCCGGAGCACGGTCACCTCGTCGTCGCGGCGGCCCACCAGTTGCACGGCGAGCGGCAGCCCGTCCGGCCCCAGGCCCGCCGGGACGGACGCGGCCGGGTGTCCGGTGACGTTCCACAGCGCGGTGTAGGCGACCATCGGGCGCGAGCGCACCAGCGCCGTCAGCAGCCCGGCGCCGTCCAGCACGCCCACCGGGCGCGGCCGCTCGGCTATCACCGGGGTCAGCAGCAGGTCCATGGTGGTGAACATCCGGTCCGCGCGTGCCGCCAGCCGCTCCCCCGCCCGGATCCCGCGCTCCACGGCGGATTCGGGGACCAGCCGGGCGAGCGCGAGGGTGCCGCGGGTCCGCCGCTCCAGCAGGTCGGGGCGCTCGACCGCGGCGGCTTCCGCCCGTACGCCGCCGCAGAACTGCGCGGCGAACGGGGCCGTCGCGTCCGGGTAGCGGGGGTTGACCTCGCGTACGTCGTGACCCAGTTCGCGCAGCGCCCGTACGGTCTCCAGCAGGGCCTCGACGTGAGTCGGATCGGGGCGTACGCCGGGCACGGCGGGCTTGGCGGAGTAGCCGATGCGGAGCCGGCCGGGCTGGGTCTCCAGGGCCCGTACCCAGCCCGTGGTCGCGGGGCGGGCGCTCCAGCGGTCGGTGGGGGTGGTGCCGGCGAGGACGTCGTAGAGCAGGGCGGTATCGCGCACGGTGCGGGTCAGCGGCCCCACGGTGCCGAGGGCGTACCAGAGGTGGGCGTTCGGGGCGGTGGAGACCCGGCCGCGCTGGGGTTTGAGGCCGAAGAGTCCGCAGCAGGCCGCCGGGATGCGGATGGAACCGCCGCCGTCGCCGCCGAGCGCCGCCCCGACCAGTCCGGCCGCGACGGCGGCGGCGCTGCCGCCGCTGGAGCCGCCGGGGGTGCGGGTGGTGTCCCAGGGGTTGCGGGTGTGGCCGTGGGCCACGGATTCGGTGAAGGGCCACTGCCCGAACTCGGGCATCGTCGTCTTGCCGATGACGACGGCGCCGGCGGCGCGCAGGCGGCGTACGGCCTCGGAGTCGTCGGCAACGGGGGTGTGGTTGGCGGCGCCGCCGAAGGTGGTGACCTGACCGGCGACGTCCAGCTCGTCCTTGACCGCGATGGGGACGCCGTGGAGCGGACCGTCCGCTCCTTCCGCGTCCCGGGCATCGGCCTCGGCGAGGGCCTGCTCGGCCAGGACGACGCGGAAGGCTCCGAGGGCGGGGTCGATCCGGGCGATGCGGCGCAGCGCGGCCTCGACGAGGGCGCGGGAGGTGGTCTTGCCCGTGCGGACCAGCTCGGCCTGCCGCTCGACGGACAGGTACATCAACTCCGCGTCGTCCCGCTCCTGTTCCCCGCTCCGCTCCCCGTTCCGCTCCCCGCCGTGTGCGCCGTCCCTGTCCATGGCCACCCCTCCCGCTTACCAGTCGGTAACTCCGGGCAAGGCTGTCGTCCCACCGCGTGCACGTCAAGCACCCGTGGGCGGCCCGGCGCGCAGCGACATGCCCTGTCACACGCCTGTGACAGTCGGCGGACACGGCGATGAAGTCACACGGCCAATCTCTTTATCAGGGACAAACACCGCATTACGGAAAGCGTCCCCTGCTTCCGAGGTCGTGAGCAGAGATGACCGAGACGAAACGAAACGTCGGAGGAAATCCCATGAGCCTCACCCTCACCGCCCCGACCGCCGAAGCCACCCTCCTCGCCCCCCGCGAACAAGAAGCCCTCCGCCACATCGCCGCCGGACGCACCTACCTCCAGACCGCCCGCCACATGGGCCTCTCCAAGCACACCGTCGACGCCTACCTCCGCCGCATCCGCGCCAAGCTCAACATCAACAGCACCGCCGAAATGACCCGCATGGCCATCGCCCTCGGACTCTGACACCGGCCTACGAGCCGCTGGGAACGGGACTCGGCCGAGCTGCGGCCCGGTCCGCGACGAGCCGGACCGCCGCGATCGTGAGGTCCGGGTCGTGGAGCTGGACGTAGTGGTCGCTGCCGGTCGCCAGCAGGTGGGGGGTTTGCGGCCGCAGGCCCACCAGCGCCTGCTGGGCCTTGGGCCAGGCCGTCTCCAGCTTGGCCAGGAGGTCCTTGGACATGGTGGGCGGCGCGGCGAAGGGTTCGGTCTTGCTGAGCACCGCGACCGGGACCGGTGGGAGCGGGCCGCCGCGGTCGATGGCGGTGACTCCACCGTCGATGTCGACCTGCTCGAAGGCCGGGTCGGCGTCGAAGGGCGTGCCCGGATGCCGTAGCGCCTCGACGTACGCCGCCCAGTCCGCCCCCATCGCGGGCTTCAGCGCGGGCCCCAGCGCGTCGACCAGGACCAGACCGCGGGTTCGCTCCGGGTGCTCCTGCGCGTACCGCAGGGCGAGCATCCCGCCGAACGAGTGCCCCACCAGCAGGTACGGGCCCGGGATGCGCCCGACGGTCAGCACCCGGTCCAGGTCCTGGACCATGGCGGGCAGTTCCCGGGTGCCCCGTACGGGCGTGCTGCGGGTGGTGAGCGCCGGTGGCTGCGTGTAGCGGATGGTGCCCGGGCGGTCGTAGGTGCATACGCGGGTGAACTCGGCCACGCCCGGCAGTACCGCCGGCGCCTTCGGCACGGGCGGGGTGGTGTCGGTCAGCGACCACGGGTCGGAGGCCTCGTGCAGCCCGGACAGGAGGATGACGGTGGGGCTCCCGGAACCGGAGCAGTGCAGGTAGACGCTCCGCCCACCGCCGACGTCCACCTGCCGCTCGGTGTCCCCGCCGTCCGGCCCCGGTGTGCCCGCCACCAGCAGGAGGACGGCGACCGCGGCGGCCGTCAGCCCGCCCGGCACGCGCCATCGCATACCTCCAGCGTCCCGCGCCCCCCATGGGTCCGCCAACCAGGCCCCGTCCCGTCCGCCCGGGTGAGCCGCGTCTCACCTGGCTGCCGCCGCTTGTCTGTGCAACAAGTTGCATAGCAAGATCGCGGCATGGCGCTCGAACACGCGATCCTCGTCTCCCTGCTGGAGAAGCCGGGCTCAGGCTATGAGCTGGCCCGCCGGTTCGACCGGTCCATCGGCTACTTCTGGACCGCCACCCACCAGCAGATCTACCGCGTCCTCAAGCGCATGGAGAGCGACGGCCTGCTCACCGTCCGCACCGTCCCACAGCAGGGCCGGCCGGACAAGAACGAGTATTCAGCCGCCGGCCCGGGCCGCGCCGCACTCGCCCAGTGGCTGCACGAGCCGATCGAACCCGAGAGCCTGCGGCACGACCTCGCCGTGAAGATCCGCGGCGCGGCCTTCGACGACCCCGCCTCCCTGATCCGCGAGGTCGAGCGGCACCAGCAGGCACACCGGGACCGCCTCGCGCGCTATCTCGCCGGGGAGCTGCGCGACTTCACCGGGCCCGACGCCCCCTCTCCACTGGACGCCGGTCAGGAACTCCAGCACGTCGTCCTGCGGGGCGGAATCGCGCAGGAGCGGATGACGATCGCGTGGCTCGACGACGTCCTGGCGACCCTCCACCGGCTCGCCCGGCCCACCCCCAGCCCTCCCGCCTCACCCACCACGGCCGCCTGAACCGCACGGCACGCACCCCCACCAGCCGCACCAGCCGCACCAGCCGCACCAGCCGCACCAGCCGCACCAGCCCAGCCTCCTCTCTCCGCGCGTCCGCGCGACCTTCGACCCAACCCTCGGAAGGTGAACCGCCATGTCCGACCCTCTGCTGTTCCACCCGCACACCTACGACCCCGCGCACTTCGACCCGGAGACCCGCAGGCTCCTGCGCGCCACCGTCGACTGGTTCGAGGCCCGCGGCAAGCGCCGGCTCATCGAGGACTACCGCTCCCGCGCCTGGCTGGCCGACTTCCTCGCGTTCTCCGCCAAGGAAGGGCTCTTCGCGACCTTCCTGACCCCGGCCCCCGGCGCCGGCGAGGGCGAGCCGGACAAGCGCTGGGACACCGCGCGCATCGCGGCCCTCAACGAGATCTTCGGCTTCTACGGCCTCGACTACTGGTACGCGTGGCAGGTCACCATCCTCGGCCTCGGCCCGGTCTGGCAGAGCGACAACGCCGCCGCCCGCGCCCGCGCCGCGCAACTCCTCTCCGAGGGCGAGGTGTTCGCCTTCGGCCTCTCCGAGAAGACCCACGGCGCCGACATCTACTCCACCGACATGCTGCTGGAGCCCGACGGCGACGGCGGCTTCCGTGCCAGCGGCTCCAAGTACTACATCGGCAACGGCAACGCCGCCGGCCTCGTCCCCGTCTTCGGCCGCCGCACCGACGTCGAAGGCCCCGACGGCTACGTCTTCTTCGCCGCCGACAGCCGCCACCCGGCCTACCAGCTCGTGAAGAACGTCGTCGACTCCTCCAAGTACGTCAGCGAGTTCCGCCTCGACGACTACCCGGTGGCCGCCGACGACGTCCTGCACACCGGCCGTGCCGCCTTCGACGCGGCCCTGAACACCGTCAACGTGGGCAAGTTCAACCTCTGCACCGCCTCCATCGGCATCTGCGAGCACGCGATGTACGAGGCCGTCACGCACGCGCACAACCGGATCCTCTACGGCCGCCCCGTCACCGCCTTCCCGCACGTGCGCCGCGAGCTGGCCGACGCCTACGTCCGCCTCGTCGGGATGAAGCTGTTCAGCGACCGCGCCGTCGACTACTTCCGCTCCGCCGGACCCGACGACCGCCGCTACCTGCTCTTCAACCCGATGACCAAGATGAAGGTCACCACGGAGGGCGAGAAGGTCATCGACCTGATGTGGGACGTCATCGCCGCCAAGGGCTTCGAGAAGGACAACTACTTCGCCCAGGCGGCCATCGAGATCCGCGGGCTGCCGAAGCTCGAGGGCACCGTCCACGTGAACCTCGCGCTGATCCTCAAGTTCATGCGCAACCACCTGCTGGACCCGGCCGAGTACGCGCCCGTACCGACCCGCCTCGACGCCGCCGACGACGACTTCCTGTTCCGGCAGGGCCCGGCCCGCGGTCTGGGCTCCGTACGCTTCCACGACTGGCGTCCCGCGTACGACGCCTACGCGGCCGTGCCCAATGTCGCGCGCTTCCGCGAGCAGGCGGACGCCCTGTGCGAGTTCGCGGCCACCATCGCCCCCGATGAGAAGCAGAGCCGCGACCTCGACTTCCTCCTCTCCGTGGGCCAGCTGTTCGCCCTGGTCGTCCACGGACAGCTCATCCTGGAGCAGGCCCGCCTGACGGACCTGGACGAGTCCGTGCTCGACGAACTGTTCTCCGTCCTCGTACGCGACTTCTCCCAGCACGCCATCGAGCTCCACGGCAAGGACTCCACCACCGCCGAGCAGCAGGCCTGGGCACTCGGCTCCATCCGGCGCCCGGTGATCGACGAGGCCCGCGCGGCCCGCGTCTGGGCGCGCGTCGAGGCGCTCTCCGGCACCTACGAAATGGCGCCGTAGGCGCTCGGCTCCCTCGGCGGCCTGCCGCCACGCCACGGCGTGCGGGCCGCCGAGGGGGCTGACCAGGGGTTTCTTCGGGAGGGACGACCGGGCTGCCGATCGCAGCGGGCGCTGTCACACGCCTGTGACAGTCGGCGGACACGGCGATGAAGTCACACGGCCAATCTCTTTATCAGGGACAAACACCGCATTACGGAAAGCGTCCCCTGCTTCCGAGGTCGTGAGCAGAGATGACCGAGACGAAACGAAACGTCGGAGGAAATCCCATGAGCCTCACCCTCACCGCCCCGACCGCCGAAGCCACCCTCCTCGCCCCCCGCGAACAAGAAGCCCTCCGCCACATCGCCGCCGGACGCACCTACCTCCAGACCGCCCGCCACATGGGCCTCTCCAAGCACACCGTCGACGCCTACCTCCGCCGCATCCGCGCCAAGCTCAACATCAACAGCACCGCCGAAATGACCCGCATGGCCATCGCCCTCGGACTCTGACACCCCGGTGTCAGTGGGGACTGGGACCATCGGTCCATGACTGACCGTGCCGCCTTGATCACCGCCTACTGGGATGCCGCCGCAGCGACCTTCGACGACGAGCCCGACCACGGACTGAGGGCCGAGAGCACGCGCAACGCGTGGATCCAGCTCCTGCACACGCTCCTGCCGACAGAACCGGCCGACGTCCTCGACATCGGCTGCGGCACCGGGTCTATGTCCCTGCTGCTGGCCGGGGCCGGGCACCGGCCGACGGGTGTCGACCTGGCGCCGCGCATGCTGGAGCAGGCACGCGCGAAGTTCCAGGCCGCCGGGCTCGCGGGCCGTTTCGTGGTCGGTGACGCCATGCTGCCGCCGACCGGGAAACAGTGGTTCGACGTCGTGCTGTCCCGCCATCTGGTGTGGACGCTGCCCGATCCGGAAGCGGCCTTGCGCGCGTGGGTCACCCGCCTTCGACCGGGAGGCCGGCTGGTGCTGGTCGAGGGGCGTTGGCGCGAGGCGGGCGGGCAGGACGCCCCGTACGTCGCCGGCGCCGAATCACTCCCGTGGAACGGCGGAATCACCGCCGAAGACCTCGCCGCGGCCGTCCGCCCGCTCACTGCCGCCGTGCGCATCGAACCACTCAGCAGCAAGCCCGACCTGTGGGGCGGTCCGGTGGCCGACGAACGGTACGCCCTGATCGCCGACGTGTGAGCCGCCGAGGAGGCGGGCATCCGGTCGCCCGTGGTCGGCACGGCGACGCCCGGCTAGCCGCCGGGGGTGAAGGTCACCGGGAGGGTTTGGGGGCCGCGGAGGCCGCCGGGGCGCCAGCGGATCTCGTCCGGGGCCACGGCGAGCCCGGGGAGTCGGCGCAGGGCGGTGCCGATGGCGATCTGGCCCTCCAGGCGGGCCAGCGGCGCGCCCAGGCAGTAGTGGATGCCGTGCCCGAAGGCGAGGTGGGGGTTGTCCTGTCGGGTGATGTCCAGGTGGTCGGGGGCGGGGAACCGGGCCGGGTCGCGGTCGGCGATGGCCGAGGCGATCAGTACGGTCGCGCCGCGCGGGATGGACGCGCCCGCGATCTCGACGTCCTCGCGCGCGAAGCGGGCGATGCCCGGGCTGACGGGTCCGTCGTAGCGGAGGAACTCCTCGATCGCGCCCGGCAGCAGCTCGGCGTCGGAGCGCAGCAGGTCGAGCTGGTCGGGGTGGGCGAGCAGCATGGCGATGCCGCCGCCGATCAGGTTGACCGTGGTGATGTAGCCGGCGACCAGCAGCAGGAACACCATGGCGATGAGCTCGTCCTCGCTCAGCTGCTGTTCCGCGTCGCGGGCGGTGATGAGGCCGCTGAGCAGGTCGTCGCCCGGGGCTGCCCGTTTGGCGCGGATCAGTTCGGTGACGTACGCGCGCATGTGCTGCCACGCCTCGTTCACCACGGCGGGGTCCGGCGGCTCCGCGCCCCGCCTGATCATGCGGTCGGTCCAGCCCTGGAAGTCGTGACGGTCGTCCACCGGGACTCCGAGCAGTTCGCTGATCACCGTGACCGGAAGCGGCAGCGCGAAGTCCGCGATGAGGTCGGCGCGGCCGTGCGGGACGACCGCGTCCAGCAACTCGTCGGCGATGGCCTGGATCCGGGGCCGCATCCCGGCCACCCTGCGGGCGGTGAACGCCTTGGAGACCAGGCGGCGCAGGCGCGTGTGGTCGGGCGGGTCGCTGCGGAGCATGTTGCTCAGCATCGACTCGCGTTCCGTTTCGGGCAGCTGCTGCAGGAGGCGGGTGTCCGAGGCGTCGCGCACGTCGCTGCTGAGGCGGGGTTCGGAGAGGGCCGCGAGTCCGTCTTCGTAGCGGGTGACGAGCCAGGCCTCCAGACCTCCGGCGATGACGACGCGCCGGACGGGGCCGTCCTCGCGCAGTTGCCGGTACAGCGGGAAGGGGTCCGCGACGAAGGCCGGGTCGGCATAGGGCAGAAGGACCGGCCGCTCGCTCATCATGCCTCCAGAAGTACGTCGCCTTCTCTGTGGAGCGCGATGATATACGCCTAACTCTCCCCTAATGTCGGTTTCCGGCCACGCCCGGCGCTGCCCGCCGTACGGGAGGACCGCGTCACTTCAGGCCGATCTCCTCGCACGTGGCCTTGAGCTTGTCGGTGCAGATCTCCTCGACGGTGAAGACACCGTCGAGGACCACGGTGCTGCCGATGTTGTTCCTGGTCACGGAGGTGCCGGGGATGAGCACCGACGGCACGCGCTTGGTGGTCGGACTGCTGACCACCTGGTTGATGATCCCGTCGATCTTCTCGCCTTCGGCGAGGGTGACGGCGAGCTCCGCGGCGGCCTCGGCCTCGCGGGCGTACGGCTTGTAGACGCTCATGTACTGCTCGCCGGCCACGATGCGCTGCACGCCGGCGAGTTCGGCGTCCTGGCCGGTGACCGGGGGCAGCGGGTTGACGCCCGCGGCCTTGAGGGCGGCGATGATGCCGCCCGCCATGCCGTCGTTGGCGGAGTACACGGCGGTGATCTTGTCCTTGCCGAGGGCGGAGATCGCGGCCGCCATGTTGCTGTTGGCGTTCTCCGGCTTCCACTCGACGGTGTCGTACTCCTTGCCGACGTTGACCTTGCCCTCGAGGACGGAACGGGCACCGGCTCTGAACTGAGCGGCGTTCGGGTCGGTGACCGCGCCGTTCATCATGACGATCTTCCCGTTCCTGGCCTTGTCACCCAGGGCCTCCAGCAGCGCCTTGCCCTGCACGCGACCGACGTCCTCGTTGTCGAAGGAGGTGTACGCGTCGATCGGGCCCTCGGCCAGGCGGTCGTAGGCGACGACCGCGATACCCGCGGCCTTGGCCTTGGTCACCGCCCCGGCGATCGTCTTGGAGTCCACCGCGTCGATGATCAGGACATCGACCTTGTCGCCGATCATGGTGTCGACCTGGGCGTTCTGCTTCGCCGCGTCCCCCATGGCGTTGGCGTAGACCACCTTGCCCTTGCCGAGGGTCATGAGGGCGACCTTCTTCTCGATCAAGGGCTTGTCGAACTTCTCGTAGCGCGCGGTCTCGTTCTCGGGCAGCAGGAGTCCGACCTTGACCGCGCCCTCGCTCCCGCCGGCCCCGTCGTCCGCACCACCGCAAGCGGCGAGCGTGAGGGTGAGGGCCGAAACGGCCAGTCCAACGGCGGCACGACCCACATACACGTTCACGAAGTGAACCTCCCTGACGGGGCCGTGTCCGTACGGCCGAGGTGGGGGCAGTCAACGTGGCCGCTCCACTGCCGTCAAGAAGTGAAGTGTTAACGACCTGGCAACGTTGTCTTGATCTCGCCGCAAATCACCCATGCCGGTGTTTTATCCCCTACTCGCACACTCACTTCCTGACGTTACGTCAACTTCTGAACGAATGGTCCAGTCCAGGCTGGCCCGACGAAACCCGGCAGCGGCGGCCTCCGGTGTGTCGGTACCGACCGTGAAAGCTGCCGTCCGGCACGGTGGGCGCATGGCCGAGAACGACACCAACCGGACCAGCCGTCGTGCTGTTCTACGAGCCGCCGGTACGGCCGGGGCCGCCGCGCTGGCGGCGGCCTGCGCCGGTCCCGCCGGGACACGGGGTGCGGCAGGGCAGCCGTCGGCGTCGGCGCCTCGGCCGCCGACCGGCAGCGCCACCCCGTCCTGTGTCCTCGCGGTCGAGGCGGGCGCGGGCCCGTACTACCTGGACCTGGACCGGGTGCGTTCGGACATCACCGAAGGCATGGGCGGAGTGCCGTTCCGGCTGGACCTCACGGTGGTCCGGGCGTCGGCGGGCTGTCGGCCGCTCGCCGCCGCCACCGTGGACGTCTGGCACGCCGACCCCTCGGGCGCCTACTCCACCGGCAAGTCCACCTTCCTGCGCGGCACGCAGGTCACCGACGACGCCGGCCGGTGCGCGTTCCGGACGATCGTGCCCGGCTGGTACGCGGGGCTGGCACCCCACATCCACTTCAAGGTGCACCCCGACAGCCGGACCGAGACCACCTCCCAGCTCTTCTTCCCCGAGGACCTCCTGCTGAAGGTGTACGCGCGCCAGCCCTACGCACGCCGCCCCGCACCGGAGCACCCCAACCAGCGGGACAGCCGGTACAGGGCCGCCGGCGCCGCCATGACGCTGGCCGTATCGCCCGACGGCGACGGCTACCGCGCCGCGTACACGGTGGGAATCGCCTGAACCGGGGCGACCGCCGGGGGCGCGCCCCCGCCGCTCAGGCGGGCGGGGCGCCGAACGGGTTGTCGATGACGTAGCGCCACAGACCGTCCGGGCCGCGCCGTGCGACGTCCGTGGCGGTCCCGGCCAGCCGGACGGCCGCGCCGTCCGGTCCCGTGCCCTCGATGCGCCAGTCGACGATGAGCAGCGCGAGGTCACCCGCCGTGTACGTGTGACGCGGGCTGACCTCGATCGGCAGGCCCAGCGCGAGGAACTCGGCCGTGGCCGAGGCGAGCTCGGTGCCCGTCAGCGGGACTCCGGGCCGTGGGACGAAGACGGCGTCCGGCTCGTACACCTGGGCCACGGCCGCCGGTTCGCCGGTGTTGAAGGCCGCGGCGAACACGGCCGGATGTTGCCGGGGGTCGGTGGTCAGGACGACAGTGGGCGCATGATCGCGTTCGAGGTTCATGACCACAGCCAAGCCGACGCCGAAATGGGTCACCAAAGGGAAAGCCACGCCGACGGGTGGGACCCCGAGCTGGTTCCGGACGCCGGCGGGCGTACCCGACGGCCGGAGCCGGACTGCCCGGTGGAGCTGGCGCTCGCAGCCGTGTCCGGGCGCTGGACCACGCTCGTGCTGCGGGAACTGATGGGCGGGCCGCTGTCGTTCGGGGCGCTTTCGGCCCGGCTGCCCGAGATCAGCCCGAAGGTCCTCACCGAGCGGCTACGGACCCTGGAGGGGCGGGGTCTCGCGGTCCGGGAGCGGCTGCCGGGCTTCCCCGTACGCACGCGCTACGGGCTCACCGCGGCCGGTGCGGCCCTGCGGCCCCTGCTGGTCGAGCTGTACCGGACCGGGGTGGAGCTGGCGCGGGCCGGGGCAAATACGGAGACGGAGCGCGCCGGGGCGGGTCGGGGTTCGGGAGGGGCCGCCGCCCAGTAGCCTGAACGCGTTCAACCGGTGTGTTCCAGCCATGACGCTACGAGGGGGACGTTGTGAGAGCCATTGCGTCGAGCGGCAGAACCACTGCCGGCGGAGCCGCTCGCGGAGGTGCGCGCGAAGGTGCGCGCCACTGGGTTCACCCGTGGCAGTTCGGGCTCGCCGTGTGCGCCCTGCTCGCCCCCGTGCCGCCCGCGTTCATGGCCGGCGCCCGCATGGAGGGCCTCGGCTACCCCGTGTTCCTCTCCGTCACGGGCCTGCTGGTGGCGTGGCCGCTGTTCCTCCGCCACCGCCGGGTGGCGTTCGTACGGACCTCGGCCATCGGGGGGCTCGTCCTCATGATGTGGTCGTACGCGGGAGCCCTGGGCGGGCTGGGTGTCTTCTCCCTGTCGGTGCCCCTCATGTGGCTGGCCGCCTTCGCGGACCCGCGCCGCAGGCCGGTGCCCGCGGCCGTCATGGCCGGCGCCGGTGCCCTTCTGATGGTGGCGATGGCAACCGTGCCCGGCTTCTGGTGGCGCGCCTGACCGGGACTCGGCCTGGCCCCGGGCTGGTTCCGCGTAGTGCGCCGCGTCGCTCGGGGTTCCCGGCGGATCCCCCGGCTAAGGTGGAGACCCGAGGTCAGCAGGAGGATCGTGGCATGCCCGCGGCAGACACCGAGGTGGACGTACTGATCGTCGGCGGTGGGCCGGTCGGGCTCACGGCCCGCGCGCTGCTCCGACGCTGGGGCGTGCGGACCATGCTGGTCGAGAAACACTCCGCGCTGTCGCCCTTCCCCCGCTCCCGGCTGGTCAACGCGCGCTCGATGGAGATCTTCCGGCAGCTGGGCATCGCTGCCGAGATCACGGCCAACGCGTTCCCACGGGAATTCGGCCGCATCCGCTTCCGCGACACGCTGTACGACGCCGACTTCGCCACTGCGGCGATGATCGGGGTCAACGCGCCGATCCCCGAAAGCCCCGTGATCGGCGTGGCGACCTCGCAGGACCGGTTGGAACCCACCCTGCTCGGCGCGGCGGACACACCGGTGCGGTTCGGGGTCGAGCTCGTCGATCTGGCCGAAGAACCCGAGGGCGTCGTCGCCCAACTCGTCGACCGCCGAAGCGGTGGAGGGATGCGCGTCCGCGCCCGCTACGTACTCGCCGCCGACGGCGCGAACTCCACCGTCCGGCAACGGCTCGGGATCGACACCACCGGACCGGGAGCGATGGCGGCCGTCACCACCGTCGTGTTCGATGCCGAGCTCACCACCTGGTGCGCCGACCAGCCCGCCGGGGTCTACTTCACCGCCCACGGTTCCTTCCTCCCGCTCTACCCGGAAGGGGGCTGGGCCTGGCTGGCCCCCACGCCGGAGGACCCGGATCGCGCCGACTGGCCCGACCTCGTCTCGCGCGCCCTGGGCTCCGGTTCCGGCCCCGGCGTGCGGCCCGACGTGGTGCGGGTCCAGCACTGGGTGATGAACGCGTTCGTCGCGGAACGCTTCCACCACGGCCGGATCCTGCTGGCGGGCGACGCCGCGCACGCGATGCCCATCACCGGCGGCCTGGGCATGAACACCGGCCTCTCCGACGTGCACAACCTGTGCTGGAAACTGGCGGGCGTGCTCCACGGCTGGGCCGGACCAAGCCTGTTGGAGACGTACGCGACGGAACGACAACCCGTCGCACACCTGACCCTCCGTCAGGCAGTGGCCAGCACCCGCCTCATGTTCCAGGCACAGAGCCTGCGCCAAGAGCAGCTCGACTCCGGCGAAGCCGCCCCGGCGCACGTCGAACTGCCGTGGTCGGAAGGGTACTTCGCCCAACTCGGCCTCGTGCTCGGCGTCACCTACCGCTCCGCGGCCGTCCTCGTCGACGGCAGTCCCCCACCGCCCGAAGCATCCGAGCCCTCCGAGCCGTCCGACGTGGGCACGGACTACGTCCCCACCGCGGAACCGGGCCACCGCATGCCCCACCTCTGGCTCGCGCCCGACCGCTCGACGCTCGACGCCTTCGGCGAGTGGTTCACCCTGCTCACCCCGGACCCCGCCCGCTGGGAGCGGCAGACCGCCGCTCCGTGGCCGCTGCGCGTCGAGACCCTTGCGGCGGAGCACGCAGAGCTCTGCGGCCTGTCCCCGGACGGAGCACTGCTCGTCCGACCCGACGGCCACATCAGTGCCCGCTGGCCCGGCCGTCCGCCGAACGAATCGGCCCTCGTCCGCGCCCTCGCGGCCGTCACCGGCTCGACGGCGCCCCCGTAGACCGTACGAGGAGGCCCCGTCGGTGGTTCACCGACGGGGCCGGGTGCTGCGTCAGAGGGCGCTCTTGGTCGCGCTGTCGACGGAGCACTTCTTGTACTCGCTGCCGTCGCCCTTCCCGGTGTACGGGGTCTTGGCCTCGGTCTGTGCGGACGCACCCGCCTTGACGGTGAGTGCGCTCACCCTGGCCTGGGCCGAGGTCGCGGTCGAGGTGGCGTCCCCGCTGAACTTCATGGTGATGTTGTAGGTGTAGTCCACCGAACCGCTGTTGGTGACGGTGAGCCGGGCGACCAGGTTCTTGCCCGAGTCGTCCAGCTTGCAGCTGTCGATCCTGATGTCGCGTTCGGCCTTGTTCTTGCTGCTGGAACCGCCGGTGACGGACGTGCCGCCGGAAGTGCTGCTGCCGCTGGTGCTGCTGCTGTCGCTGCCGTTGCCACCACTGGTGGTGCTGCCCCCGCTGGAGCTGCTGGAGCTGGAGCCGTGGCTGCTGCCGCCGCAGCTGGCGCCGTGGGAGCCACGGGCTCCGGTGAGTGCGACGATCGCGATGCCGAAGACGGCGATCGCGCGGACATGGCGAAGCTTCACGTTCAACCCCGTTGAAATATCAGTGACCAAAAAGGCCCGCCTTGACGGGCACACGTCACCCTAACAGCGGACACCGGATGCCTCGTCCGAGCCCACACCGGAGGCGGAGCGGCCCGCGGCACTCGGGCGCCTCAACGTGCCGCCGCCAGGCGGTTCACGCATCATGAGTGCTGTGCATGACCCACACAGGGGACCGGTCTCTCTGTCGATCGTGGTCCCCATCTTCAACGAGGAGGAGGCCCTGCCCGTTCTGGTGGCGCGGCTCCGGCCGGTCCTGGACGGGTGCGACGAACCGTACGAGGTCCTCGCCGTCGACGACGGCTCGACCGACAAGACCCCCCATCTGCTGGAAGACCTGCGCAACGCCTGGCCCCAGCTGCGCATCGTGGCCCTGCGGCGCAACAGCGGCCACCAGGCGGCCCTCACGGCCGGACTGCACCGCGCCCGGGGCGCGTACGTGATCAGCATGGACGCGGACCTCCAGGACCCTCCGGAAGTCATTCCCGACATGCTCGCCCTGGCCCGGGCGGACGGTCTGGACGTCGTCTACGGCGTCCGGATGGACCGCTCCACCGACACCGGCTTCAAGCGCCGGACCGCCGCCGCCTACTACTGGCTCATGCGCCGTCTGGCCGGCTCCCACGTCCCTGCCCAGGCCGGCGACTTCCGCCTGCTGACCCGCCCCGTGGTGGAGACCCTCAGAACCCTCCCCGAGCAGCAGCAGATCTACCGCCTGCTCATCCCCTGGCTCGGATTCCCCAGCGGTCAGGTCACCTACCAGCGCGCGGAGCGGGTGGCGGGCACCACCAAATACCCCCTGCACAAAATGGTCCTCTTGGCCCTGGACAGCATCACCAGCTTCTCGGCGGCCCCCCTGCGCCTGGCCACGGCGCTCGGCGCCTTCAGCCTCGTCGTCTGCCTCGGATTCCTCACGTGGACCCTCGTCGTCCACGCCACGGGAAGCACCCTGCCCGGCTGGACCTCCCTGATCATCACGATCCTGTTCTTCGGCGCCGTTCAGCTGTTCTGCGTGGGCATGCTCGGCGAGTACGTGGCCCGCATCTACACGGCCGTCCAGGCCCGGCCCACCTATTACGTCGCCCGCGACACGGACGAGGAACAGCGGTAGGGCCGCTCGCCTACACCAGCACCCCGGAGAAGAACATCGCGCCCAGGAGGGCGTACTGGACCGAGCAGAGCACCAGCAGCGGCACCTGGACGAACAGGGACATGCGCCTGACCAGGATGAGCCCGACGAACATCTGCGCGTGATTTCGGTACCACGACATTTCCGCGCCCGCCAGGAACGGCACCAGGAAGACGGCCACCGTCAAGGTCAGGGCGGCCCATTCCTCGACCTCAAGTGCACGGTTGCGGATGAGGAGGGCGGCGGCCGTCGCCAGCACGAGGAGCACGAAGACGAGGTTCAGCCAGAGCTGGGTCCTGTGCGCGGCGAGGCTGTGCTCCACCAGCCACGGCAGATGTCCCTTGGGCGTGTACCAGTCGCTGAACGGGAAAGCGTACGCGTCCGCCATCGCGGCGAAGGGCTGGTGCAGGCCTCCTTGCCCGTAACTGGATTCCTGGAGGATCTCGTACGCGTCCCAGTGCCCCGTCGCCTGCCACATCAGCCATTTGGACCAGAGCACGCCGCAGCCGGCGAGGACTGCCGACAACCCGGCCTTCGCGAACCGGATCGGCCACGCGTCCCTCCGCCACGCGAAGAACGCGCTCAACAGCAGCATGCCGACGGCGACAGCGCCCACGGGATAGCAGGAGGCCGCCACGAAACCGCCGGCGGCGGCGATCGTCCAGGAACCGCGCTTCACTCCGGCGACGCAGACGAGCAGCGCCAGTGTTCCGGTGGCGAGGGGGAACACGGCATGGAGGTAGATGGCGCCCGGAAATACCGTACCGATGGCCAGGGTGAGGCCCGTGGCCCAGGTGAGCCGGGCGCCGAGCAACCACCACAGGACCGCGAACATGCCGAACAGGGACGCTTCGGTGACGACCACGGCGGACAGCTCATGGGAAAGCCCGGTGGCGGAAACCGCCCGGACCGACATGGGATACCCGGGAAACCAGGCGACGTTTCCGCACATGACGTCGCGGAAGTTCGGGTACCGGTCCCGGCACCAGAACATTTCGTAGCCGGTCTTGGCGATGGACAGGTAGTGGGCGGAATCCCAGCGGATGCGGCCGCCCGTGGACCAATACGCCACCTTGGATCCGTCGCCGGCGACCGATGCCTTCGCGACCGTCCAGGTGACGAGGTTCGCGATCAGCCATGCCACGACAGGCGGCAGCAGGCCATGGCGCCGGTCGCGGCGCACCGGCCGGACGGGTTCCACCACTGCCGGGTCAGGCATCAGGCACCGTGCCGATCATCTCCAGCTCCGCGGTCCGTCCGTCGTCCAGGCCGTACGGTGCCGTGCCGCACGATCAGTTTGGCGAACGCCTCGCGGAGCCGCACCCGGAAGTACCCCTCCGGCCGAGCGCAGTGCTGCTACCGGCCCGCGGGCTCCTCCTCGAACGGGAAGCGGGCGAGCGGGGTCTCGCCGTGGAAGAACGTCTTGGCGCGGACCATCGCGCGTTCGTCGTTCTTCACCTGACCGGGGCGCGAGCCGTTGCCGAACAGCACCCCGCCGAACCGCATCCGCATGTAGGCCGCCGAGTTGTTGAGGCTCGCCACCAGGCCGTCGGCGACCACCTCGTCGCGATCGGCCATGACCGTCACGCCCCACAGGGTCCGGCCCGCCATCCGCTGCTTGAAGTCCGAGCCGGGTGCCGTCAGCCAGCCCGACCAGTAGTCGAGGTAGCGCTTGGTCTGCGCGGAGAGCGAGTACCAGTACAGGGGCGAGGCGATGACGATGTCCGTGGCCTCCAGGGTGGCCTGGAGCAGCAGTTCCTCGTTCTCGTCGACGGTCCGGAACTCGCTTTCGTGCCGCCCGTCCTCGAAATCGGGCAGTGGCAGCTTGGCCAGGTCCACCCAGCGGCGCGGTACTTCAGCGGGCAGTTGTTCGGCCGCTGCCCGCGCGAGCATCTCGGTGTTGCCGTCCGCGCGGGAGCTGCCGAGGACGAAGAGGAACGAGCGGTCTGCGCCACGGGGCGTCTCGGTCTGCATCTCTGCTCCGGTTCTTCGACCCCCGAGTACGGGGGAACGGCTGCGATCATCGCCTCCAACGCCCCCGACCTGCAGGGCTATTCCGACAGGCGTACGAGGCGAAACCGGCTCACGCCGTGTGACCGGTCCCGGTCCGCGCCGACAGTCCTCGGCGCAGGCAAGCGGTGAGCCGGGCCGCGATGGTCCCGTCCGGGTCGAGGCCGGGGTTGAAGATCGTGACGTCGAGGCCGGCGGCCCGTTCGTCGGCCAGTGCCGTGCGCAGCACGCTCTCCAGCTCCGACCAGGTCAGCCCGCCGGGGATGCGGTAGTCGACGGCGGGCATGACCGCGTCGTCGAGGACGTCGACGTCGAGGTGGACCCAGTAGCCGGCGCTCTCGTCGTGGGCGAGGCGGCTGATGGCGGCACGCGCGGCGGTGGCGGCGCCGGCCGCGCGCACGGCGTCGAGGTCGACCGCATGGAGTCGGGGCGGCAGCGGTTGCATGCCGGCCTCGCGGGACTCGGCGGAGTCACGGAATCCGAAGGCGACGACGTCCTCGTCGCGCAGCAGGGGCCCGAGGCCTTCGAGGTCGGTGAGCAGCCGGGGGCCGCGGCCGGTGGCGAGGGCGAGTTCCATCGAGGCCGCCTCGCCGGTCGGCTCCGCCGAGGGCTGGTAGAAGTCGGTGTGGCCGTCGAGGAACAGCAGGCCGTAGCGGCCTCGGCGGCGCAGGGCCAGGAGGTTGCCGAGCAGGATGGTGCAGTCGCCGCCGAGGACCACGGGAAAGCGGCCGTCGTCGAGGACGGCGCCGACGGCGTCGGCCAGCCGGACGGAGTACCGGGCGATGCCGGCGGGGTTGAGGACCTGCGTGTCGGGGTCCCGTCGCGGGTCGTACGCCGGTGGCTCGACGCGGCCGGCGTGCACCGTGCCGGGGTGGTCCGCGAGACCGGCTGCGAGCAGAGCCGCGGGCAGGTCCTGGACGCCGGACGGGCGCAGCCCGAGTACGGACGGTGCCTCGATGATCGCCATTGCGCGCACGGAACCAGGATCCCGTACGGGGGTGCGCCCTGCCGTGCCGGGCCGGATGGGTTTCGGCGTCGGCGTCGCCCTCAGCCGGTGTCGAGGACGAGGTCGGCGCGGTGTCGGCCCGGGGCGACGAGGCGGGCGTTCACCTCGTCCGAGCGGGTCACCCACTCGCGTGCGTATGCCGGCTCCTTGCCGTGACGCACGTGCCGGTCGACCAGGCGCCGGACGCGCAGCTCCTCGTCCGGGGCGAGGTACCAGACCTCGTCCAGCAGCGGTCGTACCGACGCCCACTCCCCCGCGTCGTGCAGCAGGTAGTTCCCCTCGGTGATCACCAGCGGTACGGCCGGGGGCACGGGGATGCTGCCCGCGATCGGCTCCTCCAGGGAGCGGTCGAAGGCGGGTGCGTACACCGTGGCCCCGTCGGACGCGCGCAGGCGGCGCAGCAGCGAGACGTACCCCGCCACGTCGAAGGTGTCCGGAGCGCCCTTGCGGTCGGCCAGACCCACCCGGGCCAGCTCGGCCTGGGCGAGGTGGAACCCGTCCATCGGGACCACCACGGCCGTCTCCGGCCCGAGCGCTTCGGCGAGCCGTGCGGCCAGCGTCGATTTCCCGGCCCCTGGTGGCCCGGCGATGCCGAGGATCCGTCGGCCGCCCCGTACCGCCGGCCCGGCCCCTCCCGCCGCCGGCCCGGCCGACCCGGCCAGCCCGGCCGCCCTCAGTACCAGCTCCCTGGTCGTCTGCACCTGCATCCGCACATCCTGCCCGAGGATCACGCGGCCGTGGGCGCCGCGCCCTTCCACCCCCAGGCGGTGAGCATGCCCGGTGAGAGGCCGGTGCACCGCGGGGAATCCAGGTAGCGCACGGCTTCGTCGAGCTGTCCGTCGTCGACGATGCCGGTGGCGACCATGGCCTCCCGTGCCCGCTCCCAGGTCTCCGCCCAGAATCTGCTGATCGCGCTGCCCGGCAGGAGCGGCGGTACGTGGATCTCGGCCGCCACGGACTCCAGCCCGGCCTCGCGCAGCAGCTCGGGATGGCCGGGCACCCGTGCCACGTCGGTGCCGATGCTGTCGCGCAGCCCCTCCCACATCGCCCGCATCGCGCGGGTGTACGGGGTGACGGGCGCCGAGCCGGTGGTCAGGTCGACCGCATCGCTGATGACCAGTACGCCGCCGGGGGCGAGCAGCCCGCTCAGCTTGGCGACCATGTGCTGCGGGGACGGCAGGTGCATGAGGACGAACCGGGCGTGGACCAGGTGGAACGGGCCCGGGGCGAAGTCGTCGGAGGTGACGTCCCCCTGCAGCACCGTCAGTCCGGGCACCGGGTGCGCCGCGAGGAACCGTACGTCGCGGTCCACGGCGAGGACCGTCTCGACGCCCGCTTCCTCCAGCAGGAGGCGCGCCACCGTGCCGGTTCCGGCGCCCACGTCCAGGCAGTTCCAGCCCGGGCCCGCGCCCAGCAGCTTCAGTCGGGCCAGGGTCGTCGCGTCGTAGGTGAGGGCTCCGAGGTCGATCCGGTCGCCCTCGCCGCCCTCGTCGGGGCGGAAGACCCGCTCGCCGTAGCGCCCCTCGCCCGGGGAGTCGGTGTGGTCCGATGACAGCTCTTGGCCGGTCATGGGCCGATTGTCCCTCGATCGGCCCGGAGCGGCTCGCCCGGGCAGGGACGCCACGCGCGCACGCACCAGGCGGGGTTTGCCTAAAAGCTTTAGGTAATTTAATAATAGACATAGGCGAACGGGAGGATGGCCATGGCGCGCGTAGGACTGACCACGGAACGACTCACCCGGGCGGGGGCGGAGCTCGCCGACGAGGTCGGCTTCGACCAGGTGACCGTCTCGGCGCTCGCCCGGCACTTCGACGTCAAGGTGGCGAGCCTGTACTCGCACGTGAAGAACTCCCAGGACCTCAAGACCCGGATCGCCCTCCTCGCCCTGGAGGAACTCGCCGACCGGGTGGCCGCGGCGCTCGCGGGCCGGGCGGGCAAGGACGCCCTGACCGCGTTCGCGAACGTCTACCGCGACTACGCCAAGGAGCACCCCGGCCGCTACGCCGCGGCCCAGCTGAGGCTCAGCCCGCAGGACGCGGCCGCCAGCGCGGGCGTCAGGCACGCACAGATGACCCGGGCGATCCTGCGCGGCTACGACCTGGCGGAACCCGACCAGACCCACGCGGTCCGGCTCCTGGGCAGCGTCTTCCACGGCTACGTCAGCCTGGAGCTGGGCGGGAGCTTCAGCCACAGCGCCCCCGACGCCCAGGAATCCTGGTCACGGGTCCTCGACGCCCTCGACGCCCTGCTGCGGAACTGGCCCGCGCCCGCCGGCGCACCGGGTCCGACCACCCGGACGACGTAGGCCACGTAGACCGCCCAGTCCTCTCGGACCACTCAGACCACTCAGACCACTCAGACCACTCGGATCAACAGGCTGGAACCGTGAGTACCGCACCCGACTGGATCACCACCCCCATCACCTCCGACCTCCTGCGCGGCGCCCTCGACCTGGAGCAGACCGCGCACGGCGTGCTGCCGCACCGGCTGCCCGCCCGGGCCCGCGCCCAGAGCACCGACGGTCAACTGGCCATGGCCGAGGCCCAGCCCTCCGGCGTACGCGTGGTCCTGAGCACCCGCGCCACCGTCATCGAACTGGACGCGCTGCGCACCAAGCGTGCCTACGTGGGCGCCCCGCCCCGCCCCGACGGCGTCTACGACCTCCTCGTCGACGGACAGGCGGCCGGGCAGGCCTGCGTGACCGGCGGCAACCTGCTGACGGTGGACATGGCCACCGGCTCCGCGGAGACCCGGAGCGGCCCGGTCGGCACCGTCCGGTTCGCCGGTCTTCCCGACCGCGTCAAGGACGTGGAGATCTGGCTGCCGTACAACGAGACGACCGAGCTGGTGGCCCTGCGCACCGATGCCCCCGTCGAACCCGTGCCGGACCGGGGCCGTGCGCGGTGGGTCCACCACGGCAGCTCGATCAGCCACGGCTCCGACGCCGCGAGCCCCAGCGCGACCTGGCCGGCCGTGGCCGGGTTCCTCGGCGGTGTGGAACTGACCAACCTGGGTCTGGGCGGCAGCGCGCTGCTCGACCCGTTCACCGCCCGGGCGTTGCGCGATGCCCCCGCCGACCTGATCAGCATCAAGATGGGCATCAACCTCGTCAACACCGACGTGATGCGGCTGCGCGCCTTCGGCCCGGCGGTGCACGGCTTCCTCGACACCGTCCGCGAAGGCCACCCCACCGTTCCGCTCCTGGTCGTCTCGCCCATCCTCTGCCCCATCCACGAGGACACGCCCGGCCCCAGCGCCCCGGACTTCGAGGAGCTGAAGGCAGGCCGGCTCAGCTTCCGGGCCACGGGCGACCCCGCGGAACGGGCGGCCGGAAAGCTGACCCTGGGCGTCATCCGGGACGAACTCGCCCGGATCGTGCGGCAGCGCGCGGCCGAGGACCCCCACCTGCACTACCTGGACGGCCGTGCCCTCTACGGCGAGGCGGACTTCGCCGAGCTGCCGCTGCCCGACCAGCTCCACCCGGACGCCGCGGCGCACCGTCGCATGGGCGAGCGCTTCGCCGCACTGGCCTTCGAGTCCGGTGGGCCCTTCGCCACCGGCGGGTGAGCGGGCCGGGCCGCGGCGAGGGCGCGGGCGGCAACGGCGACGGCGACGGCGACGGCGACGGCGACGGCGACGGCGACGGCGCAGTCGGACCACATCTGGCGTGGCGTCCCCGTCCGCCGAGGCGAATGCCGGTATACCCCAGGGGAAGTCCCACCAGGTCCCTCTCCCCCGGCCCGCGGGAGGCCCCGTGTTCCACCGCCTCGGCCTCGCCGCGCTCGGCCTGGCCCTCGCCCTCGCCGCCGGCCCGTCCACGGCGGCTCCGCAGCCGGCTCCCACTCCGGGCTCGGCGTCCGCGCCGGGGGCCGGGCCGGGGGCGGGACGGCAGGTCCCGGCGGCCTCCGCGGTCACCGCCGTCGCGTCCGCCCCCGGCAGCACAACGGCCCTGGCCGGGTACGCCGTCCGGTCGACGGCGGAGGTCACCGACTCGGCGGCCACCGTCTCCAGCCCCGGATACCCGGCGACGGGTTGGTATCCGGCCGGCCCACGCTCAACCGTCCTCGCTGCGCTGCTCGCCGCAGGCGTGTACCCCGACCCCTTCTACTCCACGCAGCAGCAACGGATTCCGGCCGCGGACTTCGACGTGCCCTGGTGGTACCGGTCCGATTTCACCGTCACCGACACGACGGCCCGCACCCATCTGGACTTCAGCGGGGTCATCTCCGCCGCCGACGTGTACGTCAACGGCCACCGGATCGCCTCCGCGGCGGACGTCGCCGGCGCGTACACCCGGCACGAGTTCGACGTGACCGACCTGATCAAGGAGGGCACCAATACGGTCGCCTTCCGGATCCAGCCCAACGATCCGCGCAAGCGGCTCACCATGAGCTGGCTCGACTGGCTCCAGCCGCCACCCGACGAGAACATGGGCATCGTCCGCGACGTCACGGTACGCCGCGGCGGGCCGGTCGCCCTGCGCGACGCACACGTGGTGACGGCCCTGGCCATGCCGTCGATGGCTACCGCCGACCTGACCGTGAAGGCTCAGGTGCGCAACGACTCGGCCGCATCCGTCACCACCACGGTGTCCGGCACGGCGGGCCCGGCCGCCGTCAGCCGGACCGTCACTCTGGCCCCGCACGAGACGCGGACCCTGGTCTTCTCCCCCGCCGACCACCCCGCGCTCCGCCTCGGCGCGCCCCGCGTGTGGTGGCCCGCCGCGATGGGCGAGCAGCCCCTGTACGACCTCGACCTGACGGCGACCGTGAACGGCGCGCCCTCGGACACCGCGCGCCAGTCCTTCGGCATCCGCGACGTGCAGGCCCCCTTGAACGCGGACGGGGACCGGCAGTACCGGGTAAACGGCCGCCCGCTGCTGATCAAGGGGGCCGGCTGGTCCCCCGACGAGTTCCTGCGCTGGGACCGCACCTACGTCGAGGACCGGCTGAAGTACGCCCTCGATCTGGGCCTGAACACCCTTCGCCTGGAAGGGCACATCGAGCCCGACGAGTTCTTCGACCTCGCCGACCGGTACGGGATCCTGACGCTGCCCGGCTGGGAGTGCTGCAGCAAGTGGGAGGGCGAGGTCAACGGCACCGAGGCCGGGGAGGAATGGGACGATCCCGACTACCCCGTCGCCCGGGCCTCCATGGCTGCCGAGGCTGCCCGGCTCCGCCATCACCCCAGCGTGATCTCCTTCCTGATCGGCAGTGACTTCGCGCCGAACGAGGAGATCGAGCGGGGTTACGTCGACGCGCTGCGGGCCGCCGACTGGACGGCCCCCGTGGTCCCGGCGGCCTCCAACGCCTCCGCTCCGATCACCGGGCGCTCCGGCATGAAGATGACGGGACCGTACGACTGGGTGCCGCCCGGCTACTGGTACGGGAAGCGGGAGGGCGGCGCCACCGGCTTCAACTCCGAGACCAGCGCCGGCCCGGACGTACCGACGCTCGACACGCTGCGCCGCATGATGTCGCCGGCCGAGCTGGAGACCCTCTGGAAGAGCCCGTCCACCGCCCAGTACCACCGCTCCCCCTCGCGTACCTTCGCCACCCTGGGGCTGTACGACGCCGCGCTGGCCGGCCGCTACGGCGCCCCGACCGGCCTCACCGACTACGTGCGCAAGGCGCAGCTCGCCCAGTACGAGAACGTGCGCGCACAGTTCGAGGCCTACGGGCGCAACGCCAAGGACGCCTCCGAACCGTCGACCGGGGTCATCTACTGGATGTTCAACAGCGGCTGGACCTCCCTGCACTGGCAGTTGGTGGACCGCTTCCTCGACCAGGGCGGCGCCTATTTCGGTGCGAAGAAGGCGAACGAGCCGCTGCACGTCCAGTACGGGTACGACAACCGCTCGGTGTCGGTCGTCAACAACCGGACGTCCACGGCCTCCGACCTGACGGCGCGGGTGACGCTCTTCAACCCGGACGGCGCGCAGCGGTACGACCGGACGGTGACCGGCCTGAGCGTCGCGGGCGACGGCGCGAGCCGCACCGCGCTCACGGTCCCGGATCCGGCGTCGGTCCCGGGCCTGGCCACGACGTACCTGGCGCGGCTGCTGCTGACCGACGGCGCCGGACGCGAGGTGAGCCGGAACGTCTACTGGCTCTCCACCCGGGTGGACGTCCTCGACTACGACAACACCGACTGGTACTACACGCCGACCACTTCCTACGCCGACCTGCGGGGGCTGAACTCGATGCCGCAGGCGGCGGTCACCGCGGCCGCCTCGACGACGGAGGACGGTACGGGGACGTCCACGACGACGGTGACCGTACGCCGCACGGGCGCGGGCACCACCCCGGCCCTGCTCACCGACGTCCACCTCGTGGGCGCGGACGGCAATCCGGTGCTGCCGGTACGGTGGAGCGACAACCAGGTCAGCCTCTGGCCGGGCGAGTCCGCGACACTCACCGCGACCTACCGAACCGCGGACCTGCGCGGCTCCGCGCCGCGGCTGCGCGTCTCCGGCTGGAACACACCGACGACTGAAATCGGCGCCGGCGACCTCTGACCCGTCTGGATGGACCGTGTCCTTGCCGAGCCTGTTGGGGGTCTTCGCCCACCCCGACGACGAATCCCTGCTCGCGGGCGGCGTCCTCGCCCGGCACGCCACCTCGGACGCGCGTTCCGGCCCGACATCGTGGTCACCCACGACGAATACGGCCAGCTGACCGGGCACCCCGACCACGTCCACACCCACCGGGTCGCCCTGCTGGCCGTGCACGCCGCCGGCCTCGAACACCTCTACCCCGAGGCCGGGGAACCCTGGCAGCCCGGGGCCCTCTGTCTGGCCACCCATCCGCACTCGGGCGTCGGTGAGCTGGGCGGGTTGCTGGCCGGTGTCGGTAAGACGGTGCGCAGCGTTCCGGACGAGCGGGTGACCGCGACGGTCGACGTACGTCCGTGGCTGGACCGGAAGTGGGCCGCGATCGCCGCGCACCGGAGCGAGGTGGAACGCCACCGGTCGCTGCCCGGCATCCTCTCCCGTCTCCCCGCCGATGCGCGCGGGCGCATCCTCGCGACGGAGTGGTTCACCCGTCTGACCGTCCGTCCGGCGCCGGCCGACTCGGGGGACCCGGGTGGGTTGACCGGCTGAGCCGACGCCGTCGGGTCGCGGCCCTCACTCGTGCGGGTGGATCGGGGCGTCCAGTGGGCGCAGCACGGCCAGCCGTACGCGCGGGGCCGTGCCGCTGCCAACAGGCTGTGGCCTGTCACAGGGGGCAGCGGCCCGCGGCGCGGCGGCGAGCGGGCAGGAGGGACTCAGATCGATATGTCCGCATTCCCTTCCGGTGTGAGAAGAACGCTGGGTCGCGCCGGGGTCGCGGCCGCCACCGGCCTGGCCCTCGTCCTGACCCTGCCGGGGGCCGCCCTGGCCGCGCCCGGCGACCTCGATCCCACCTTCGACGGTGACGGGCGGGTCGTCACCGACTTCGCCGGTTACGACGAGAGCCGTGACATGGTCGTGCAGGCCGACGGCAAGATCGTCACCGTCGGCCTCAACACTCCTCCGCAAGGCGGCGCGGCCGACTTCGCGGTGGCCCGCTACATGACGGACGGCAGCCTCGACACCTCCTTCAGCGGCGACGGTCTGGTCCTGAGCGACCTGCGCGGTGACGGTGACGACGTGGCCAACGGAGTGGCGGTGCAGCCGGACGGCAAGATCGTCGTGGTGGGCAGCAGCGCGGCGCCCGACAGCGCCGGGCTGTTCACCGTGGTCCGCTACCGGATCGACGGCAGCCTCGACACCGGCTTCGACGGCGACGGCATCGTCCTCACCGACTTCGGCACCGGGGGCCCGCAGGAGGCCTTCGCGGTGACGGTGCAGGCGGACGGCGGCATTCTCGCCGTCGGCATGAGCGGCGCCGAGGTCGCGCTCGCCCGCTACCACGCGGACGGCAGCCTCGACACCTCCTTCGACGGCGACGGCAAGGCGACCACCGCCTTCGCGGGGGGCGCCGCGACCGCCTTCGACGTGACGACGCAAGCCGACGGCAGGATCGTCATCGCCGGCCGCGCCGGGTACAACTACCCCGCGAACGCCTCCGACTTCGCACTGGCCCGTTACCACTTCGACGGCAGCCTCGACACCTCCTTCGACGGCGACGGCAGGGTGACCACCGCCTTTGCCGAGGCCGACGTGGCCGGCGGGGTGCAGGTGCAGTCCGACGGGAAGATCGTCGCGGCGGGATCCAGCGCGTTCGACTTCGCGCTGGCCCGCTACCTCCCCGACGGCACGCTCGACGGCGGTTTCGACGGCGACGGCAAGGTCACGACCGATTTCGGGACCGGCACCCTGGACGGAAGCTCCGACCTCGCGCTGCAACCCGACGGGAAGATCGTCGCCGCGGGCATCAGCCGGAGCGATTTCGCGGTGGCCCGCTACAACGTCAACGGCACTCTGGACAGCGGCTTCGGGACCGGCGGCAAGGTGACCACCGACGTCTACTTCGGCTTCTTCGACACCGCCAGCGCGGTGGCCCTGCAGTCGGACGGCAAGATCGTCGCCGCCGGCAACACCGGCGACGACCGCGGCCTGGTCCGCTACCAGGTCGCCGCCACCCCGCCGCCCCCGCCCGGAGTGAACCTGTCCGTCACCAAGACCGGACCCGCCGTCGTCAGCCTCGGCGACCAGGCCACCTACACCGTGACGGTGACCAATACGAGCACCACGACGACGGCCACCGCGGTCACGCTGGCCGACACGCTCACCGGACCGGGCTCCCTGCTGTCCGCCACGCCCGGCCAGGGCACCTGCACCACGACCGCCACCGGCGCCAACTGCGCTCTGGGCTCCCTCGCCCCGGGGGCCAGGGCCACGGTGCAGGTGGTCGCCGAACCCCGGGCCACGGGCACCCTGTCCGACACGGCCACGGCCGGCGCCGCGCAGACCGACCCGGTGCCCGCCGACAACACCGCGAGGGCGGCCAGTACGGTCAACAACGCGCGCGGCTGCACGATCGTCGGCACCAGCGGCCCCGACAACCTGGTCGGCGGCTTCGGCAACGACGTGATCTGCGCCCTCAGCGGCAACGACGTCATCAGGGCCGGTTACGGCAACGACACCGTGCTCGGCGGCCCCGGAAACGACAACGCCGACGGCAGCTTCGGAAACGACACGCTGACCGGCGGTCCCGGGAACGACACACTGACCGGCTCCTACGGCGACGACCGGCTCAACACGGTCGACTCCGTCTCCGGGAACGACACCGCCAACGGCGGCCTCGGCACCGACACCTGCACGACCGACCCGGGCGACAGCCGCCTGAGCTGCCCCTAGGCCCCCTCTTTCGGATCTTGCCTGCCCCCCTTCGGATCTCGTCCGGTTCTCGTCCGGCCCGGGCGGGCTCCGAAGGGGCTCGTCCTTTAGGGTGACCCAGCGGGTGGTCCGCAGGGGCGGGTCGGCAATGGTCATGGGAGCGGGTGGAGTTGGTGGAGTCTTTGCTGCCCGGTGACCCGCCGGAGATCGGGGGGGTACCGCCTGCTGGCGCGGCTCGGCGCGGGCGGGATGGGCGAGGTGTTCCTGGCCCGCACCGCCTCCGGGCGGCCGCTGGCCCTGAAGACCGTGCACCGGGACCTGAGCCTGCAACCGGACTTCGCCGAACGGTTCGACCGGGAGATACGCACCAACGACCGCGTGCGCAGCGCGTGGACGGTCTCGGTGGTGGACTTCAGCCGGCCGGGCGCGTCCCCGCAGTGGCTGGCCACGGAGTACGTCGCCGCGCCTTCGCTGGGCGACTGGGTGCACCGGTACGGCCCGCTGCCGGCACCGGCCGTGCGGTCCCTGGCCCGGGAGCTGGCGGCCGCGCTCGTCTCCGTACGGGCGGCGGGCGTGGTCCACCGTGACATCAAGCCCGCGAACGTGCTGCTGGGCCGGGAGCGGCCCTTCCTCATCGACTTCGGCATCGCCCGCGCGGTCCGCGACCCCCGCTACACGCAGACGGGTGCCGTCATCGGCACGCCCGGCTTCCTCGCGCCGGAGCAGGCGACCGGATCCGTGGCCTCGGCGCCGGCCGACGTGTTCTCCCTCGCCGCCGTCCTCGTGTACGCGGCCACCGGGCGCGGCCCGTTCGTGGCCGGTGGCGAGGAGTTGGAGCTGCCGGCCCTCCTGTACCGGATCGTGCACGACGAGCCCCAGCTCGACGGCGTACCGGACGTACTTCTTCCGCTCGTGCGGGAGTGCCTGGCCAAGGACCCGGACCTGCGACCGACCGCCGAGGAGCTGCGGGAGCGGCTCGGTGCCTCCGAGGAGGAACAGGACGGCTGGAGCGGGGCGGTGCCCGCGGCCCTGGTGGCGGAGGCCGGCCGCCGGGAAGCCGCACTCCGCCGGCTCCTCAGCGCGCCGCAGCCGCCCGCCTACGCCCCTGGCGGTACGGGCCCTTCGCCGCTCGCCCCGCCGCCCCAGCCGCCCGCGACGGCTCCGGGCACTCCGCTGCCGTCCGCCGCTCCCACCGGGCGCGCCGACGGGTGGGCGTCCCGTAGGCCCCGCGTGATCACCGCGGCTGCCGGCGCCGCCGTCCTCGCCGGGGTCGTCGCGCTGACGGTCCTGTTTCCCCGGGGCGGTGACGGCGACAAGGCCGCGCCCCGAACCACATCGCCCACAGCGTCCGCCTCTGCCGCGTCGTCGCCCTCCGGTCCCTCGCTGCCGGCGTCGTGGGTCGGTACGTGGTCCGGCGTCGGCCCCGGAACCCCGGAGGCGGACGGCATCACCCGGGCGCGGGCCGGCGAGTTCTCCGTCACGGTCACGCTGCACGCCGGAGCCGTGGGCGAGCTCGTGGGCCGGCAGGTCAGCGACCTCAAGGAGCTCGCGACGGGACGCAACCTCGGGTGCACGGAAGCCCTCCAACTGCGCCAGATCCGCCAGGACAGCGCGGTCTTCGAGGCCGTGACCAGCCATCCGACCGACCAGACGGCCACCTTCGACTGCCCCAAGGGCAACCTCTACGTGCTGACCATGGCGGAGCAGGACCGGCTGACGCTGGAGTCGGAGGGAGCACAGTCGGCCGGCGCACCCGGGGCTCTGACCCGCCGTCAGTGAACCGGCGTTGACCTCAAGCGAACTTGAGGTCGTAAACCTGTGCTCATGACCACTCCACTGCGCATCGCACTCATTGTCGGCAGCACCCGGGAAGGCCGGTTCGGCCCGACGGTCGCCCGCTGGTTCGAAGCCGTCGCCACCGCTCGCGCCGACATCGAGCTCACCGTCATCGACCTGGTCGACGCCGACCTCCCGGCGCACTGGACCAGTGACCTCGCGCCGCGCGGCCGGGCCTTCGTCCAGCGCCTCGCCGAGGCGGACGCCTACGTGCTGCTCACCCCCGAGTACAACCACTCCTTCCCGGCCTCGCTGAAGCAGGCGATCGACATCGCCGGGCGCGTCTGGGCGCGCAAGCCGGTCGGTTTCGTCTCCTACGGAGGGCTCTCGGGCGGCCTGCGCGCCGTCGAGCAACTGCGCCTGGTCTTCGCCGAGCTGGCCGCGGCCACCATCCGCGAGACGGTCAGCTTCCACCAGTTCCCGTTCGACGAGGCCGGCCGGCCCCACGACTCCGGGTCGGCCGAGAAGGCGGCCGTGACGATGCTCGACGACCTGGTCTGGTGGGCCGGCGCCCTCCGGACGGCGCGTGAGCGCGACACGGTGTGGAGCGAGGCCTCGTGAGGGCCGTCCGCCACGACGCCTGAGGTTCGCACCCGTCCGCGTATCCGTGCCCCGTCCGCACCGAGCGGTCCACCGTTCGGCGCGGCCGGGGCAGACGGCGTACTACGCTGCCGATCATGAGCGGATCGGGGGCCGAGGAGCCCTGGCACGTCCTGGAGAAGGTGAGCGAGGGGCAGGAGGAGATACCCGGCCTGCTGCGCGGGCTGGTGACGCCCGGGAGCGGACGGGATCCGTGGTCGGCGTTCGACCACCGGCTGCGCTGGTCGGACCCTCCGGAGCTCGTCGTCGCCGTACTGCGGCGCTTGCTGGAGATGATTCCGCGGCTGGACGAGACGTGCCGGCTCGGTGTGCTCCGCCTGGTCGCGGACCGCGCGGTGATGATGCGCGTGGGCGCCTTCCGGGCGCAGGCCCCCGGTATGGCGGAGGCACTGGTCGAGGGCCAGCGCGCCGCGGCGCGGCTCCTCGTCGACAGCAGTGCCGAGGTCCGCTCGTACGCGGCCCGGGCGATCGAGCAGGTCCGCGCCGCCGACCCCGCGACCTTGGAGGCGCTGCGACGGCGGGCCGCGGTGGAGGTCGACCTCGCCACTCTGGGCCGCGTTCTGATCGCGGCCGGAGAAGTGCTCGCGGCATTCGGCGCGTCCCAGCCCGGGGGGTGGCTGGACCCCTGGCTGGACCACTCGGATCCGCACATCCGGCTGGCGGCCCGGAGCGCGCGGCTGACGTCGGGTGCGGCCACGGCATCGGTCACACCCACCGCCTCGTCACTCACCGGGAACTCCGATGCGCGTCGCGCGGCCGTCAAGGAGGCGGGCGCCCGGCTGCGCACCTGGCGGATTCCGCCGGACGGCGCGTGGGAGACGGTCCTCGCCGGGCTGTCCGACGACGACCTCCTGACCTCCGGCGAAGCGCACGACATCGTCGCCCGGGGCGGATCGGCGATCGCACCGTACGCCGATCACCTCGCCACCTTCCGCTGCCGCGAAAGCGGGCGCGCCGACAGCCTCGTGCAGGCCCTGATGGGCATCGGCGATCCGCGCGCCCTGCCGTGGTACCTCAGGCAGGCCGACAGCCCGTGGATGGAGGTCGAGTCCCTGCCGGTGGAGTGGGCCCCGAGCGTCATGCCCGCACTGCTGGTGCAGCTCGCGGGCCGGCGCACGGAGCGCGTCCTGCGCGTCCTCACCGGCTGGGGCCCTGCCGCCGCACCGGCGGTGCCGGATCTCACGGGGCTGCTCGACACCCCGCACGCACGCGCGGCCGCGGGCGCCCTGGGCCGGATCGGACCGGCGGCGGTCGACGCCGCGGGCCTGCTGGCCGCCCTCGCGAAGGGCGACCTGCGCCCACGGCGCTTCGCGGGGAGCGAGGACCGGGAGCCGCGCCGCTGGCACGGCGTACAGACCGCCGCATGGGCGTACTGGCGCGTCACGGGTGACCCGGGGCTCGCGCTCGCCGCCCTCGACGCGGCGATCCGGGGCGGGCTGGCCCGGCCGGTCCTGTCCCACCTGGCCGAGCTGGGCCCGCTCGCGGCCGGGTACGCCGATGCGCTCAGACCGTTGCTCGGCAGCCTCGGCGAGTGGACCCGGGTCGGCGCGGCCGAGGCCTGGTGGCGGCTGACGGGGGATGCCGACACTGCGGTGGCGACCCTGCTCCCCGAGCTGCACCCGCTGGCGGAGCACCGGGCGGGGCCGCTCCTCCTCCGGGTCGTCGCCGCCCTGGGCGCGATCGGCCGGCCCGCCGCTGCGGCGGCGCCCTTGCTGGCGGAGGTCACCGCCTCGGAGCGCCGCTACGGAGGGGACATCGTGCGGGACGAGGAACTCTGCCGCGTGGTGCGGACCGCCTTGGCGGCGATGGGCTGACTCCCTCGAGCACCGTCGCTCGGCGGCGCGCGGTCAGCGCAGGTCGAGCCGCATCAGGACGCGAGGGTGACCGGCCAGCACCGAGGTCGTGTCGGCGGCGTGCGTGAACCCGGCGCGTTCGAAGTTCTTCCGGATCCCGGCGTACGCCATCGTCATGTCGACCTTGGCGTCGCCGCTGTCGAGGGGGTACGCCTCGACGGCCGGGGCGCCGTGGGTGCGGGCGAACGCGACCGCGCCGGCGATGAGGGCGTGCGAGATGCCCTGCTTCCGGTGGCCGGGGCGGACCCGGATGCACCACAGCGACCAGACCGGCAGGTCGTCGACGTGCGGGATCGTACGGCTGCGCGCGAAGGAGGTGTCCGAGCGCGGCGCCACCGCGGCCCAGCCGACGGGCTCGTCGCCGTCGTAGGCGATCACCCCCGGAGGGGGCTGCGTGCCGCACAGCTCGGCGACGTACTCACCGCGGGCCGGTCCGCGCAGCTCGTTGTTGAGCTTGGACGGGATCCGGTGGCTGAGGCACCAGCAGACGTTGGCCCCGGCCGACTTCGGGCCGAGCAGGGCGCGGACGTCCGCGAAGTCCGAAGCCGGGCGAACTTCAATGGTCATGACACCACCATGGCACGGTGCACGGAGCTCACATGGGGAGGGAGCGCAGGTGTACCGGGCCGTCGGGCCGGTGCGCGTCGGCCCGCAACGGGATCGTCATGGTCGGCAACGGCATCTTCACGGTCCCACCCGGCTGTTCGACGTGGACGTCCTCGTCGAGCGTTCGCCAGCCGAGCCGTTCGTACAGGGGGACGAGGAGCGGTCGGCAGAAGAGCAGGGCGTGGTGAAGTCCCGTCGTCCGGGCGTGGTCGAGAGCGGCCGTCAGGACCAGCCGGGCCAGTCCACGTCCCCGTACGTCGGGCGCGACGGCCACCCCTCCGACGCCCATGAACTCGGTGTCCACGCCACCGATCGACAGGGGCAGTCTCAGCAGACCGGCATGGGCCACGAGGCGGTCGCCCTGCCGGACACCGAAATGGTCCTCCTTGGGGAGCCACGTGAGGCCGGCTTCCGCCACGCCGAACGGGTCCGGGCCGTCGCCGAGGATCTCGCTCTGCTCGGTCTTCGTGTAGCGCGCGAGGCGCACTGCGGTCGGATGGGGCAAGGAGCCGCGATCGGTCATCCGGCCATGATCGCGTTCCGGGCCCCCGTCCGGCCAGGCCCCGGCCGACGAGGTGGTGATGATCATGCGGGGCCCCGCGCGGCACCGGCTTGCGGGGCGGCGGCACCTGTCCCATAGTCCGAGGTATGGACGCGCGCGAGGCGGCGCTGGGACGGGCACACGACCATGCCCTCCGCTGGCTGGCCAGCCTGTCCGACCGCCCGGTTCCCGCACGCGCTTCGGTCGACGAGATCGTGCGCGCGCTCGGAGCCGAACTCCCCGAGGGTCCCAGTGCCCCCGCCGACGTCGTCGATCTGCTGGCCACGGCCTGTGAGCCGGGGCTGACCGCGTTTCCGAGCGGCCGTTTCTACGGGTTCGTGATCGGGGGCACCGAACCGGCCGCGCTCGCCACGGACTGGCTGGTCAGCGCCTGGGACCAGAACTGTGTGATGCGGGCCGTCTCGCCCGCGTACACCGCGGCGGAGGAGATCGCCGAGGACTGGCTGCTGGGGCTCCTCGGCCTGCCCGGTGACAGCGCGGTCGGCTTCACCACGGGTGCCACGATGGCGAACTTCACCTGCCTCGCCGCCGGGCGCGACGCGGTGCTCCGGAGCGCCGGCTGGAACGTCGCCCGCGACGGACTCGCGGGCGGGCCGCCCGTACGCGTCCTCACCGGCGAGGACCGGCACATGTCCGTCGACCTGGCGCTGCGCTACCTGGGTCTCGGGAAGCCCGAGCTGGTGCGGGCGGACGAGCAGGGGCGCATGGAGCCGCAGGCCCTGCGGGACCTCCTCGCGGACGGCGGCCGGGGCCCGACGATGGTGGTCCTGCAGGCCGGAGACATCCACTCCGGCGCCTTCGATCACTTCGCCGAGACGATCCGGGCCGCTCGCGAGGCGGACGCCTGGGTGCACGTGGACGGCGCCTTCGGGCTGTGGGCGGCCGCCTCCCCGCGCCACGAGCACCTGACGGAGGGCTGCGCGGACGCCGACTCCTGGGCGACGGACGCCCACAAGACCCTGAACGTGCCCTACGACTGCGGGCTCGCCGTCGTGCGCGACCCGCTCGCCCTGCGGGCCGCGATGGGTGTTCAGGGCGACTACCTCATCCAGCACGAACACGGGGACCCCGTCGACAAGGTCCCCGAACTCTCCCGGCGCGGACGGGCCTTCACCGTGTGGGCCGCACTCAGGTCCCTCGGCCGGTCGGGGGTGGCCGACCTCGTCGACCGACTGTGCCGGCACGCCCGCGCGTTCGCCGACGGCATCGCCGCGATCGACGGCGCGACCGTCCTCAACGACGTGGTGTTCACGCAGGTCTGCGCCGAGTTCGGCAGCGACGAACGCACGGAGCGGGTACTCGCCCGGCTGCTCGACGACGGCACCGCGTGGATCAGCGGCTCCACGTGGCACGGCCGGCGCGTCATGCGGATCTCGGTGAGCAACTGGTCGACGACCGACGGGGATGTGACGCGCGCGCTCGACGCGATCCGGCGGGCGTCCGCCGGCCCCTGATCCACGGGCCACAGTGGCGCGACCCCGGCCGCGTGCCAGCCCCTCCTGCACGCGGGTGTGGGCACGCGTCTAGCATCTCCTCGCTCGTACGAAGACCCGGAAGATCCTCCGGGACCGCGGTTCCAGCGGTCGGACAGAGAAGAGACGCGACACCGTGATGCCGGTACGTTCCCCGCGCCGTGGGCTGATCCTGGGCGTGACCATCACCCTCGGCTGCGTGTCCGGCCTCGGCCTGCTGGCCGGGTCGCTCTACATGCTCTTCTACGGCTCGGAGGGCGCGTGCGAGGAGCCCGGCGCACGGGAGCGGCTGGCGCGGGTCTCGGCCGCGGTGCCTGCCGCCGCGGCCGGGACGGCCCCCGTGGCGGAGCGGACCGGTGCGGAGTGCATGGACGACAGCGGGGATCCCTGGATGACCGCGAACAGCGTGTACACCCACGGCGGAGACGTCCAGCCGCTGATCACCCACTACTGGGACACCGCGACGGCGGACGGATGGAAGCCTGTCGGCGCGCGGGCGAAGGCCCCGGAGCGGTTCCGGGGCGTCTCGGGCATGTGTTTCCGCAAGGACGTGGCGGGCGAGCCGGCCCTGCTCCGGGTGGGGTCCGCGGGGCCCGGGGAAGTCCTCGTGGCCGTGGAGTCCGCGCTGGACGGATCCTCGATGGACTGCTGAACCACCGCCCGGGCGACCGTCCCTGACGGCGGGTCAGGCGAATGAGGGTCGCCCCGTTGGGGCACTCCGGGGGCCGGCCCGCCTCGGCGCGTACGGCGGCGAGGCGGGCGGCGGCGCAGGGTCGCCGGGACGCCGTGACCCGGCGGTCAGCCCCGGAAGCCCTCGGGACGGACCGGGGAGGCTTCGGCGAGGGCCTTGGTGACCCCGTCCACCCCTTCGCGCAGTCCGTAGACGGGGGTTTCGGGCTGCTGGCGCCAGGAGTCGTCGATGCCTCCCGCGTCCACGGTGTCGAAGCCGAGCTCCTCGATGAGGGCGCGGACGGCCTTCTTCCCCGCCTCGTCGTCCCCCGCGACGGGCAGGGCGATCCGGTCGGGGGCGCCGGCCGGGCGGTGGCGGTCGAGGATGTCCTGCGCGTAGGTGCCGTTGAAGGCCTTGATGACGGGGTGTCCGAGCTGCCGTTCGGTCCAGCGGCTCTCGGTCAGGCCCTCGTCCTCGACGCCGGCGATCCGGCCGTCGCGCTGCTGCGGGTAGTAGTTGCCGGTGTCGATGACGGTGAAGCCCTGGGCCGCTCCGTCGAAGAGGCCGGCGGGCAGGTCGGGCACGTTCTTGAAGGGGATGGTGACCACGACGATCTCGGCTCCGCGTGCGGCTTCCGCCACGGTCACGGGGGTGGCGCCGGTCTCCTCCGCGAGGGCCGACAGGGTGGCGGGGCCGCGCGAGTTCGCCACGGAGACGTCGTGTCCGAGGGCCGCGAGCCGGCGGGTGAGGTTGCCGCCGATGTTGCCCGCGCCGATGATGCCGATCTTCATGAGCTCTCCTGTGCCTGCTGGGTCAGTGTCGCGCTCGTGCCAACTTCCGGCGTCGGCGCGGCATTCCGGTCCCGTACCGCTGTCACCCGCGGGAGCGACGGGATCGCGCCGCGGCAGGAGGGCCGATCGGCGCGCGGAGCCGCCTGGGCCATGCCCGATGCGTCCGCCAGCGTGACTTTTCGGCCATTTCTCACATTCCGAGAACCGGGTGGGCCCGGGGGCGCGTCGATCCGTTCAGCCACTCAGCACGGGGAAAGGCTCAGCCGATGTCCAAGCCCTCAGCCAAGCGAACCGCCTCCCTCACCCTCGCGGCCGCCGCGGTACTCACCCTCGCCTTCGTCACCACCACCTCCACCTCCGCATCCGCCTCCGCAGACGGGTCCACGCCGAAGCAGGCCCCGGCGGCCGCCGCGTTGCCGTCCGTCACGGGCAGCCCCGAGGCGGCCTTCACCCGCATCGCCGACTTCTACGGTTCCTACATCGACGCGGTCTACGACGGGGACGGGCAGAGCGCGGACCGGCTGCGCGCCTCGTACCTGTCGGAGCCGCTCCGGGCGGAGCTGAGGCAGTGGGAGGAGACGAACCACGCGGACGGCGTGCTCCGCGCGCAGAACGTGCCGCTGCAGTGGAAGGTCGCCTCCACCGGCAGCGGCACGGGCAGGACGAACGCCACGGTCACCCTGACGTGGGGCGGCGGCGCCACGACCAAGGTCTACGTCCAGGCCGACCTGGCCACCCGGAAGATCGTGTCCATCCGGGACTGACCCGCGTGCGCGGGGGCCGCTCGAAGCGGGAACCGGATCCCGGCGACGACGCGGCCCCCGCCCTCAGTGGATGACGCTGAAGCTGCGCCAGGGCAGGCTTTCGGGGGCCGTCACGTTCGAGAGGGTGGTGGCCACGTAGATGCCCTCGGCCCGGTCGGTCTTCTGACAGTTCTCCGTCCGGTACAGCACGATGTCGACGAGGGTGTTGTTCTCGACGTGGGTGGCGCCCTTGGGGATGGCGATCTTGTGGCAGCCCGTGACCAGGGTGTTGCTGTAGCTCAGCTCGACCGGCGAGTCGTGGCCGCGGAAAGTGAGCATGCCGACGGTGCTCCGACCCAGGCCCGAGCAGGCGGTGGCCGTCAGCAGCAGCGCTGCGGCTCCCGCGAGGATGCTGAAACGTCGCCTGTGGGACATGGTGCGGTCCTCGTCTGTGCGGTGGTGGCGGTCCTTGCACACAGCGTGGCCCGGCGGGGCCCGCGTGGCTTGCGCTGCTCGGCCGACCGGATGAACCCGGCGGCGGATGGCGGGTGGGCCGCACCCTCGCGAGGGATTCGTCCGGGCCGAGGCGTAACCAAGGCGACGGTGAATCGTTTCTCTATCTGTCGCAGATACACAACCGCGTCCCCCGCGGCGTCAGCGGCACGAGGGTCCGGGGAAGTCCATCACTCCCCGGGCCCTCGGCTCCTCCCCCGGCCGGCGGGACCGGACGCCTGGTTGGGCCCGTCCGGTCACCGCCCCCGCGTTCCGCGGCCGCCTGCGCGGTCAGCGGCCGCGGCGGTTGTCGTAGACGGTGAGGGACAGCGCCTTCATCGCGGTCTCGGCACGCTTCGCGTCCAGGCCCTCGTCGATGGCTTCGAGGGCGGCGGCCGCCGAGGTCTGCACCGGGTGCGGCAGGCCCTCGTAGGCGGCGATCCGGTAGGCCATCGTGCGGCGGGCCGTGCGCTCGGCTTCGGTCACCCCGTCGGGGGTGAGGGGGAAGACGGCGGCCTGGTACGTCGCGATGCACACGAGGGTCGCGTCGGAGAGGCCCTCCGCGTAGCCGTCGGACGGAACGGCGTCCTCGCGCTCGGGCTTGAGGAACGCGAAGACCTGGCGGCGTGAGAGGAACGCCCCGAGGCCCGCGCCGAGGCCGGCCGCGCTCGCGCAGACCAGGGCCATCAGCCGGCCGGACAGGAGCAGACCGAGGCAGGCTCCCCCGACCGCACCGCACGTCACCAGGACGAAGGTGATCATCAGGTGGATGCGCTGAGCGGGCGGGGACTTCATGCCAGCAGTATGCACAGCGCCACGGGGTCGGCAGGCCCCACCCCGTCCGGGCCGCCGCCCCGGTCCGGACCGCCCCCGTCCGGGCCGCTGCCACCCGCCGTGTCGCGCGTCGGACACGGCGCTCAGACCCGGCGCTCAGGCCGGCGGTCGGCCGCGTCGAAGCGGGCCAGGGACAGGGCTCCGGCGTGCAGGGACTCCTCCAGCGCGCGCCGCGTCGCCCCGTCCAGTCCGCCCAGGGCCTCCGCCGCCTCCTCGGTGGCGTCCCGGGCTATCTCGGCGGCCAGGTCCCCCGGCGGCGTACGGGGTCCCAGCTTGCTCACCGCCGACGCGGCGCGGGCCGGGGTGAGCAGGCCGGTGCCGTGCGCGAGCAGCCAGCCGGGGACACCGGCCGCGCCGTCCGCGGGCGCCTGGTAGGGGCGCGAGCCGTCGAACCGTTCGTCCTCGGCGAAGGCGGGCTGCTTGAACTTGGCCATGGGCCGCCCGGACTCCCGGGTTTCCCCGGCGGGCTTGACGACCAGGCCTTCCGCGAGATTGTCCGGCAGGGCGGGCAGGCCCAGCAGGCCGGGCAGCCGGGTGGGGAAGACCACGGGCAGTTCCTGGAGCCGGGCGATCGGGCCTTCGGCCAGCAGCGGGACGCAGACCAGGCCGGCCGCGTCCGCCGCCGCGCGCAGCGTCCGGTCGGCGACCCAGCGCGGGCCTTCCCCCTCCCCCTCACCTTCCCCGTCGGCGACGGTCGCGTCGAAGGGCAGCCACAGCAGGTCGGGGGCGTACCAGACGCCGGTCTGTACGGGCTCCGCGCCGTGCGTCGGCGGTACGTCGGGGTGGGGGTAGCGGCCGCCCGCGAGTTCGCCGTAGAGGGTCACGACCGCCGTGGCCGGGGCCCCGCGGTCCGCGCGCAGGGCCTGAGCGCAGCGGATCGCCGCGACCGCCAGGGCGGGCCAGATCCGGCCGACGCCGAAGAAATCGTCCAGCCCTGCGTCGGCGAGGAGTTCGCGCCGCTTGGCCGGGTGCGCGCCCGCCTCGTCGCACACGACGGCGAAGTTGGCGCCGTGGATCTTCTCGTGGGCGACCCAGTTCCGTCCGCGGACCTCGCCCAGGCGGCGGTTCGCGGGGATCTTCGGATACGGGGACCAGGGGCGGGGTTCGGGGTGCACCGCGCGATGGTAGCGAGCACGGCGGGGGCGGAGCACGGGATTTCCGCGGCGGCGGGACCCGGACCCGGGAGGAGATCCCCGGCTGCAGCGTGCCTGGTCGCCGCCTTCTAGGGTGGCCACGACAACTCACCTGCCCGGAAGGGGAATCCAGACGTGTTCGCTGTGATCTACCGGTGGCGGCTCCACCCGGGCCTGGAGCAGCAGTTCGCCGACGGCTGGCACCGGGTGACGGCCGCCATCCACGCGCGGTGCGGCTCGTACGGTTCGCGGCTGCACCGGGCGGACGACGGCACCTGGGTGGCGTACGCCCGCTGGCCCGACGAGGCGACGCGTGAACGGTGTTCGGCGCCGGACCCGCAAGGGGTGGCCATGATGCTGGGGGCGATAGCGGAGCGCTTCCCGGAGACCCGGCTGCAGATCGTCGACGATCTGCTCGCCGAACCGGATCCGGAGCCGGAGCCGGAACCCGGGCACGAGTCGCTTGGCTAGTGCCCGTCGGCGGGGACGGGTGCGAGCCGGTAGGCGCCCTCGTGCGTGACGACGCGGCCCGCGGTGGGCGGCGCGAAGTGGGTGCCCAGGAGGAGGGCGTCGGTGTGGGCGAGCGAGCCGAGCAGGGTGCGGCGCGAAGTCTCGGACCGTGCCGGGTCGATGTCGACGCAGGCTCCGATGGCGGGGTGGGCGAGCTGGACGGGGTGGTGGATGCAGTCACCGGTGATCACAGCCGTCCGGCCACGGCTGGTCAGCTCGACGGCGATGTGGCCGGGGGTGTGGCCGGGCGTGGGGAGCAGGCGCAGGTGCGGGGCGATGGCGGCGCCCCCGGCGGGTACGTCGACGAGGTCGAGCAGCCCCGCCTCCTCCACCGGGATCACGGAGTCGACGAACATCTGCCTGCGCGCCGCGTCCATGTCGTACCCGGCCCAGAACTCCCGCTCGGCGCGGGAGGTGACGTAGCGGGCGTTGGGGAAGGTCGGGACCCACGCGCCGTTCACCTCGCGCGTGTTCCAGCCGACGTGGTCGGCGTGCAGGTGGGTGAGGACCACCAGGTCGACCGTGTCCGGGGGGAATCCGGCGGCGGTGAGGCGGTGGAGGTAGTCGGTGTTCAGGTCGTGCCAGGCGGGGTTGGCTCGCTCCTTGCCGTTGCCGATGCCGGTGTCCACCAGGACGCGCAGCCCGTCGACGGTGAACGCGAAGCTGTGGCTGTCGATGTGCAGGATGCCGTCGTCGTCGGCGAAGTGGGGGCGCAGCCAGTCCTGCCCGGCGACGACGGCGGGGGTGGCGTCCGGCAGCAGCCACGGTCCGGTGGCGGGCGGCAGCAGGGTCTCGTCGATGCGGTGGACGGTGACGTCGCCCACGGTCCAGGTGGGGACGGCGGTCGGGTGGGTGGCCGGCGGAGTGCTCATGACGGTTCGTTTCCTCTGGTCTGATCGGGGCTGGTCGATCTGGTCGATCTGGTCGATCTGTTCGATCTGGTCTCGTGGGTCTGGCTACGGGAGGTCGTGGGGTGCGCCGCGGGTTCCCCTGTGCCGCGCCGCGGCGAGGGCGCCCAGGGCCGCGACGGCGAGCAGGGCGGTGGCGACGGCGTAGGCGTGGGTGGCGGTGGCCAGTCCGTAGTGCTGGGTGGCGGCGCCCGCGGCGATGGCGGGCAGGCTCATGGAGAGGTAGCTGAGGACGTAGTACGCGGCCAGGGTTGCCGCCCGGTCGTGTTCGGGGAGCCCGGTGAGCGTCATGCGCAGCGCCCCCTGGGAGACGGCGCCGAACGCGATCCCGGCCAGGGCCGCTCCGCCGTAGACGGCGGGCAGGCCGGCGCCGTGCAGAGCGCCCAGTGCCAGCGCGCCGGCGGGCAGGACCGCGAGGCTTCCGCCGGTGACGGCGGTGCGCGGGGCCGTGCGCCGCAACGTCCACACGGTGAGCGTGGCCGCGGCGGTGAGCGTGAAGAAGACCATGCCGCCGGCCGACGCCGGGGCGGTGGGGGCCACGAGGTGCACGAGCGACGGGCCGAGGGACGAGTAGAAGCCGCCCAGCGCCCAGATGGCGACGACGGCGGTGCCGGCCACCAGGAGCGCGCGGCGGGCCGGCGGTGCGACGGCGAGCCGCGGGCGCAGCGAGCGCAGGGCGCCGGTGTGCGGGCGGGCCGTCTCCGTGGTGAAGGTGACCGCGACCGCCTGTGCCGCGAACAGGGCCGCCGGCAGCAGGTACACGCCGACCGTACCCGCGGGGGCGAGCAGGGTGGAGACCAGCACGCCGGCGGCCATGCCCGCGACCGGCGCGATGCTGTTGGTCAGCGCGGACCGTCCCGGACGCCGGGGGTCCTCCAGGTCGAGGAGGGCCGCGCCCGCGGCGCTGGTGGCCGCGCCGGTGGCCGCTCCCTGCAGGATCCGGGCGGTGATCAGGTCTCCGGCTCCGCCGGCCGTGGCCAGCAGCACCATGGACACGGCTCCCAGGGCCAGGGCGCCGGCCAGGACGGGGCGTCGTCCGAGGTGGTCGGAGAGGGATCCGGTGGTGAGCAGGGCCAGCAGGAGCGCGAGGGCGTAGGCGCTGAAGACCACGGTGATGGTGAGCGCGGACAGGCCCCAGGCGTCCTGGTAGTGGGGGTAGAGCGGGGTGGGCGCGCTGGAGGCCGCGAGGAGGGTCGCCAGGATGGAGGCGTTCAGGGCGAAGGAGGCCGTGCGGTTTCCGGTGTACCTGCGGAGGGCTCGGTAGGGGAACGGCGCGGGTGCTCGTGGGGTAACGGCGGGCATGGGCAGGCTCCTTGGCGCTAAACGCAATCGGTTCGCTTTAACCCACCGTAGATCCACACGGCCAACTAACGCAAACCTTTCGCTTTAAGAGCTCGCGCTAGAAGCAATGATTTTGCGTTAAGGTGACTGACGTGAGCAGGCAGATGGTGCGCCCCGGTGGGCGCAGCGCCCGGGTCCAGGCATCGGTGCACACCGCGGTACGTGAACTCACCGCGGAGCTGGGCCGCGACGCCCTGACGGTTCCGCTGATCGCCCAGCGTGCGGGCGTGACCCCGTCGACGGTCTACCGTCGCTGGGGCGACCTGCAGGAGCTCCTGTCGGACGTGGCGGTCGAGCGGCTGCGCCCCGAGACCGCGCCCGAGGACCACGGCGCCCTCTCGACCGACCTGACGCACTGGGCCGAGCAGTTCCTCGACGAGATGTCCTCCCCCGTCGGCCGCGCCTACATCCGCGACGCCCTGCTCGGTGACCCGGACGGCAGCAACGCCGGCCGGTGTTCCGCCTACGCGGCCGAACAGATCGGCGTCGTCCTCACCCGCGCCACCGAACGCGGCGAGCGGGCACCCGACGTCGAAACGGTCATCGACCAGATCGTCGCCCCCCTGATGTACCGCATCCTCTTCCGCCCCCAGGGACTCGACACCGCATACGCGCGGCGCCTCGTGACGGCGGCCCTCGGCCCGACGGACCAGTGACCGCCTGAACGCCTGAACGCCTGAACGCCTCCGCCTACCGGGAAACCCGGTTCGTCCCGAGGTACCGGTGGCCATACGGTGGCGCGATGGTGCATGTGCGGGAGATGGATGCGGCCGACATCGAGGCCGTCTCGACGATCCGCGTCCGGGGGTGGCAGGCGGCGTACGCCGGCATCGTTCCCCGGACGTACTTGGACGCGATGACGGTCGAGTCCGATGCCGCCCTGCGGCGGCAGTGGTTCTCGCAGCCCCGCGGGGAGTCGAGGGACCTCGTGGCGGTCGGCGAGCACGGCCCGGTGGGGTGGGCCTGCTTCGGGCCGTGTCGCAGTCGGATACCGGGCCCGCGACGGGTGGCCGAGGTCTACGCCCTGTACGTCTCACCCGACCTGATCGGCCGGGGCATCGGCCGCAGGCTCCTGGACGAGGCCCACTCCCGGATGGCGGGCCAGGGGTTCGAGACGTCGGCCCTGTGGGTCCTGCACGACAACCAACGGGCCCGGCGCTTCTACGAGCGGGCCGGCTACCGGGCCGACGGCGCGACCCAGGACGACGTCTACGACGAGGTCACGCTCACCGAGCTGCGCTACCGGCGCGGGCTCTGAGCTCACAGGGGGTCCACGTCCAGGAAGGCGGCGAGGGCGGGTTCGGCGCTGCCCGGGGTGCCGGGGGCGAGCAGTTCCGCCCAGATGACCTTGCCCTCGGGGGTGTAGCGCGTGCCCCAGTGTTCGCTGAGCTGGGCGACCAGGAACAGGCCGCGGCCGCCCTCGTCCGTGGTGGCGGCGTACCGCAGGTGGGGGGCCGTGCTGCTGCCGTCCCACACCTCGCAGGTCAGGGTGTGGTCGTGGAGGAGCCGGACGCGGACCGGCTCGCTGCCGTGCCGCAGGGCGTTGGTGATCAGTTCGCTGAGGATCAGTTCCGTGGCGAAGCCGAGGTCGGACAGGCCCCACTCGTCGAGCTTCTTCGCCGCGACGCTGCGCATGGCGCCGACCGCGCTCGGTTCGAACGGTACGTTCCACTGCGCGACCCGGTCCGGGCCGAGGGTCCGCGTCCGCGCGATGAGCAGCGCCACGTCGTCGGTGGGCCGGGGCGGCAGCAGCATGTCGAGCACGGCCCGGCAGCTTTCCTGCGGGTCCCGGTCGGGATGGCTCAGGGCCGCGCGCAGGAGTTCCAGCCCCTCGCCGATGTCCCGGGTCCGCTCTTCGATCAGCCCGTCCGTGTAGAGGACGAGCTGGCTGCCCTCCTCCAGCTCCAGTTCCGCGGTCTCGAAGGGCATGCCGCCGAGCCCCAGCGGGGGTCCGGCCGGCAGTTCCACGATCTCCGTCGTGCCGTCGGGGGCGACGACCAGGGGCGGCAGGTGCCCCGCCCGTGCCACCGTGCAGCGCTGGGACACCGGGTCGTAGATCGCGTACAGGCAGGTCGCGCCCATGATCCCGCCCCCGCCGTTCGTGTCGGCGCCGTCCCCGTCGCGGTCGTGGTCGATGCGCTGTACGAGGTCGTCGAGCCGGGCGAGGATCTCGTCGGGCGGCAGGTCGAGGGAGGAGAAGTTGTGCACCGCCGTGCGCAGCCGTCCCATGGTGGCGGCGGCGTGCAGGCCGTGTCCGACGACGTCTCCGACGACCAGCGCGACCCGGCAGCCCGGGAGCGGGATCACGTCGAACCAGTCGCCGCCCACCCCGGACTGTGCGGGCAGGTAGAAGTGCGCCACGTCCATGGCGCTCTGTTCGGGCAGGGCGCGCGGCAGCAGGCTGCGCTGGAGCGTCACGGCGAGGGCGTGCTCGCGCGTGTAGCGGCGGGCGTTGTCCATGCTGACGGCGGCGCGGGCGACGAGTTCCTCGGCCAGCGACAGCTCGTCCTCGTCGAAGGGCTCCTTCTTCTCCGACCGCCAGAAGTTGACCACGCCGAGGACGACGCCGCGGGCCATGAGGGGGGCCGCGATGAGCGAGTGGATCCCGTACTCGACGATCGCCTGGGCGCGGGGCGGGTCCTGGGCCTGCCAGCCCGGCGCGTCGGCCAGGTCGGTCACCAGTTCCGCCCGGCCGGTGCCGTAGCCGCGCGCCTGCGGGGTGGACGGCAGGAAGTCGATCAGCCGGCCGACCGGGTAGAGGGGATGGTCGGACCGGATGCCGCTGACCGCGGTGCGCCGCATGTCGGCGCCCGGGGCGGGTTCGTCGCCGTCGATCACCTGGTCCGCCAGGTCCACCGTGACGTAGTCCGCGAACCGGGGGACGGCGACGGCGGCGAGCTCCTCGGCCGTCCGTACCACGTCGAGGCTGGTGCCGACCTCGCCGCCCGCGTCGTAGAGCAGCTTGAGGCGCCTGCGGGCCGTCTCGGCCCGGGCGGTCAGGACCCGCATCTCGGTGGAGTCGCGGATGGTGACCGCGCTGCCCTCCGGCCGGCCCCGGGGGTGGGTGGGCCGCTGGTTGACCACGAGCAGCCGGTCCCCGCTCTCCAGTACCTCGTCGGTGGCCGTCCGGCCGGAGAGCAGCAGGTCCGACATCCGGCGGTCCAGGCCCGGTACGTCCGCGATGTGGCGCCCGTCGGCATCCTCCGGCAGCCCCAGCAGCCGTTTGGCCTCGTCGTTCGCCAGCAGCAACCGACCTTCACCGTCGGTGATCAGGACCCCCTCGCGGACGGCGTGGAGCACCGCGTCGTGGTGCTCGTACATGCGGGTCATCTCCTGCGTGCCGAGCCCGTGGGTCTGGCGGCGCAGACGTCTGCTGATCAGGGCCGTGCCGACGGTCGCCAGGGCGAGGCCGGTGGCGATGGCCAGGAGGATGACGGGGAGCTGGCGGTCGACGACGCCGGTCACGTTCTTCACGGTCAGGCCGGCCGAGACGAGGGCGACGACCTTGCCGTCGGGGCCCTTGACCGGAACGATCGCCTGGATCTCCTTGCCGAGGGGGCCCTGCACGCTCTCGGTGTGGACCTTGCCGGCGAGGGAGGGCTCGATCGTGCCGACGAACCGTTTCCCGATGCGATCGGGCTGGGGATGGCTGTACCGGATGCCGTTGGTGTCCATCACGACGATGAAGTCCACGCCGGCGGCCTTGCGCGTCTGTTCGGCCGTGGGTTGCAGGATCTCGGACGGATTGGACGTCTTCAGCGCGTCCTGCAGGCCCAGCGAGTGGGCGAAGGTCTCGGCCACGGACACCGAGCGGTTGCGTGCTTCCCTGTCGATGTCGTGGCGCGACTGGAGTACGAGGGCCAGCAGCGACCCGGCCGCGAGCAACACCACGATCGCCACCTGGAGGACGAATACCTGTCCGGCGACGCTTCTGGTCCTGTTGCCTAGCGGTGACCGCACCGACGTGCCCGGCACGGGTGGCGAGGAATGGTCACGAACCCAGTTGTAGCACTTCCGGGCCGCCATGGCTCCCATCGCGCACGGCGCGCGCCGGATCCGTCACACCTCGTCCTGGACGACCGGTCGGTGCGACGGGGGTCCGCGGAGGGCCTGCGGGCCGCCCGCGGCCGGGCCGGACGGGGCCTACGGGGTACGCGGCGCCTGCGCGGCCTGGGCGATCCCGGCGGCCGGATGGGTCTCGGGGGTCTGCTCGGCCGGCTGGGTGCCCGGCGCCGGCGAGGCCCCCGGTGTCTGCGACGCGCCCGGGCTCGGCGAGGCCTCCGGCGTGCAGGTCACCTCGTCGCGCGGTGTGTAGTGGGTCTTGAACTCCTCGTGCTTGACCTCCTTGCCGCCCTGGACGAAGACACGGCCCACGGCCACGTCGAAGCCCTCGAGCGGGGTCTGGACCTCGCACGTCGGCCCGCTGCCCGTCCGCTTGGCGGGCGGGGTGATGTTGGTGCGCGGCCCCTTGGTCGCACGTATCTCGTCGTACTTCTTCGTGCCGAGGAGGGAGATGGTCAGCGAGGTGTCGGTGGACCGGGCCTGGATGTAGAGGGGGTGGCCCGAGTCGTTGACCCAGCGCAGGTCGAGGGTGCCCCAGGCGACGGTGGCCTCCCGGCCCTCGGGGTAGCGCTCGATGTAGAAGGAGTGGGCGCCGTGCTCGACGGGCTTGACTCCCGCGAAGAACGCCGCGTTGTACATGGTGGTGGCGACGGCCGAGACGCCTCCGCCGGGCGATTTCACGTACTGGCCGTCGTTGATCATGATGCCGTCGACGAAGCCGTTCTCGGGGGTGCGCTCGCCGACCGTGCGGTTGAAGCTCCACTCCTCCCCCGGCATGACGACGGAGCCGTTGATGAGCTCCACGGCGCGGCCGATGTTGGTGGTGCGGTACGGGGCGGACGGGAACTCGACGGTGAAGGAGGAAACCTTCTCCTTGATGCCGAGCCGCCGCGCCTCCTCGGCGGAGAGCTCCGGCTGGACGGCCACGGTGGCGAGCTCGCCGCTGCGGGCATCGCCCGAGCGGGTCAGCAGGGGCAGCACGGCCTTGCCGAGGGCCGCCTCCGTGACCTGTCGGCCCTCGCGGCCCGGGTCGCCGATGACCACCCTGCCGTCCGCGTCGAGACGGGGCACGGCGTCGCGCGGGGCGGAGGTGACCGCCCCGATCGGGCGGGCCACGGCGGGGTCGGCGAGCAGGCCCTTGGAGTCCAGGGCCGGCACGAGACGGCCCTGGGCGTCGGCCCGCATCTTCAGGTGCTCGCCGAGGACGCCGGGGCCTATGGACAGCCGCTGCCCGGCGACGGTGAGGTTGACGGGCCCGGACATCGCGGGCTGCGCGAACTGGCGCATGGCCCGTCCGGTCTCCTCGGTGCCGATGCGGGGCTGGGTGCGCTCGACGGGCATCACGACGGGGCCGGCGTCCGGTCGCAGGTAGGCCGTACGGAGGGTGTCGAGGGCCCGGTCCTCGACGAGGGTGACGCCCTGCTGCGGGGCGACGGCCTTCGCCGCGCCCTTCTCGAAGGTGATCTCCCCGTCGCGGGCCTGCTGCCCGGTGGCCGTGCGGATGCGGTCGACCGCGGCCCGGGCGGTCTGCTCGTTCATCCGGATCACCGGCTCGACCTCGCGGTCGCCGGAGGCGAAGAGCCTGCCGATGACGGTGGCCGGGCCGTATCCCGTCCGGACGGCGTGGTCGACGGTCGCGGTGGTGTCGAGCGAGAGCCCGAGCGTGGCGGGGTCGGCCTTCTCCACGCGGTCGCCGATCTGCATGGCGACCGGGGCCGCGGCGGCGGGCCCGAGCTCGTGGGTCAGCTTCTGCTGCGCCTGCGCCCGGCTCATTCCGCCGATGTCCACTCCCAGGACGCTCGTGCCCTGGTCGATGTCACCGCCGGCCACGAGCCCGGTGACGTAGAGGCCGCCGCCGAGTCCGAGTACGACGGCGCCGCCTGCCAGCGGCAGGGCGATACGTCGGTTGGAGGTCCAGTTGGCCACACGTCCCATGTCTCTCCCACGGCGCCGACCGGTCAATCGGGTGGCGCGGGCCCCACAAGCGACCCATAGATGACAGTTCCGGGAGGTAATGATCCATGCCAAATGGGTGATTCTGGGGTGAATGTAATAGTTCTCACGATGTGGGTCGGGGCTTACTCAGCGTGGCCGCGTGATCGGGTACGAGGGTCTGCAGGTCCTTGGGCGGACGCTCGTACCCCGTCGACGCGGGCCGGGGCGGCAGGACGAGCGAGGGCAGGGCCACGTCCTCGTACGGGACCGAGGACAGCAGGTGGGCGATCATGTTGAGCCTCGCGCTGCGCTTGTCGTCGCTCTCCACCACGTACCAGGGGGCGTCCGCGGTGTCGGTGTGGACGAGCATCTGGTCCTTGGCCCGCGAGTACGCCTCCCAGCGCGTGAGGGACTCCAGGTCCATGGGAGAGAGCTTCCACCGGCGCAGCGGGTCCTCGGTGCGCCGGCGGAAGCGTTCCTCCTGGACGGCGTCGCTCACCGAGAACCAGTACTTGCGCAGCAGGATCCCGTCCTCGACGAGCATGCGCTCGAAGACCGGACACTGGCGCAGGAAGCGCTGGTGCTCCGCGGGGGTGCAGAAGCCCATGACGTGCTCCACCCCGGCGCGGTTGTACCAGCTGCGGTCGAACAGCACGATCTCGCCCGCGGCCGGCAGGTGCTCCACGTAGCGCTGGAAGTACCACTGTCCGCGTTCGCGCTCCGTCGGCTTCGGGAGGGCGGCGATGCGGGCGACGCGGGGGTTGAGGTGTTCGGCGACCCGCTTGATCGTGCCCCCTTTGCCCGCCGCGTCGCGGCCCTCGAACACGACGACCAGTCGGGCACCCTCCACACGCACCCATTCCTGGAGCTTGATCAGCTCGGTCTGGAGCCGAAGCAGCTCCTTCTCGTAGACCGCCTTCTTGAGACCCATGACCGTCTCCTCCTCGTCGTCGTCCAGCGCGTGGATCAAGACTGCCGGATCCCGGGGTTCACACCCGGCTCATTCAGGCCTCACGGACACTCGCCGGCAGGATCTTCAGCAGCTCGGCGATCGACCCTCCCAGCCGGTGGCCCTGGTGGCCGGGCGCGCAGGTCGGCTGAGGTGAGGGTGCGCCAAGTCGGCGCTGGCACAGGCGCGTTGCCGATGGCGGATCATCGGGTTAGATTTCTGGAAACTGATTCTAATTCGAGCGGGGCAGACGTGTTAGAGCTGACGGGGAGCGGAGCCGAGCCGTTGGAGGCGGGGGATCCGCGCCGGATCGGGGCCATTGCGCTGGCGGGCCGGCTCGGGGCCGGAGGCATGGGGCGGGTGTACCTCGGGGTCCATGAGGGCCGGTACGTCGCCGTCAAGCAGCTGCTGTCCTCGGTCGTCGGCGAGGACGAGGACTTCCTGCGGCGTTTCGGGCACGAGCTGGACAACCTCGCCCGGCTGCCGGCGGAGGCCACCGCGCCGCTGCTCGCCAGCGACCGCTCCGCGAGCCCGCCGTGGTTCGCCACCGGGTACATCCCCGGGCTCACCCTGCGGGAGGCCGTCGCGCTGCACGGCGGCCCGCTGCCCGCGGACGCGCTGTGGCTGCTGCTGCGGGAGGCGGCGGCGGGCCTGGCCTCGGTGCACGCGCTGGACATGGTGCACCGGGACCTCAAGCCGTCCAACGCCATGCTGACGCTCGACGGTCTCACGCTCATCGACTTCGGCGTCGCCCGCGCCGCGGAGCAGAGCCAGCTGACCAGGACCGGCATGGTGGTGGGCACGCCCGCCTACATGGCTCCCGAACAGGCCTCGGGCAGGCGGCGGTTGAGCGGCGCCACCGACGTGTTCGCGCTGGGCTCCGTCCTCGCGTACGCGGCGTGCGGCCGGCCGCCCTTCGGCGACGAGTCGGGGCACGGCGTGCTGTACCGCATCGTCCACGAGGAGCCCGACCTGGATCCGTTGCGGGAGGCGGAGCCGGAGCTCGCCGACCTCGTCGCGGCCTGCCTGGACAAGGATCCCGACGCCCGCCCCACCGCGGCCGAGCTCCTCGAACGCGCCGCGCAGCACGGCCCGTTCACGCAGCCGCTGTGGCCGGCGGCCATCGCCGAGCGGCTGACCGAGCGGGCCGCCTTCGCCGCGAACGTGCAGGAGGTCGACGTACCGACGCTCCCGCTCAAGGGTGAGAAGCCGGACCCGGACACCGAAACAGAACCGGCGCCGGGCAAGGGATCCGAGAAGGCGCCGGAGGATCCGGGGCCGGCGCCCACACCCGCCGCGTCCCGCCCGGAACGGCCCGAACGGCGCCGCCGCACCCGCGTCCTGCTGGCCGTCCTCCCCGTCGTCGTGGTCGCGGGCGGCACGACGCTCGCCGTCCAGTACCTGCCGCACACGGGCTCACCGCAGGCCGATGCGCGCAGCACCCCGCAGACTCCGGTCACGGCGCCGGCCGACCCGTCACCGCCGACGACGACGGGCGGCAGCCCGGCGGCTACGGCGTCACCCGCGCAGTCGCCGGCCCAGGCGCAGGGCGGGGCGGGCGGCGTCCCCCCGAACGCGGCCGCCGCGGGCGCCGGACAGGGCCCCGGCTCCGGTACGGGCCCGGGCGGCGGCGCGCAGACCGGTCCGGGCGGCGCGGGCGGCTCGGCCGGATCCGGCACGAACGCGGGCGGCGCCGGCGGTACGCACCCCTCCGGCGGCGGAACGTCCACGGCCCCCACGGCCCCGGCCCCTCCGGCACCCCCCGCGTCCGGCACCTACCGCTACCGCAACGGCAACAACGGCAAGTGCATCACCCAGGTGTTCGGCGCCTCGGACTTCGGCGAGTGCTCGGACGGGTCCGCCCGCTGGACCGTGCAGGGCAGGTCGGACGGCAGCTTCAAGCTCGTCAACCAGCAGAGCGGCCAGTGCCTGTACTCCAACGGGCTCGGCCAGGCCGTCTTCGTGGGCGACTGCGCCCAGGACATCGGCCGGATCTGGCGCACCGGCGCGAACGGCAGCCTCCGCAGCGACCTCGGCGGCGGCGGCTGCCTCGACCTGGGCATGGCCAGCGGCCTGGCCACTAAGTCCTGCGGCGGGGAGGCCTCCCAACGCTGGACGAGGCAGAGCTAGACCGAGCCGAGGCAGAGCCAGCCCCAGCCGGGGCGAGCTAGGCCGAGGTCCGGCCGCGGCCGCGGCCCTTGCCGGGGCCGCCGTTCGTCGGCGGGTAGCCGGGCTTCGCCGGTATCGACGGGGAGGGCAGCGGCGGGAGGGCGGGCTCGTAGAGCCAGGCCGAGAACAGGTCGTCCAGGGGGTCGGCCGCGTAGCGGGCCACGTGGGTGGTGAAGCCGGCGGTGGTCACCACCCCGTTGCGGTGCACGGTGAGCCAGTCGCGCAGCATGCGGAAGAACGCGCCGTCGCCCAGGGCGCAGCGGATCGCGTGCACGGCGAGGCCCCCGCGCTGGTACAGGCGGTCGTCGAACATGAGCTTGCGGCCCGGGTCGGCGAGCCGCAGGTCCTGCGTCCGCGTGGCCAGCAGCCGGTGTGCGGTGACCGCCAGCTCGTGCGCGGTGCGCCCGCCGGAGCGCTCCGACCAGAGCCATTCGGCGTACTTCGCGAAGCCCTCGTTCAGCCAGATGTGCCGCCAGTCGGCGATGGTCACGCTGTTGCCGAACCACTGGTGCGCGAGCTCGTGGGCGATGAGGCGTTCCGAGCCGCGCGCGCCGTCGACGTGGTTGGTGCCGAACAGGGAGAGGCCCTGGGCCTCGACCGGTACGTCCAGTTCCTCGTCGGCGACGACGACCGTGTACTCGCCGAAGGGGTAGGGCCCGAACAGTTCCTCGAACAGCTGCATCATCGCGGGCTGCCGGGCGAAGTCGCGGGAGAACTGCGGCAGCAGGTGCGCGGGCACGTGGGCGCTCTGCGGCACACCACCGAGCCCGGGGTCGCCGAGCAGCACCGTCTGGTGCATGCCGATGGACAGGCCGACGAGGTAGCTGGAGGTCGGCGCGGCCTGCTCGTACACCCAGGTGGTGGTGCTGGCCCTGGTGGTCCGGGTGAGCAGCCGGCCGCCGGCGACCACGGTGTAGGCGGAGGGCGTGTTGACGGAGATCTGGTACGAGGCCTTGTCGGCGGGCCGGTCGTTGCACGGGTACCAGGAGGGAGCGCCGACCGGCTGGCTGGCCACGAGCGCGCCGTCGGTCAGTTCCTCCCAGCCGAGTCCGCCCCAGGGGCTGCGGACCGGCTTGGGGTTGCCCGCCCAGTGCACCTCCACGGTGAAGGCGGCGCCGGCGGGCAGCGGCTTGGCCGGCCGGATGCGGAGCTTGCCGCCGCGGTGCGCGTAGTGCGGCGCCCGGCCGTTGACGAGGACGCGTCCTATTCTGAACTCGGCCAGGTTGAGGTGGAACTCGGTGAGCGGTGCCCGCCCGGCGATGGCGCTGAGCCGGGCCGTCCCGGCCAGCCGGTTGGGGCCGGGACGGTATTCCAGAGCGAGTTCGTACCGGTGCACTCGGTAACGGGAGTCGCCGTTGGCCGGAAAGTACGGGTCGGACACGTCTGTCTTCTGGCCGCTCACTGCCGCTTCCGCTCCCTGCGCTGTGCTCGTACGACGTGCTGGTGTCCCGCTGCCGCCACTGCCGCTTCCGACCACCGCAGGGACGGTCCGTTCAGGACCGCCACGCCTCGATCGGATTGCCCAGCCAGCGGGTGTCGGCGGGGACGGATTCCCCGGCCATCACGAGAGAGGCGGGACCCAGCGTGCTGCGGGCCCCGACCGTGCTGCCGGGCAGGACGATTCCGCCCGGGCCCAGGGTGGCGCCCTCGCGGAGGACCACAGTATCCGTCCTCAAGATCCGGTCGTGGAAGAGGTGTGTCTGCAACACACAGCCGCGGTTCACGCTGACCGCGTCGCCCAGGACGACCAGGTCCATCTCGGGCAGCCAGTAGCTCTCGCACCACACGCCGCGGCCGATCCGGGCCCCGAGCGCGCGCAGCCACAGGGCCAGCAGCGGGGTGCCGGGCACGGATCCGGCCAGCCACGGCACGGCCAGTACCTCGACGAAGGTGTCGGCCAGTTCGTTGCGCCATACGAAGGCGCTCCACAGCGGGTGCTCGCCCGCCCGGTGCCGGCCCACGAGCAGCCACTTCGCGGCCACCGAGACCGCGCAGGCGGCCACCCCGGCGGCCAGCAGGACCGCTCCGGACAGCAGGGCGGTGCCCCAGGTCCCCAGCCCGGTCGCCGTGATCAGCGCGCAGAGCGCCGCCACGGTCAGGACGGCCAGCGCGGCCGAGCAGAACACCGGGACGAGCCGGCACAGCTCCACCAGCCCGCGCGCCCACAGCAGGTGCGCGGGCGGGTCGTAGGTCCGGCTCTGGTCGGCGTCGGCGGCGGAGCGCGGCAGCTTGACCGGCGGCAGGCCCAGGTACGAGCTGCCCTTCTTGGCCTTCTTCGGGGTGGCGGACAGCACGCCGACCAGCCCGTCGTCCGGCACGGTGCGGCCGGGGGCGGTCATTCCGGAGTTGCCGAGGAAGGCCCGGCGGCCGATCTCGGAGTGTCCGATGCGTACCCAGCCGCCGCCCAGTTCGTAGGGGGCGGTCAGGGTGTCGTCGGCGAGGAACGCGCCTTCGCCCACGGTGGTGAGGCTGGGCAGCGCGAGGACGGTGGACACCTCCGCGCCCCGGCCGATCTTCATGCCGAGCAGCCGCAGCCACACGGGGGTGATCAGCCCGGCGTACAGCGGGAACAGCGTCTCCCGGGACAGGTCCATCAGCTGGGTGACGGTCCAGGCCTGCCAGCCGACCCTGCTGTGCGTCGGATGGTTGCCCGTGCGCAGTCCGAGGCTGAGCAGCCGTACGGAGACCAGCAGGAGCAGGGCGTACGCGCAGCCGAAGGCGAGGGCCCCGGGGACGACGGCGATCAGCGCTCCGCGCAGGGCCTGGGCGAGTCCGGCGTCGGCGGGCACGAACCGGCTGACCACGAGCAGGGCGGGCACGGTGGCGAGCACGGGCAGGGCCGTGAGGCAGAAGCCGGTCGCTCCGTACATGGCCCGCCAGTGGACCGAACGCGGCGGGCGTTCCTTGGGCCAGTTGCGCTTGGCCTTGCCGAGCTTGCCGGCGGGCGCTCCGGCCCAGCGCTGGCCGGTGGGGATCTGGCCGACGACGGCGGAGCCGGGGGCCACCTCGGCCCGCTTGCCGACCCGGGCGCCGGGGAAGAGGATGCTGCGGGTGCCGACCACCGCGCCGGCGCCGACCTTGACCTGGCCGATTTCCAGCCGGTCCCCGTCCAGCCAGTGCCCGGAGAGGTCCACCTCGGACTCCACGGCGCAGCCGCGGCCGAGTTTGAGCATGCCCGTGACGGGGGGCAGGGAGTGCAGGTCCACCTCGGGGCCGATCTTGGCGCCGAGGGCCCGCCCGTAGCGTTCCAGCCAGGAGCCGGTGAGTGAGGTCGCGCCGACGTACTCGGCCAGCCGCTCGGCGGTCCACAGCCTCAGGTGCACGCTTCCGCCGCGCGGGTGGCGGCCCGCCTTCACGCCGCGCAGCAGCAGGCGGGCGCCGCCGGCGGCGATCACGAGGCGGCCGGGCGGGCTGAAGAGCAGTGCGGCTCCGGCGGCGACGAGCCACCAGGAGGCGGTCGGTGCCCACGGGTAGGGCCCGAACCAGTGCAGTACGTTGCCCAGGGCCAGCAGCGCCACCGTCCAGCGCAGGCCCACCAGGGTGTACAGCGGGAGCAGCAGCAGCGACTGGATCACCTTGGCGCGGAGCGGCACGGGGGCGATGGTGCGGGCCGCGCCGTCGTCCTGGACGGACTTCTCCAGGCGCCGGGCCAGCTTGCGCAGGGTGGGCTGCTGGTAGATGTCGAGTACGGCCGCGCTCGGGTAGCGGGTGCGCAGCCGGGTGGTGAGCTGGGCGGCGGCGAGGCTGCTGCCGCCGATCGCGAAGAAGTCGTCGGCTGCGCTGTTGACGGCCACGCCGAGGGTCTCGCTCCACTGCTCGGCGAGCCAGGCCTCGGTGCCGTAGAGCTGCTCGGCGGGTCCGGTGGTCTCCAGTTCGGGCAGGGGCCAGGGCAGCGCGTTGCGGTCCACCTTGCCGGAGGTGCGGGTGGGCAGCTCGTCGACCGGTGCGAGCAGCGGTACGAGGGCCGCGGGCAGCTCGGAGCGCAGCCGTTCGACCGCGGCCGCGTGGTCCCAGCCGTCCTGGGTGACGAGGTAGCCGACGAGGAGCTGGTTGCCGCTGCGGGCGGTGCGTACGGCCGCGGCGGCGCCGGCGACGCCGGGCAGGGCCTGCAGGGCGGCGTCCACCTCGCCCAGCTCGATCCTGCGGCCGCCGAGCTTGATCTGCTCGTCGGCGCGGCCGAGGAAGACCAGCCCTTCCGGTTCGGCGCGGACGAGGTCGCCGCTGCGGTAGGCGCGCTGCCAGCCGAGGGACTCCAGCGGGGCGTACTTCTCGGCGTCCTTCTCCGGGTCGAGGTAGCGGGCGAGGCCGACGCCGCCGATGACGAGCTGGCCGCTGCCGCCCATCGGCACCGGTTCGCCGGACTCGTCGACCACGGCCAGTTCCCAGCCGCACAGGGGCAGGCCGATCCGGATGGGTTCCTCGCCGGTGAGGAGCGCGGCGCAGGCAACGACGGTGGCCTCGGTGGGGCCGTAGGTGTTCCAGACCTCGCGGCCCTCGGTGACCAGGCGCTGCGTGAGCTCGGGCGGGCAGGCCTCGCCGCCGAAGATCAGCAGCCGGACCTCGTTGAGGGTCTCGGGCTCCCAGAGCGCGGCCAGGGTCGGCACGGTGGAGACCACGGTGATTTCCTGGTCGGCCAGCCAGGGGCCCAGGTCGGCGCCGCTGCGGACCTGGGAGCGCGGGACGGGCACGAGGCAGGCGCCGTAGCGCCAGGCGAGCCACATCTCCTCGCAGGAGGCGTCGAAGGCGACGGACAGCCCGGCCATGACGCGGTCGCCGGGTCCGATCGGCTCCTCGGTGAGGAACAGCGCGGCCTCGGCGTCGACGAAGGCGGCGGCGCTGCGGTGGCTGACGGCGACGCCCTTGGGCTTGCCGGTGGAGCCGGAGGTGAAGATGATCCACGCGTCGTGCTCGGGGCCGGGCCTCGCGGCGGACGCGGCGGTGCCGGCGAGGCCGGTGGTGTCGATGCGCCCTCCGGCGCCGAGGACCGCCCGTACGCCGGCCTCGCCGAAGACCAGCTCGGCGCGCTCGTCGGGGTCCTCGGCGTCGACCGGGACGTAGGCGGCGCCCGCGGCGAGCACGGCGAGGATCCCCGCGTACAGCTCGTTGGTCCCGGACGGCACGCGTACGCCGACCCGGTCGCCGCGGCCCACGCCGGCGGCCGCGAGGGCGCGGCGGCGGCGCTCGACCTCGGTGGCCAGCGCGCGGTAGGTCAGGCGGGTGGTGCCGTCGTCCAGGGCGAGCTCGTCGGGGTACGCCCGTACGGAGGCCTCGAAGATGTCGACGAGGGTGCGCGTCGGCGCGGCGGGTCCGGCGGAGAAGCGGGCGGACTTGCCGGACTCCCCGCTCGCGTCCCCGTCCGCGCCGCTCGTGTCGCCGTACGCGTCCTCGCCGTCGAGCAGAGTGAGTTCACCGTGCTCAGGTGTTGCAGCCATCGGGCCTCGCGTCTCGTTCCCGGACGTCCCGGGTCGCCGGCGGAGCCCAGGTCTGCCCGGGTTGTTCCGTTCCAGCGCCAAACAACCCACCAGTCTAGTGCGGCATCAAGGATTTTCTTCTTGAAGCCTGACGTGTGGCCGGGAAGGAACGATGGCGCCGCATCGTGGTGAACGGGTCGTGAACGGGGCGCGAACGGACCTGCCGCTCAGTGCTCCGCGGTGTACCGGATCCGCGCCCACAGCGGCAGGACGAACCAGCACAGGAGGTACCAGGCCAGTACGCCCGCCACCAGCCAGGGCACGACGGCGTCGTGGGTCGCGACCCGCAGGACCAGGAAGAGGGCCGCGGTGCAAGTGGCCAGCAGCAGGACGAGTCCGGTGAAGGTGAGGCGCGAGGCCCACGCCACGGCCTCGGGCTTGATGCGCCGGCCGGAGACGACGCGGTGGAAGGCGACGGGCCCGATGAGCGCGCCGGTCGCCAGCGAGCCGAGCACGACGGTGACGATGTAGATGGTCTTGTCGGTCTGCGGAAGTTCGTGGAAGAGAGGGGTGAACACGACCGTCAACAGGAAACCGAAGAGGATCTGCACGCCCGTCTGGGCGACGCGGATCTCCTGGATCAGCTCCTGCCACTGCCGGTCCGCGCGTTCCTCTTCGCTCTCGCTTCTTCCGTCGGTGGCTTCCGGACTCTCGCTTCTTCCGTCGGTGGCTTCCGGCATGGCGCCTCCACGGGGCGACGGCCGACGCGTCGGCGGCTTGATGTTCAATGGCCCAGCTTGCGCTTGAGTTCGGCCTTGTCCATGGAGGAGCGGCCGTGCAGGTTGCGGCGCTTGGCCTCCTCGTAGAGCTGGTCGTAGGTGGGCCCCTGCGCGCCGCTGTGGGAGCGCTGTCCGCCCCGCTTGGCGGAGGACATGTCCTGGAGCGACGTCTTGCTCGCCGTCTTGGACTCGCCGGCGCGGGCCCGTTCCTTGTTGACCGTCCTGGCGGCGATCTCCTCGGCACGCTCGGTGCTCTCGCCGCGCTTCTGCGCGCTCTCCTTGATGTGTTCGTACTGGCGTTCACGCTTCTGGCTGAAACTGCGGGGCATGGTGCCTCCTTGGTCGACGCCCGGTGTGCGGCGCATACCCGCTCGGCGCCCGCTCACTCCCGGGCCCCTCCCACGCCCTTCAGGCGCAGGCCGGGCACAGGCCGCGGTAGGTGACCTCGACCCCGGACACCGTGAAACCGAAGCGTTCCTCCGCCGGGAGGCCGGCCAGGGGGCTTCCGGTCGGGTGGACGTCGCGGATCAGGCCGCAGCCGGAGCACACCAGGTGCTGGTGCGGGTGGTGCGCGTTGGGGTCGTAGCGCTTGGCCCGGCCGTCGGTGGTGACCTCCGCGACCTCGCCGAGGGCGACCAGCTCGCCCAGGGCGTTGTAGACGGTGGCCCGGGAGATCTCGGGCAGCCGCTGCGCCGCACGGGCGTGCACCTCGTCGGCCGTGAGGTGCACGTGGTCTCCGTCGAGGACCTCCGCGACCACGCGCCGCTGGGACGTCATCCGCCAGCCACGCCCGCGCAGCCTCTGCAGCAGGTCACTCATATCGGCTCACCTGTTTCAGGTTCGACGGATCCCCGAACCCCTGTCGTCCGACATCGGGGATCCGACTCAATATGGGCTTGGTATACTTCTTGACTTGGATTCCGTCCATCGTAGGATCGGTTTGATGGATAGCCAAGAGACAGGACGACTCCAGAGCGGCAGGTGACACCGTCCGGGACGGTGGCCGCCTCGGCGTCGAGCCGACCGACGAGGCCGAGACCGTGCGCGGGGCCCTCGCCCCGGCAGTTCCCTCGCATTCAGTTCCTGAACACCGTGATCCGCCTGGTACGGAAGGATTCCCATGTCTGAGAACCATGATGCAATCGTCGTAGACGCCAAGTCGGAGGGCGGTGGCGGCTGCCCGGTCGCACACGAGCGCGCCCCGCATCCGACCCAGGGCGGCGGAAACCGTCAGTGGTGGCCCGAGCGCCTCAACCTGAAGATCCTCGCCAAGAACCCCGCCGTGGCCAACCCGCTCGGCGAGGAGTTCGACTACGCCGAAGCGTTCAAGTCCCTTGATCTCCCTGCCGTGAAGCGGGACATCGCGGAGGTGCTGACCACCTCGCAGGACTGGTGGCCCGCCGACTTCGGCCACTACGGCCCCTTCATGATCCGCATGGCCTGGCACAGCGCCGGCACCTACCGCATCAGCGACGGCCGAGGCGGCGCCGGAGCGGGCCAGCAGCGTTTCGCGCCGCTCAACAGCTGGCCGGACAACGGCAACCTCGACAAGGCGCGCCGACTGCTGTGGCCGGTCAAGAAGAAGTACGGCCAGAGCCTGTCGTGGGCCGACCTCCTCATCCTGACCGGCAACGTGGCCCTGGAGCAGATGGGCTTCGAGACCTTCGGCTTCGGCGGCGGTCGCGCGGACGTCTGGGAGCCCGACGAGGACGTCTACTGGGGTCCCGAGACCACCTGGCTCGACGACGAGCGCTACACCGGCGACCGTGAGCTGGAAAACCCCCTCGGCGCGGTCCAGATGGGCCTCATCTACGTCAACCCGGAAGGCCCGAACGGCACTCCGGACCCGCTGGCCGCCGCACGCGACATCCGGGAGACGTTCCGCCGGATGGCGATGAACGACGAGGAGACGGTCGCCCTCATCGCCGGCGGCCACACCTTCGGCAAGACCCACGGCGCGGGCCCGGCGGAGAGCGTCGGCGCGGACCCCGAGGCCGCCTCGATCGAGCAGCAGGGCCTCGGCTGGGCGAACTCCTTCGGCACCGGCAAGGGCGCCGACGCGATCACCAGTGGTCTGGAGGGCATCTGGACGAACACCCCGATCACCTGGGACAACAGCTTCTTCGAGATCCTCTTCGGCTATGAGTGGGAGCTGTTCAAGAGCCCCGCCGGCGCCCACCAGTGGCGGCCGAAGGACGGGGCCGGCGCGGGGACCGTGCCCGACGCCCACGACGCGTCCAAGAGCCACGCTCCGACGATGCTGACGACCGACCTCTCGCTGCGGATCGACCCGGCCTACGAGCAGATCTCGCGGCGCTTCCTGGAGAACCCCGCCGAGTTCGCGGACGCCTTCGCCCGCGCCTGGTACAAGCTGACCCACCGCGACATGGGCCCGGTCGTGCGCTACCTCGGCCCGGAGGTCCCGGCCGAGACGCTGCTGTGGCAGGACCCGCTCCCGCCGGTCACGCACGAGCTCGTCGACGCCGCCGACATCGCCTCCCTCAAGGAGCAGGTCCTCGCCTCGGACCTGACGGTCTCCCAGCTCGTGTCCACGGCGTGGGCCTCGGCCTCGTCGTTCCGCGGCAGCGACAAGCGCGGCGGTGCCAACGGCGCGCGCATCCGGCTCCAGCCGCAGAGCGGGTGGGAGGTCAACGAACCCGACCAGCTGGCGACGGTGCTGCGCACGCTGACGGGGATCCAGGAGTCCTTCAACGCCGCCCAGTCCGGCGGCAAGCGGATCTCGCTCGCCGACCTGATCGTGCTCGCCGGTGCGGCCGCCGTCGAACAGGGCGCCAAGGACGCCGGGTTCGACGTCGAGGTGCCCTTCGCGCCGGGCCGTGCGGACGCGGCGCAGGAGCAGACGGACGTGGAGTCGTTCGCCGCGCTGGAGCCGACCGCCGACGGGTTCCGCAACTACCTCGGGAAGGGCAACCGGCTTCCGGCCGAGTACCTGCTGCTGGACCGGGCGAACCTGCTGAACCTGAGCGCCCCCGAGCTGACCGTCCTCGTCGGTGGCCTGCGCGTCCTGGGCGCGAACCACCAGCAGAGCGCGCACGGCGTCTTCACCACCTCCCCGGGGTCCCTGACCAACGACTTCTTCGTCAACCTGCTGGACCTGGGTACGACGTGGAAGGCGACGGCCGGGGACGAGAGCACCTTCGAGGGCCGTGACGCCGCCACCGGCGCCGTCAAGTGGACCGGCACCCGTGCCGACCTGGTCTTCGGGTCGAACTCGGAGCTGCGCGCGCTCGCGGAGGTCTACGCGAGCGACGACGCGAAGGCGAAGTTCGTGAAGGACTTCGTCGCCGCGTGGGACAAGGTGATGAAGCTGGACCGCTTCGACCTCGTGTGACCCGACGTCCGGGCCGGCCGGCCCCCCTCCGGCCGGCCGGCCCGGACTCCCTGGGAGGCGGAACCTTGGAAATGATCTTCCGGAAGCTTCCGGACCACCACCACGAGCTCGAGGTACGGGACCGGCGCGGCCCGGACGTCCGGCTGGCGGCACGGCCCACCGGTCCGACCATGCCCCACGACCTCGTGCACGCGGCGGTCGAGAGCGCGCTCGGGATCGCCGACGGGTTCTGGGGCGCCACGGCGGAGGGCGCCACCTTCGAAGGGTTCGAACCGGTCGGGCCGACCCGCCACCGCCGGTCGGGGCTGAAGGTCCTGCGGCGCAAGGGCGACGCGGTCATGCGGGCCGAGCTCCGCGTCAACTGGGCCTACCGCGTCTGGTCGGGCCTGTCCACGGACGGGCGGGGGCTGGGCCGCAGCCCCCTCGACGACCGGCAGACCGCCCTGGCCTCGGCCGCGCTCGACCGCGCGGCGCAGCGCTGGTCCGAGGTCGAGGAGGGCCAAGCCCTCACCTGGCGCTGGTGACCGACGCCCCGGCGCGCGGCGGTCCACGAACTCGCGCGGACGCGGCCGAGGCCCCTCACGCCAGTTCGGCCATCTCCCGGTCCACTGCGCCGAGTTCCGCCTCGCGGCCGCCCATGAGTGTCAACTGCTTCTTGTAACGGACCAGCGCGCCGACGAGCAGGTCTGCCCGGCCGGGCTCCATGGCGTACATGCGGCGGGCGGCGGCGACTGCCTCCGCATGCAGGGCCAGGGCCGTTTCGGGCAGCGCGGCGAATTCGTGGCGGCTGTATTCGAGCAGCGCGTCGGTCAGCAGGGGCAGGTACGCCAGCGGACTCACCTGGGCGAGCACGCGGTAGGCGGCGACCTCCTGCCGGACCGGCAGCGCTTGTGATCCGAGGAGAGCCACTCGGGCTCGGAGTACCGCGTCGTGACTGGGGTGCGCTGTGAGAGTCATGACGGTGATTCTCAAAGCCGCACAGGGGTCCGAACAAGACAATCCGGCTGTGCCCTTGGTCCTACGAAAATGCCGTCTGACCTGTCATGATGGTGACGTCTTCACCCCTGAGCCCCGACTCTGACGCTCCTTCAGCAGCCGAGGAAGGACAGGCGGACCTGGCGCCGGGGGTTGTCCCGGTTGGTGTCCACCAGGGTGACGGACTGCCAGGTGCCCAGCGCGAGCGTTCCGTCGATCACCGGCAGCGTCGCGTGGGGCGGGACGATCGCGGGCAGTACGTGGTCCCGCCCGTGGCCGGGGGATCCGTGCCGGTGCCGCCATCGGTCGTCCGCGGGCAGGAGGGACCCCAGGGCCGTCAGGAGGTCGTCGTCGCTGCCCGCTCCCGTCTCGATGACGGCGAGGCCGGCGGTCGCGTGGGGCGTGAAGAGGTTCAGCAGTCCGCACTGCCCCCGTGCCACCTCCGCGAGGAAGGCGGCACAGGCAGCGGTCAGGTCGTGGACCGTCTCCCGGTCCCCGGTCGTCACGTCGATGGTGCGCGAAGCGAAGGTGTCGGCCATGGCCCCATCCTCACGCCGTGGCTCCCCGCAGCCGTGCAGCCACGGCGGTGTCGGACGGCCCGGCGCACTGGGCGGCCGAATCGATGGAAGGGGGCCCGTGGAGGGCGAGGTGTCGGTGGCCGAGGTGAAGGCCTTGACGGAGGGGCTCGTCGCGCTCGATGTGGCGGCCGGGGCGCGGTGGGCGGTGGGCCCGGCCCTGGCGGCGGTCCGTGCGGTCGGTGGCGGCCCGGTGCGGGACGACGCGGGGCGGGCCGCGCGCGCCGAGCTGTGCCAGGTCGCCGCGTGGATCGCCTTCGACGCCGAACGGCACGGGGTGTCGCGGCGGCTCCACCTGCGGGCCCTGGAGCTGGCCCGCGGCGGCCGCGGGGCCGGACCCGCCACCGTGGAACCCCTGGCGCTCGCGGTGCTGGCGATGCAGGAGGAGCATCTGGGCCGGCCCGGGAGTTCCCTTCGGATCGCCTCGTCCGTGCTGGCCCGCGAGGACCTTCCCGGGCGCGTCGCGGCGATCTTCCACGTGCGGGCGGGGCGGGCCCTGGCCCGGCTGGGGCGCGGGTCCGAGGCCGGGCGGGCCCTGCGCACCGCCGCCGAGCTGCTCGACGACCCGCCGACGGACCGCGACCCGCCCTGGGCCTGGTGGTTCGACCGGCCCGAGCTCGAAGGCCACCAGGGCCTGGCGCGGGCCGCGCTGGGGGACCTGGACGCGGCGGCCGCCCTCCTGCACGGCGCGGCGCACGCCGACGGTGACGGCCCGGCCTACCGGGTGCTGTTCGCGGCGGAGCTCGCCCGGGTCCTGGCCCGGGCGGGCGACTGGCGCGAGACCGACACGGCCATGGGGACCCTGATGGACGCCGTGCCCACCGTCGGGTCCGTGCGGGCGCTGCGGGTGATGGGCCGGGCCGCCCGGCTCGTCGAGGGCGGCCGCCGCGTACCGCGCCGTACCCGCGAGACCGCCCGCCACCTCGACCGGGTGCTCAGGAGCCCGGTAGCTGCGCCGCCACGATGACGTTGCCGTAGAGGTCGGCGAAGTGCAGGGAACGGCCCGCGTCCCCCACCCGTTCGTTCCACACCCGCACGCCGTGGGCGCGCAAGTGCGTGCCGGTCCGGTCCACGTCGTCCGTGTACAGGACGAGGAGCGGCCGGCCACCGCACTGACGGCCGATCAGTTCGCGTTCCCGGGCCGTGGTCGCGGGCATCAGCCAGAGACCGGCCGCCGGCCGCCCGGTCGGGCCGGGCAGGCCGATGTGCAAGTACCTGTAGCCGTCGGCCGTCTGGTCGTACAGCACCACGAAGCCCAGGACGTCCCGGTAGAAGGCCAGGGCGGCTTCGGCGTCCGCGACGAGCACCACCGTGCGGCCGAGGGCGGTGAAGGGGGGTTCGCGGTCGGGAGAGGGAGTCATCGGTGAGTCCTTCCGGTGTCAGTCGACGCCCAGCAGACGCCGCCGGTCCTCGGGCCGGGACGCGAATTCGGTCGCGGCCGCCCGGTGCACGATGCGGCCCTTCTGCATGACGGCCACCTGTTGGGCGGCGGACAGGGCGAGCCCCAGGTTCTGCTCGACGAGGACGACCGTCATGCCCTGCGCGCTCACCTCGCGGATCACCTCGCCCACCTGCGCGACGATCGCGGGGGCGAGTCCGTCGGACGGTTCGTCGAGGAGCAGCAGCCGCGGATTGCCCAGCAGGGCCCGGGCGATGGCGAGCATCTGCTGTTCCCCGCCGGAGAGTTGGTCGCCGCGGTGTCCCAGTCGCTCCCCCAGCCTCGGCAGCAGGTCGAGGATGCGCGCCCGGGTCCACGGCCCGCGTGCGCGGCGCCGTGGCGCGGCGATCGCGAGGTGCTCCGCCACGGTCAGCGGTGCGAACACCCGGCGCCCCTGCGGGACGACCCCCACACCGGCGCGGGCGATCACGTCCACGCGGGCGCCGCCGATCTCCCGGCCGTCGAGCTCGACGCTGCCCTCGTAGGGTCGGACGAATCCCATGACGGTCGAGATGAGGGTGGTCTTCCCGACGCCGTTGCGCCCGAGGACGGCGAGGGTCCCGCCCGCCTCGAGGTCGAGGTCGACGCCGCCCAGGACGACGCCGCCGGCGTAGCCGGAGCGCAGGCCGCGCACGCTGAAGAACGGTTTCACGAGGAGACCTCCGTGGTGCCCAGGTAGGCGCTCTGGACCTCGGCGGAGGCCCGTACCGCGTCCGGGGGTCCGGTGGTGAGGTGGTTGCCGAGGTGCATGACGGTCACGGTGTCGGCGAGTTCGAAGACCATGTCGAGGTCGTGTTCGATGAGGAGTACGGTCACCTCTTCGGGCAGGGCCGCGATCAGCTTGGTGAGCCGCTCCGTCTCCGCCGGCGACATGCCGGCGGCCGGCTCGTCCAGGAGCAGCAGCCGAGGTTCGGTGGCGAGGGCCACGGCGACCTCCAGCTGCCGCCGTTCGCCGTGCGAGAGCTCCGCCGCCGGCACGTCGTGCCGGGTGGGGAGGCCGACGCGCTCCAGCAGGGTGCGCGCCCGCGCGGTCGCGGCGGCCCGGGCTCCGGCCGTCCGCCGGCCGCCGAACCCCGTTCCGGTCCCGGCCCGGCGCAACGCGGCGAGCAGGACGTTCTCCAGCACGGTCTCCGGCAGGAAGAGGCTGGAGTGCTGGAAGGTCGCGGCGATGCCGAGTCCGACCCGTCGGTGCACGGGCAGCCGGGTCACGTCCCGCCCGTCGAGGAGCAGGGATCCGGCGGTGGCAGCCAGGGTGCCGGAGACGAGGCCGAAGAGCGTGGACTTGCCGGCGCCGTTCGGGCCGATGACCGCGTGGCGCGCGCCGGCGCGCACGGTGAAGCCGACCTCGTCCACGGCTCGGAAGGAGCCGAAGTGCTTGGAAACTCCGCGCAGTTCGAGGAGATCGGGTGCGGGATCGGTCACGCCGTCCTCTTCCGGTTCGGCCTCGACGGGAGCCGTACGCCGGCCAGCCCGCGGGGCAGTGTGTAGACGGCGATGACGAAGAGCAGGCCGAGCAGCAGCGGCCCGCGCCCGGCGACCGCCTCCAGGTTCCCGAGGTGGTCGCGGGTGGTCCAGATCAGCGCGGCCGCGGCGCAGGTCCCCCACATCGAGCCCGAGCCGCCGATGACGACGGCCAGCAGCGCCAGCGCCGCGATCTCGAACCCGGCGTCGCCGGGCGAGACGAACCGCTGCACGGAGACCCACAGCGACCCGGCGGCGCCGGCCAGCGCCGCGGCGCCGCAGTAGACGGCCAGGGCGTACCACCGGGTGGGGTAGCCGATGGCCTTCATACGGGCCTCGTTGTCGCGGATTCCGCGCAGGGCGAGGGCGAAGGGGGTGGAGCCGAACCGGCTGACGGCGGCGAAGAGCAGCAGGAACACGGCCAGTACGTAGAAGTAGACCAGTCCGTCGAGCTCCAGCGCGGGCATGCCGGGCAGCGGGACGACGGGCGGGACGCCGGACATGCCGTCGCTGCCGTTGGTGAGCGTCTTCCAGTTGACCGCGGCGCTGTACGCGATCTCGCCGACGGCCAGCGTCAGCATCAGGAACACCACCCCGCGGGCCCGGACGGCGAGCCATCCGGTGGGCACGGCCACCAGTGCGGAGACGGCCGCGGCGACGAGGAGTTGGAGCGCGCCGATGTCGGTGAGCCGGGTGGCGACGATCGCCCCCGTGTAGGCGCCGACGCCGAAGTACGCGGACTGGCCGAGGGTCGGCAGTCCGGTCAGGCCGGTGAGCAGGTTCACGCTCAGGGCGAGCAGGGCGAAGACCAGGACCCGGGAGAGGGTGCCGATGGCGTACGAGCCGAGGAGGAAGGGGGCCAGGGCGAGTGCGGCGATCACGGCGGTGACCAGCAGTCGCCGGGTGGTGGAGCGCTGCCGTGCCGAACCGGACGTGGACGTTGCGGAGTGGCTCATGTGCGCACCGCCGACGCGACCAGGCCGTGCGGGCGGACGACGAGCACCAGCAGCATGGTGCCGAAGAGGAGGAAGGGCGCGTACTCCGGGAGCAGGGCCACACCGAGCGTCTGGACCTGGCCGATGAGCAGGGCGCCGGCGAGTGCGCCGCGTACGGAGCCGAGGCCGCCGACGACCACGACGACGAGCGAGAGGACGAGCACGCTCTCGTCGACGCCCGGGCCGGGTCCCAGGATGGGGGCGCCGAGGACTCCGCCGACCGCTGCCAGGGCGGCGCCGGCCGCGAAGACCCCGTAGAGCACCTTGCGGATGTCGACGCCCTGGGCGCGGACCATGTCCCGGTCCGCGACGGTGGCCCTCACCAGGGCTCCGAGCGAGCTGCGTTCGAAGACGAGGTACACGACGGTCGCGAGGCAGGCGGCGACGGCGATGAACACCAGCCGGTAGACGGGATAGGTGTGGCCGAGGAGGTCCACCGTCCCGCGGAGCGAGGTCGGCGGGTCGGTGGGGAGCACCTCGCCGCCGAAGGCGGCGGCGAGGAGGTCGGCGACGATGAACGTGATGCCGAGCGTGAGCACGGCCTGGTCCAGGTGACCGCGCCGGGCCAGCGGCTGGGTGAGCGCCGTCAGCGCCGCTCCCCCGAGGGCGCCCACCAGGGCGCCGGCCGCGAGGGCGAGGAGGAGGCCCGGCAGGGTCCCGTCGGAGAGCGCGTACGCGGTGTAGGCGCCCGCGAGGTACAGCGTGCCGTGCGCCAGGTTGAGGACGTCCATCATGCCGAAGACCAGGGAGAGCCCCACCGCGATCGTGAAGAGCAGCAGTCCGAAGGCGACTCCGTCGACGACGCTGACGACGTTGCCGTCCAGCCATCCGCCCATGTCAGCCGCCCAGTCGGCCGAGGTCGCCGGCGACGGTGTTGGCGCCCTGCCGGACCTCGCGCAGGTACCACGGCTGCTCGGGGGTGCCGCCGCCGTTGAAGCGCCAGGTGCCGCGCGGGCTGTCGATGTCCCCCACCGTGGCGATGGCGGCGTTGACCGTCTCCGAGGTCACGGTGCCGCCGGCCGCCTTGATCGCCTTGTCGAGGACCTGCGCCGCGTCCCAGGAGGCCATCGCGTAGGTGGTCGGGTCGGCGCCGTAGGCGGTGCGGTAGGCCGGTGCGAACTGCTTGTTGGCGGCGTTGTCCAGGTCGGCGCTGTAGTTGAGCGCGGTGAGGATGCCGGTGGCCGCCTCGCCCTGCCCCTTCAGTACGCCGCCCTCGGTGAGGAAGCCGGGCGCGTAGAGCGGGATCTTGCCGGCCAGTCCGAAGTCCCGGTACTGCTTCACGAAGTCGACGGCCGCGCCGCCGGCGTAGAAGCAGAAGACGGCCTTGGCGCCGGAGTTCTCGATCTGCGCGAGGTAGGGCTGGAAGTTCTTGGTGGCCGGGAACGGGGTGTAGACCTCCTCCCCCGCGATCTTGCCGCCGGCGGGGAGGAAGGTGGACTTGAAGCCCTCGATCTCGTCCTTGCCCGCCTGGTAGCCCGCGGCGATGAGGAAGACCGGGCCGCCGGCCTTCTCGGCGACGTGCTTGCCCAGGGCCTTGCCCGGTTCGTCGTTGACGTAGGAGGTGCGCCAGACGTACTTGGTGCCGGTCAGGGTCGTGGGTGAGGCGTTGGAGCCGACGAGCGGGACCTTGCTGGTCTCGAAGAGGTCCTTGACCCCGTTGATGGTGGCCGAGCTGACCACCCCGCTGACCGCGAGCACCCGGTCCTGCTTGACGAGCTTCTCGGCCGCCGCCTTGCCGGAGTCGGCGGTCTCCCCCTCGTCGGCGACCACGACCTGGACCTCGCGGCCGCCGAGCTTGCCGCCGTGCTGGGCGACGTAGAGCTCGAAGCCCTGCTTCATGTCGTCGCCGAGCGCCTTGTAGGTCCCGGACTGCGGGACCAGGAGCCCGATCTTCACGGGCCCGCTCTGCTTGTTGCCCTCGCCGTTGCCGAGGCTGGCGCCACCGCATGCCGTGGCCAGCAAGAGGCCGGTGACTGCGGTGATCAGACCTACGGGGCGAAACCGACCTGCCATGGGGACTCCGTACGTTGTGACCCGGCCCCGGCGGCCCGAAAGGTGCCGATGGGGTGCGGGAGGGGGTGCGGGGTGGGGGAGGTGACACGTGTCTATCGCGTCAATGCGACGCTCGTCAATAGTTCGCAAGATATGTACGGCGGATGCGCCCCACCCCTTGACCCGGGTCTCGCGTATGCCGTAGCACTGACCCTCGTCAATTTCACGCTATGCCATTGCGGCAGCGGGCCCCCGATACGTCAGGGAGTGAAGCACCATGACCGACGATCCATCGCGGCGCAAAGTCCTCAAGAACAGCGGGGTGTTGGCCGGCGCCGCCTTCCTCTCCGGCCTCCCGGGCGGCCACCCGGCGCAGGCCGCCCCCCGGGCGAACGATCCCTCGCCCGTCGTGGAGCTGCCCGCGGGCCGGCTGCGCGGAGTCGTCGAGGGAGGGCTCGCCGTGTTCAAGGGCGTGCCCTACGCGGCGCCCCCGGTCGGCGCCCTCCGATGGCGGCCCGCCCAGCCGCACCCCGCATGGCAGGGGACGCGCGAGGCGACCGCCTTCGGCCCGAGCGCACCGCAGCCCTACCAGGAAGGGGCCGGCGGGCCGCTCGGCAACCACGGCGCGCCCCCCTTCAGCGAGGACTGCCTCACGCTCAACGTCTGGACCCCGGCGGCCGATGCCGCCAAGCGTCCCGTGCTGGTCTGGATCCACGGCGGCGGCTTCATCTCCGGCTCCGGTTCACTGCCCAACTACTCCGGCGAGACCTTCGCGCGCGACGGCGATCTCGTCGTCGTGACCCTCAACTACCGCCTCGGGCCGCTGGGATACCTCTACTTCGGCGAGGACGGCGCCGGCGGCAACTTCTGGTTCACCGACCAGCTCGCCGCGCTTCGCTGGGTACGGGACAACATCGCCAGGTTCGGCGGCGACCCGGACAACATCACCCTCGCCGGGCAGTCCGGCGGCGCCTTCTCGGTGGCGGCGCTCGCCGGCGCCCGGCCCGCCGGCCGCCCGTTGTTCCGGCGGGCCATCCTGCAGAGCCCGCCGCTCGGGCTGCAGATCCCCACCCGGGCGGAGTCGCTCCAGCGCAGCGCCACCTATCTGGAGATCCTCAAGGTGCGGGACCTGGCCGCGGCGCGCGCCGTGCCCTGGCCCCAACTGGTCGCCGCCACCTTCGAGATGTTCGGTCGCACCGAGCAGTGGGGGTACTGGTCGACCCCCTACCTGCCGGTGATCGACGAGGGGACGATGGACCGCAACCCGGCCGATCTGCTGCTCAGCGGCCCCGGGGCGGACATCGACGTCCTCATCGGCTGGACCCGGGAGGAGGCCAACCTCTCCTTCGCGCTCAACCGGGCCTACGCCGACGTGACCAAGGACCAGGTGCTCGCGAGGGTGCGGAACACCTTCGGAGCGCGGGCGGGCGAGGCATACACCGCGTACGAGGAGTCCCGGCCCGGTGCCCGTCCGCTCGACGTGCTCATGGACCTGGTCGGCGACGACCTGTTCCGCATGCCGGCCGTGTCGCTGGCGGAGCGGCGGGCGGCCCGCGGGCGGCCGGTCTGGGCGTACCAGTTCGACCTCCCGACGCCCGCCTACGACGGCCAACTGCGGGCGGCGCACTGCCTGGAGCTGCCGTTCGTGTTCGACAACTTCGACAAGTGGGCGCAGGCGCCGTTCCTCGCGGGGCTGAACCCCCGGGTCCGTGACGGCCTGGCCTCGACCATGCACGCGTCCTGGATCTCCTTCATCCGCACCGGCGACCCCAACCACGCCCCCATGCCGAAGTGGGCGCGCTACGAACGGGGTTCCCGCACCACGATGCGGCTGGACTCGGTCACCTCGGCCGTTGACGACCTCGCCGGGTACTGGCGGCGCCTGCACCAGCCGACGGGGCGCTGACCGGCACGCGCCCGGGCCGAGCGGTCTCCCGGAGCAGGACCCGGCCGGGAGGCCGCATGCGGCAGGACACCGAAGAGACGGCCTAGACCGTTCCGGGACCGGGGGGCTCCTCCGTCAGGCCGGTGACCTCCTGTACGTGGCGCAGGCCGGGCGCGGCCAGTACGTCGTTCAGCTGCTGGAAGATCTGCCGTGCGGCGACGGCGTTCCAGTCGGCGGGGAGCAGTTCGGCGGGCAGGCCCGGGTCGAGGTACGGCAGGCGGCGCCACTGGGTGAGCATCGGGACGTAGGCGCGGAAGGCCTCGGCGCCGTCGATCTCGCGCTGTTCGGTCAGCTGCGCGGCGAGGGGTCCGTAGGCCTGGGTGAAGCCCGCGTACTGCTCCTCGATCGCGGGGAAGTCCCACCAGGAGCTGACGGTCTCGGGCAGCTCGCTGAAGGCGGCGTAGTCGGCGGCGAAGAGGTGTACGTAGTCGCTGAGTCCGAGGCGGACGAGCATGTCGCGGGCGTCGCCGAGCAGGCGGCCGGGAGCCAGCCACACACCGGGGGCGATGTTGCCGAAGCCCAGCCAGGTCAGCCGGGTGCGCAGCTGGTAGCGGTAGGACCGCTCGGACTCCGGCACGGAGAAGACGGCCATGGCCCAGCCGTCGCTCAACTTCGCCGGTTCCAGGCTGCCGAAGATGCGCCGGTCGCCCTCGTCGAAGACGGGCTGGGCGGCCGGGCTGAGCCGGTACCCGGTGGCGCCGCGGCGTTCCGGTTCGAGGACGCCCTTCTTCTTGAGCCGGGAGATCGCCGAGCGCGCCGCCGGGCCGTCGACGTCCAGTTCGGACATCAGGGTGACCAGGTCGGCCACGGAGATCCAGCCTCCGAGGCGTCGCAGGAACGCCCCGTAGACCGTGTTGATCAACGAGCTGGGCCTGAGGGGACTGTCCGCCATGATCGCCTTCCGTCGTGTGCGGTCGCGATCCTACCGAGCCGCGCGAACGCGGCGGCGGCCAGTCCCGGCCTGCCCGGGCCCGCCTCGGGAAGGCCGGGCCCGGACAGGCACGGGGTCACAGGCGCGCGGCCCGTTCGAGGCGGCCGAGGTCCACGAACTTGAAGTCGGTGTCGGTGCGGGTCTCCCCGTCGGGACCCGTGGTCCCGGGGGTGTTGGCGCCGTCCTGGACGACCAGCAGGCCGTTCGGGAACTTCGTGCCCAGCGGCGCGCTGGTGACGGCGGCGCCGTCGCACTCCTGCGATCCGTCGGGCGCACCGGGCCTGGTGCCCGCCGCGATGCGGAAGCTGCGGACGTACGCGTTGCCGCGCTCGCGGTCGAAGACGGCGAAGGTGTCGTCGCCCTGGCTGGAGGCGAGCAGGTAGCCGCCGTGGCCGGGGTGCTCGGGGTCGCGCCAGATGGTCAGGCCCTCCACGTCGGCGGAGACGTGCCGGCCGCCGAAGCCGGGGTCGGCGCCCGCGTCGCATTCCTCGGTCCCGGGGTTCCAGGTGCCGGGCACCCCGAAGGAGCGGACCTTCTCGATCAGGCGGGCGGGGGAACGCAGGTCGGCGTCCAGCTTCCAGATGCCGACGTCCTCCTGGCCCGCGTAGAGGTCGCCGGTGTCGGGATCGATGACCATGCCCTCGACCTGCGGGAGTTCGCCCGGTTCACCGCACGGGGTCCACGCCTTCCCGTCGGGGAGGGTGAAGGAGGACGGCAGCGAGGTGGTGCGGACGGTGCGGTAGCCGACCTTCCCCTGCGCGTCGGGCAGGAGTTCGGCGAGGGCGAGGGCGGTGGCGTGGCGCCGGCTGGTGACGGCGAAGGAACGGCCGCTGTGGCGGTCGGTGTACGCGGCCAGGCCGTAGACGGTGCGCTGGTCGTTGACCTCGTCCTGGCCGGCGGAGAAGACCTGCGGGGCCGCGGACTCGTCGGTGACGTCGACCAGCGGGGCCGCGGGCCGGCGGGGGTCGATCCGGTAGACGCGCAGCTGGTCGCGGCCCCGGTCGGAGACGACGGCCACGTCGTGGCGGGCGCCGCCGGGGAAGCGGAGCCCGGTGATCAGGTCGACGTTGTTGAAGCGCCCGGGCGCGTCGCCGCCGCGTGGCGGCGGCGGGGCCGGCAGGGACTGCACCTGGCGCCCGTCCAGGTCGTACACGCGCAGGCCGCCCTCCTTGGCGGTGGCGATGACCAGACTGCGGTCCGGGTCCTTCTCGTTGCGCCAGATCGCGGGGTCGTCGGCGTTCGCGTTGCCGCCGGCCTCGTCGTCGAACAGGGAGGGCGTCTCCAGGGAGGCCTGCACCTGCGGCAGCGCCGCCACCGCGCCGTGGTCGCCGCGGGCGTGCGCCGGTCCGGCGACCACTCCCAGGGCCACGAGGGTCGCCACTGCGACGACCGGCGTCCGCCTTCTCCTGATCACGCTCATCCTGCCTCCCGCTCACGATATCGGGTGGGGGCCGGGCCCGCTTCCCGCCCTTGGGGGGGCTCCCGGGTGGCCGCCCCCACCGTGGGCCACCCGCGGGTGGCCGCCATGGAGCAGACATGACGTGCACATGGCCGAGCCGTGAAATCCCCGCAGCCGGGCGGCTTTCTTAGCGGAACGTTAGATCTGCGTGCCGGAGCTTGTCCGGGTACGACGGCGGACGCATGCTCGGGACACTTCCCCGCCACCGGGGCATTTCTCCCTCTCCCCTCGGGGACATCCGTCAGGAGCCGCCATGTCCGCGTCCGCCGTCATGCCCGCTTCACCGCCCGGTGACGAGCGCAAGAAGCGCCGTCTCGCCCTGATCGGCGGGTCGCTCGGCAATCTCGTCGAGTGGTACGACTGGTTCGTCTACGCCAGCTTCGCGATCTACTTCGCCGACTCCTTCTTCCCCGGCGACAATCCGACCACGCAGCTGATGAACACGGCGGGCATCTTCGCCGTCGGCTTCCTGATGCGCCCCGTCGGCGGGTGGATCCTCGGCCGCGCCGCCGACCGGCACGGCCGCAAGAGCGCCCTCACCCTCACCGTCACGATGATGTCGGTGGCCGCCCTGCTGATCGCCGTGGCCCCGACCTACGGACAGGCCGGCTACTTCGGCGCCCTGGTGCTGCTGCTCGCGCGCCTGCTCCAGGGGATGAGCATCGGCGGCGAGTACGCGGCCAGCGCCACCTACCTGACCGAGGCCTCGGCCCGCAACCGGCGCGGTCTCGGCTCCTCCTTCCAGTACGTGTCGATGACCTGCGGCCAGCTGCTCGGCCTGGGCATCCTGATCACGATGCAGCACACCCTCACCACCGCCCAGTTGGAGAGCTGGGGGTGGCGGATCCCCTTCGTCCTCGGGGCGTTGTTCGCGGTGGTCGTCTTCTGGCTGCGGCGCCGGCTCCAGGAGACCGACGCCTTCAAGGAGGAGTCGGCGGGCGAGGAGGCCCACGACGACAGCACCCGCGGCACGCTGAAGGCCCTGTGGCTCTACCGGCGGCAGGCGGGCCTGGTCATGGCCCTCACCCTCGGCGGGACCGTGGCCTACTACACGTACACCACCTACCTCACCAAGTACCTGGTCGGCAGCGCGGGCATGCCGAAGACGACCGCCACCCTGGTCAGCTTCACCGCTCTGACGCTCTTCGCCGTGCTGCAGCCCTTCGCCGGGATGCTGTCCGACCGGATCGGCCGCCGCCCGCTGCTGATCACCTTCGCGGTGGGCTGCACCGTGGGCACGTACCCGATCATGACCGCCCTCGGGTCGGCGTCCTCGTACTGGTCCGCGCTGGGCCTGTCCCTGCTGGCCCTCGTGATCATCACCGGGTACACCTCGATCAACGCCGCCGTGAAGGCGGAGCTGTTCCCGACCCGGGTGCGCGCCCTGGGCGTCGCGCTGCCGTACGCGATCGCCAACGCACTGTTCGGCGGCACGGCGGAGTACGTGGCGCTGTGGTTCAAGAACGGCGGCCACGAGAAGATGTTCTTCTGGTACGTCTCCGGGTGCGCCCTCGTCTCCCTGGTGACGTACGTCCTGATGCCGGACACCCGCAACGCCGCGCTCAGCCGCGCCGAGGCCGAGTCCGACTCCGGTGCCGCCTCGGGTGCCGGCGCCGGTGCCGGTGAAGCGCCGGAACGTCCGGCCGCGGCTCCCGTAAGCTGAGCCGACCGGGGTCACAGGTCGCGAGGGAACTGTCTATGCACGCGCTTCTCGTCGAGGACGACGACCGGATGGCACGGGCCCTCGGCACCGCCCTCGCCCAGCGCGGGCACACGGTGCGCCGGGTGGGCCGCGCCCTGGACGCCCTGCGGCACGTGCACGAGGCCGGGTTCGTCCTGCTGGACCTGGGCCTGCCCGACCTCGACGGGCTGGAACTGCTGCGGCGGCTGCGGACGGTCTGCGACGCGCCCCTGATCGTGGTGACCGCGCGCTGCGAGGAGCGCGACATCGTCCAGGGGCTGCGGGCGGGCGCCGACGACTACGTGGTCAAGCCGTTCCGGATGGCCGAGCTGATGGCCCGTATCGACACCGTACGCCGCCGGACCGACACGCGGTCCGGCGGGGCGGGCGCCCGCCCCGCCGACCCCGGCGGTGTCGGGGGCGCCGGGGGCCGGCCCGTGCGCACCGGCGACGTCGAGGTCGACCTGGCGGGCCGTACGGTCACGGTGGCGGGCGTCGAAGTACGGCTGACCCGGCGCGAGTTCGACGTCCTCGCCTTCCTCGCCGCCCGCCCCGACGAGGTCCATTCCCGCGAGGTGATCCTGGACCGGATCTGGGGGGACGTCCTGCTCGCAGCCTCCCGCTCCCTGGACGTGCACGTGGCGGGCATCCGCGCCAAGACCGGCCGCGCCGACCTGGTGCGCACGGTCCGCGGGTTCGGCTACCAGCTCGGCTCCCCCACCACACCCGTGGAAGGGGACGGCGCGCGATGAGGCGCAGGCTCCTCGCCGTGCTGATGGTGCTCATGGGGGCCGCGGCGCTGCTGCTCTGCGTCCCCCTGGCCGATGCCTACGCGCGCGGCCGCACGGAGCACCTGCTGCTGCAACGGCGTTCGGAGGCCGTACGGTTCGCCGATCTCGCCGACCGGATGCGCGCCCCCGCGGACCGGGCGGAGCTCTCGGCCGAGATCGGCCGGTACGCCGAGCTGTACGGGGCCGGGGTGGTGGTCGTCGACACGGCGGGAGAGACCATCGCGCGGGCCGGATCGGGGCCCGCGTCGCGGGCCGCCGCGGACGCGGGCGCCGACACCGCCGCGGGCGCCCCCTCCGCCGCGGCGGACGCCCGTCGCCGCGCACTCACCGGCCGCTCCACCGACCGGCTGCCCACCCTGCGCCCCTGGGGCCCGAGGACCGTCGTGCTCGCCGAACCGGTGGGCCGGGACGAACGGGTCAGCGGGGCGGTCCTGCTGGCCGTGCCCACCGACGCCGCCCGCCGGGACGTGGCGGTCCGCTGGTCGCTCATCGCCACCGGGGCGGTCGCCGCCTTCGCCGCGGCGGCCCTGGTCGCGGCGGGGATCGCGCGCTGGCTGATGCGCCCGCTCCTCGATCTGGACCGGGCGGTGGAGCGGTTGGCCGCCGGCAGCCTCCGGGCCCGGGCGGTGTCCGACACCGGCCCCCCGGAACTGCGACATCTGCGGCAGCACTTCAACGCCATGGCCGAGGCCATGGCCGACTCCCTGGGCCGCCAGCGCGACTTCGTCGCCGACGCCTCCCACCAGCTGCGCAATCCGCTCGCCACCCTGGTGCTGCAACTGGAGAACGTCGAACCGCACATCGCTCCCGGTCCCGGCCTCGCCGAGCACACCCGCGCCCTGGACGAGGCGGAGCGCCTGGAGGAACTCCTCGACGGCCTGCTGTCCCTCGCGCGGGTGGAGTCCGGCACGGCGGAGCCCGGCCATCAGGACGTGGCACAGGCGGTACGGGACCGGGTATCGGCCTGGACCCCGGTGTTCCGCGCCGCGGGACTGCACCTGACGGCCGCCGGCCTGCCGCAGGAACTGCCGGCGCGGGCGCTGCCCGACGCGGCGGGCCGCATCCTGGACTCGCTCCTCGACAACGCGGTCAAGTTCGTGCCGCGCGACGGCCGTGTCGAGGTGCTCGCCGTACGGGCGGACGACGGAAGCGCGGTCGTCCGGGTCACCGACGACGGCCCGGGCGTACCGGAGGACCAACTCGCCCTGCTGCTCAGGCGTTTCGCCCGCTCCCCCGAGCACCAGAACGTGCGCGGCAGCGGACTGGGACTGGCCATCGCCGACGAACTCGCCCGCGGCAGTGGCGGCCGGCTGGAGGTCCGCGCAAACGTGCCGCACGGCCTGGTCGTCGAGCTGCGGCTGCCGGCCCGATGACCGCTCAGCCGTACACCGACCGGTAGTAGGCGACGGCCCCCGGATGGAGCGGCACCTCCCCCGTGGAGATGGCGAACCGGGGCTCCAACCGCGCTCCCGCCGTGACCTCGCGCAGCAGGTCGCGCCACTGCCGGAACACGACCTGGAGCAGGGCGCGGGCGGCGCCCTCCGTCAGGTCCGCGCGGGCCAGGAGGTAGTTGCCGACGCCGATGGTCGCGACCGGCTCCGTGAGCCCGTACACCCCGGCCGGCAGGGTGACCGCCGAGTAGGCGGGGGCGTAGCGCTCCCGCAGCGCGCCCACGTAACCGTCGAGCGGCAGGAAGCGCAGGGGCAGTTCGCGCGCCAGCCCCGACAGCGCCGGCGTGGGGACGCCGCCCGACCAGAACAGCGCGTCGACCGTGCCCTCGCGCAGGGCCAGGGCCGAGGCAGCGAGGCCCAGGCTCCGCCCGCGGGCCGGCGCGGGGCCGTCGCTCAGCCCGGCCGCCCGCAGCACCCGTTCGGCCACCACCTGCACGCCCGAGCCCTCCGCGCCGGCCGCGACCGGACGCCCGGCGAGGTCCCGCACCGCGCGCACCGGCCCGTCCGCCGCGACGAGCAGGTGCGTGTAGTTCACGTAGACCCGGGCCAGCGCCGTCACGGCGGCCGGCCGGGAAAACGACTCGCGCCCCAGTGCGGCGTCCTCGGCCACGTCCGCCATGGCCAGCGCCAGTTCCACGGAGCCGTCGTCCAGCTGCCGCAGGTTGTCCACGCTCGCCGCGGTGCTCACGGGCACGATCTCGACGGGCCGGCCGCTCGCGGCGACGGCCTGGGCCAGGGCCTTCCCGAAGGCGTTGTACGGCCCGCCCTCCGGCCCCGTCGCGAGCCGCAGCCTCCGTACCGGACCCGCGTCCCCCGAGCATCCGGCCAGTGCCGCGGCGAGCGTACCGACCCCGGCGGCCAGCAACCCTCGGCGGCTGCTCCCCATGCTGGTCACGGCCCAAGCCTAGGCCCTCTCGCCGTGGTGGCGGAGGGCGGCTTCGCGGGCCGGCATGGCAGAGTCGTCCCATGGTCACTTCGATACGCGCGCCGCGCCGTCGCTGCGCCGCGGCCGCCCTTCTCCTGAGCGCCGCCCTGTCCCTGACCGGCTGCGGCGAGCGCCGCGGCACGGATGCGGCTCCCGGCGCCCCGGACCCGCTCCCGAGCGCGAGCGCGAGCGCCAGTACGGGCCTCGACGCGAGCCCCAGTGCCCCCGGCGCCTCCCCCTACGTGGAGCCCGGAGCCGGCGACGGCGCCCCGCACTACGGGGAGAACAACGCCCACCGCCGCTCGGGCGAGATGTCCCCCGCCAGTGCGAAGGACGCGCGGAAGGAGGCCGACCGGATCGAGCCCGTGCTCAAGCGGCTGTGGGAAGCGGGCACATGGGACCTTCCGAGCGTGCGGGCGGCCCTGCAGCCGCTCGGCTACGAGGAGGAGCGGACCGGCCCGAAGGGCGAACGGCTCGGCGGAACGATCGGCATCCGGGCGATGGAGCCGCGCTTCCAGGGCGACCACTACGTCACGCCCGAGGGCACCCGGGTCGGGCTGCGGGTCCACGACGACGCCTGTGTCACGGCGTTCGTGCAGAAGACCAACTACGAGGTCAAGACGAACGGCCCGTACATGGAGAGCGGCTGCTTCGAACCGCCCTTCGCCCGCTGACGGCGCCGGCCCGTGCGCTACCACCACGTCGACGTCTTCACCGACCGCCCCTACGGCGGCAACAGCCTCGCGGTGTTCCCCGACGCCGATGCGCTGACCTGGGGTCGGATGCGGGCCATCACCCGCGAACTGCGCCACTTCGAGTCCGTCTTCCTGCTCCGCGACGGCTCGCCCGCGCACCCCCGGCGGGCCCGGGCGCGCGTCTTCGACCTCACCGGGGAGCTGGACTTCGCCGGCCACCCCCTCATCGGCGCCGCCGCGGTCCTGCACGCGCTCCACGGCGCCGCGGACCACGAGGCCTGGACCCTGCGCCTGCCGGCCCGGACGGTGGAGGTCACCACCGAGCGCCGCGGCCCGGGCCGGTACGCGTCGCTCCTCGACCAGGGCCTGCCGCCTTCCTCGGCCGCCCCGCCCCGCAGGGGCTCGCGGCCCTGTTCGCCCTCGAACCGGACGACCTGGATCCCCGCCTGCCGCCGGAGGTCGTCTCCGTCGGCGTGAGGACCCGGTGTACCCGGTGGCCGGGGCGGCGAGGTTGCGCGGGGAAGAGTAAGGCGGCGTGGGCCATTCAGGGCGACCGCCGTGTGTCGGCCCTCCGAGGCGGGCGGGGGCTCCTACCTTCCGGAGGTGTACGTTCCGAATCTGCGAAAGGCATCGCCGTGAAGCGAACCGTCCGTACCACCTCCCGCGCCCTGGCCGTCCTCGCCGCCGGCACCATGCTCGGCCTGTTCGGCGCCGCCGCGCCCGCGGCCGCCGACTCGGGCCCGACGTACGTGTTCGTCATCGGCAGCAACATCGTCCAGTCGGCCCAGGACGACATCTTCAACGCCGGACGGGACAACACGGTCGGCTCCCACAACGGGGAGACCGCGGCCACCTCCGTCTCGGCCTTCGAGTCCATGGCGACGGCCGACTGGGCGAAGACCTTCTGACCGACGGCTCGAGGGCTCGACGGCTCGACGGCTCGACGCGTCAACCATGCCCGAGGACAGGGGCCGGCCGCTACCGGGCGGCCCCGTCCCCGGCCACATCGACACATGGAATTCATCAACTCCGCGCGAACACATCGCCAACTCTTGGCCCCTCACCGCCCGCACGAAAGATGCCCCAGACAACCGTGTTGTCCGACAGGTGAGTTACCAACAGGAAGTGATGGAACGTCGCACAGAGTTGCGGTACCTTCCATCACGTCGCCGCCACACCCGGGGCACAGGGCCCCATGGGACTTGCGGCACAAAGGACCCGACACCTGTTGACGACAGCGACCGAAGTCTTCACAGTCCGGCCGTACACCCCGCATTGCCAGGTGATCAGCACCGAGGGCGACCATGCCGTCATTGGCATCTCCCCGGGGAACAGCTATTTCTCCGCCCAGCGCGTGCTCGACCTCGCCCAATGGGGGATGCGCAACTTCCAGCAGGTCGACCTCATTTACACCGACCTGCACGTGGCAGAGATGTACGAGGCCCTCGGCTACGGCGAGGACGAGGCCCGACGCAAGGCGGTCAAGAATCTGCGCGGCGTTCGCGCCAAGGTGAACAACGCCGCCGCGGAAGCCGACCCCACCGGCACCCGCCTGCGCGCCCGGCCGATGTCCTCCCTCACCGACATCCCGGCCTACCGCGCTCTGCACAGCCACCTGAACAACCTGCTCGACAACGACCCGGAGTTCCGCGAGACCTGCAACTCCCTGGTCGACGCATTCCTCTCCTCCAAGGTCCTGGACGGGAAGTCCGCCACCACCCGGCAGCGCGAGGTGTGCCTCGAGTACGTCTGTGCCGAGGCGCCGCTCTTCCTCGACACGCCGGCCATCCTCGGCGTGCCGTCCTCGCTCAACTGCTACCACCAGCTCCTGCCGATGGCGGAACTGCTGTACTCCCGCGGTTCGGGTCTGCGCGCCTCGCGCAACCAGGGACACGCCATCATCACGCCCGCCGAAGGACACCCCGATGCCCACTGACACCCTGCTCGACTTCCCCTTCTCCGCGCGCGGCGACCAGCTCCCCAGCGAGATCGAGGAGCTCCGCAACGAGCCCGTGAAGCGGGTCCGCACGATCGCCGGCGACGAGGCCTGGCTCGTCTCCTCCTATGAACTGTGCAAGCAGGTCCTGGAGGACCCCCGGTTCAGCCTCAAGGACACGTCGGCCCCCGGCGTGCCCCGCCAGTACGCCCTGACGATCCCGCCCGAGGTCGTCAACAACATGGGCAACATCACCGGAGCCGGTCTGCGCAAGGCCGTCCTCAAGGCGATCAACCCCAAGACCGACGGCATGACGGACTGGATGCGGGCCCAGGCCAACGCCCTGGTCGACGGTCTGCTGGCGCACGGCGCCCCGGTCGACCTGCGCGGCCAGTTCACCAACCCGTACGCCGAGCACCTCCACTGCCGGATCCTCGGCATCCCGGAGGCCGACGCCCCGCGCCTGGCCGCCAGCCTCGACATCGCCTTCATGAACTCGGCCTGCCCCGTCACCGGTGCCAAGCTCAACTGGGACCGGGACATGGCCTACATGGTCGAGCGCCTGGACGACCCCGCCACCACCGGGCTCATCTCCGAACTCGCCGCCCTGCGCAACGACCCGGACTACGCCCACCTGACGGACGAGATGCTGGCCACGGTCGGCGTCACCCTGTTCGGCGCCGGGGTCATCTCCACCATGGGCTTCCTGACGATGGCGCTCGTCTCCCTCATCCAGCACCCCGAGGTGTGGGAGCAGCTGCGCGAGGCGCCGGAGAAGATCCCGGCCGCCGTGGACGAACTCCTGCGCATCAACCTCTCCATCGCCGACGGGCTGCCCCGCCTCGCCCTGGAGGACGTCACCCTCGGCGACGTCGAGGTGAAGAAGGGCGAGCTGATGCTGGTCCTGGTCGAGGCCGCCAACACCGACCCGGCCGTGTACCCGGACCCGCACGTCGTGGACATCGACCGGGCGAACGCCGGCACGCACCTCTCCTTCGGCGGCGGGCAGCACTACTGCCCCGCCACCGCCCTCGGCAAGCGGCACACCGAGATCGCCATCGAGGTCCTGCTGGAGAAGATGCCCAACCTCCAGCTCGCCGTCCCCGTCGACCAGTTGGTCTGGCGGACCCGCTTCATGAAGCGCCTGCCGGAACGCCTGCCCGTGCTCTGGTAGCCACGCCGGCGCGTACGCGCGTACGCGGACTGCCCCGGCCGGATCATCCGGCCGGGGCAGTCCCCCGTGGCGGCTCGCGTGCGGGCACCCTGGTCGGCGTACGGCCGGGTCAGGCGCCGACGTACGCCGCGAGGTGCTCGCCGGTGAGCGTGGCGCGCTTGGCCACCAGGTCGGCGGGGGTGCCCTCGAAGACGACCTTGCCGCCGTCGTGGCCGGCGCCGGGCCCGAGGTCGATGATCCAGTCGGCGTGCGCCATGACCGCCTGGTGGTGCTCGATCACGATCACCGATTTGCCGGAGTCGACCAGCCTGTCGAGCAAGCCGAGCAGATGCTCGACGTCGGCGAGGTGGAGGCCCGTGGTCGGCTCGTCGAGGACGTAGACGCCGCCCTTCTCCGACATGTGGGTGGCCAGCTTGAGCCGCTGTCGCTCGCCGCCGGAGAGCGTGGTGAGCGGCTGGCCGAGGGTGAGGTACCCGAGGCCCACGTCGCCGAGCCGGTCGAGGATCTTGTGCGCGGCCGGCGTGTGCGCCTCGCCGGCGCCGAAGAACTCCTCGGCCTCGCTGACGGACATCGCGAGGACCTCGCTGATGTCGCGGCCGCCGAGCCGGTATTCGAGCACCTCCGCCTGGAAGCGCTTGCCCTCGCAGTCCTCACACGGGGTGGCGACGCCCGCCATCATCGCCAGGTCGGTGTAGATGACCCCGGCGCCGTTGCACGTGGGGCAGGCGCCCTCGGAGTTGGCGCTGAACAGGGCCGGCTTCACGCCGTTGACCTTCGCGAAGGCCTTGCGGATCGGGTCGAGCAGTCCGGTGTAGGTCGCCGGGTTGCTGCGCCTGGAACCGCGGATCGGCGTCTGGTCGACCGACACCACCTGCTCGCGCGCCGGGATCGAGCCGTGGACGAGGGAGCTCTTGCCGGAGCCGGCGACACCCGTGATGACGACCAGCGCTCCGAGCGGGATGTCGACGTCGACGTCCCGCAGGTTGTTCGCCGTCGCGCCGCGGATCTCCAGCGCGCCGGAGGGCTCGCGCACCGTCTCCTTGAGCGTGGCGCGGTCGTCGAGGTGGCGACCGGTGATCGTGTCGCCGGCCCGCAGACCCTCGACGGTGCCCTCGAAGCAGACGGTGCCGCCCGCCGTGCCGGCGCCCGGGCCGAGGTCGACGACGTGGTCGGCGATGGCGATCGCCTCGGGCTTGTGCTCCACGACGAGCACGGTGTTGCCCTTGTCCCGCAGCCGCAGCAGCAGGTCGTTCATCCGCTGGATGTCGTGGGGGTGCAGGCCGATGGTGGGCTCGTCGAAGACGTAGGTGACGTCGGTGAGCGCGGAGCCGAGGTGGCGGATCATCTTGACGCGCTGCGCCTCGCCGCCCGAGAGGCTGCCCGCGGGCCGGTCGAGGGCGAGGTAGCCGAGGCCGATCTCGACGAAGGAGTCGAGGGTCTGCTGCAGGGCGGCGAGCAGCGGCGCCACCGAGGGCTCCTTGAGGGCGCGGACCCACTCGGCGAGGTCCCTGATCTCCATCGCGCAGGCGTCGGCGATGCTGATCCGCTTGATCTTCGACGACCGGGCGCCTTCGCTGAGCCGGGTGCCGTCGCACTCGGGGCAGGTGGTGAAGGTGACCGCCCGCTCCACGAACGCCCGGATGTGGGGCTGCATCGCCTCCTTGTCCTTGGACAGGAAGGACTTCTGGATCTTCGGGATCAGCCCCTCGTAGGTGAGGTTGACGCCGTTGACCTTCACCTTGGTCGGCTCGCGGTAGAGGAAGTCCTGCATCTCCTTCTTGGTGTACCGGCGGATCGGCTTGTTCGGGTCGAGGAAACCCGACTCGGCGTAGATCCCCACGGTCCACACGTTGTCCGACTTCCAGCCGGGGATGGTGAACGCGCCCTCGGCGATGGACTTGGAGTCGTCGTAGAGCTGGGTGAGGTCGATGTCGGAGACCTTGCCGCGGCCCTCGCAGTGCGTGCACATGCCGCCGGTGCGGTTGTAGGTCGCCTTCACCGTCCTGGTCTTGGCGGCGCCGCGTTCGACGGTGATCCCCCCGCTCGCCCGGACCGTGGCGGTGTTGAAGGAGTACGCGCTGGGCGGGCCGATGTGCGGCTTCCCGAGCCGGCTGAAGAGGATCCGCAGCATCGCGTTGGCATCGGTGGCGGTGCCGACGGTGGAGCGGGGGTCGGCGCCCATCCGCTGCTGGTCGACGGTGATCACGGTCGTCAGCCCGTCGAGGACGTCGACCTCGGGGCGGGCGAGCGTCGGCATGAAGCCCTGGACGAAGCTGCTGTACGTCTCGTTGATCAGCCGCTGCGACTCCGCGGCGATGGTGTTGAACACGAGCGAGCTCTTGCCCGAACCGGAGACCCCGGTGAACACCGTCAGCCGGCGCTTCGGGATCTCGATGCTGACGTCCTTGAGGTTGTTCTCGCGCGCGCCGTGCACGCGGATCACGTCGTGGCTGTCGGCACCGTGCGGCGCGGACGACCGCGCCCCCGTCCCCGTCCCCGTGGCCTTGCTCATCGTGTCTCCGTCGTTCGGGCGGGGACCGCGTGTGCGGTCCCCGTCGGTTTCGCTGTCCGGACTGTGCTGCGGGCTGTCTCTACCGCTTGGGCTGGTTGAAGCGGAGCATGTTGCCGGCCGGGTCGCGGAAGGCGCAGTCGCGGACCCCGTACGGCTGGTCGATCGGCTCCTGCAGGACCTCCGCGCCGGCTGCCCGGATGCGCTCGAAGGTGGCGTCGACGTCGTCGGTGGAGAAGATCACCCCGCGCAGCATGCCCTTGGCCAGCAGCTCTGCCATCTGCTGCTTGTCCGTCGGGGAGGCGTTGGGGTTGGCGAGCGGCGGTTCGAGGACGATCTCCACGTCGGGCTGCTCGGGTGAGCCGACGGTCACCCACCGCATCCCCTCGAACCCGACGTCGTTGCGTACCTCCATGCCGAGGACGTCGCGGTAGAACGCGAGCGCCTTGTCGTGGTCGTCGACTGCGATGAAGCACTGCGAGAGCTTGATGGTCATGCCTCCGACGCTACGAGGCGGTGGCCGATTCCGCTTCTCCGTTCCTGATCGGTCGCGTATGAATTTTGGCGATGCACGCCGGGATCGCCGCACCGGCCTCGTGGGGGCGGGCCCGGTACGCGCTCGGGCTCTCGCCGACCAGCTCCGTGAAGCGCGAGCTGAACGATCCGAGCGAGGTGCACCCGACCTCGAAGCAGACCTCCGTCACGCTGAGGTCACCCCGCCTCAGCAGGGCCTTCGCCCGCTCGACGCGGCGGGTCATCAGGTAGCTGTACGGGGTCTCCCCGAAGGCGGCGCGGAAGCTGCGGGAGAAGTGCCCGGGCGACATGAGGGCGACGTTGGCCAGTGCCGGGACGTCCAGCGGCTGCGCGTAGTCGCGGTCCATCGTGTCCCGCGCACGACGCAGGCGTACCAGGTCCTCCAGGGTCATGCCCCCAGCATCGCACGGGCGCGGCCGGGGCGGCGGCCGCCTGTGGGAAGTCGATCCGACGGCTGAGGGCAAGCCTTCGGCGGCGCTCGCCCTCGGGTCACAGCCAGCCGGCCTGCGCCGCTCTCAGCCCGGCCTCGAAACGGCTGCGTGCCCCCAGCCGCTCCATGATCGATGCCATGCTGCGGCGGACGGTGCTCAGGGACACCCCCAGCCGCCCGGCGGCCGTCTCGTCGGTGAGCCCCTTGGCCAGCAGGGTGAGCAGTTCGCGTTCCTGGGCGGTGAGCCCGGTGTCCTCGTCCCTGGCCTGCCGCGCGCCGAGCGGCAGGGCGACCGCCCACACCTGCTCGAAGAGCGTCGACAGCGCGGTCATCGCCCCGGCCGCGTGGAGGAGGACGGCCCCGCGGCGGGTGTCCGACGGATCCAGCGGGACCAGCGCGCTGGCACCGTCGATGAGGATCATCCGCAGCGGCAGGGTGGGAACCGTGCGCACCTCGCCCCCGGACTCGGTCAGCCAGCGGGCGTACTCGAGCGTCGGCGCGCTGTTGCGGACGCTGTCCAGGCAGACCGTCCGGAGCTCCACCCCGCGGAGCAGGATCTGGGCGTCGTTGTGCCGCGCCGCCTCGATGGACGCCGGGGAGTGGCCGCCGCCCGGCATGAACGTACAGACCGAGGTGGTGGCCTTGTTGGCGATCTGCTCCAGTCGGCTCTGGATGGCGTCCATGCCGATGAGGCGCTCGCTGTCCGCCTCGTCACTCCCGCCTCCGCTCGCGCCCCCGCCGGCGCCCCCGCCCGCGGGCTCGGCGATGTCGGCGAGCATGCGGGTGACCGCGACGTGGGTCTCGTCCAGTTCCCGCCGGCGCTGCTCGAGTTCGTCCTGCTGGCGGCGGAGCAGCAGCTGGAGCCCCAGTTCGGGGTGGATCGCCCGCCATCCTCCGGGCCGGTCCGCCGACCTGCGCAGCAGGGAGAGCTCGGCGAGTCTGTCCAGCGCGTCCCGCACCTGCTGTTCCTCGAGTCCGAGCCGCTCGGCCATCTGCCCGACGCCCCAGCCCTCGGGGCGCGCGGCCAGCAGCCGGTAGACGACCTCGGTCGATGTGTCGAGTCCCAGTGCGGACAGCATCGCGGCGCTCCTCCCCCACGTCGACAACGTCTCTTCAACGTCTCTTCCAGGCGCACAGCAGCATGGGGGGAAGCAGGGCCGGCGGTCTTGTAGGAATCGGAGTTCAGGCGTGGTCCGGCAGCAGCAGGCTGGTCACCCGGCCCGGCACCCGGTCCAGCGCCGAGCCGGGCGGCAGTCCGCCCCGGTGGGCCGCGAACCGCGACGGGGTGAGCCCGGTCATCGCCTTGAACTCGCGGATGCAGTGGGCCTGGTCGTGGAAGCCGCCGAAGGCCGCCACCTCGGCCCCGTCCAGGCCGAGCGACTGGAGGCGCAGTGCCCGCTGGAGCCGGGCCACCCTGGCGACGGCCTTCGGTGCCAGCCCCACCTGCTGCCCGAAGCGGGCGCGCAGATGGCGGGAGCTCCAGCCGACCTCGCCGGAGATCCTGCTGAGGGCTTCGGGCCGGCCGTCCGCGCGCAACCGCCGCAGGGCCTCGCGGACTTCGGGCGAGACCGTGCCGCCCTTGTCGCCGCAGGAGAGGAACACGGCGTCGAGGAGGGCGAACCGGTCGGCCCAGGCACCGGTCTGCTGGAGCTGCTCGACCAGGAGGGCGGCGTTCCGGCCGAGCAGGTCGGACAGGTCGACGAAGGCCTCGGTGAAGTACCTCATGGGTATCCCGAAGGTCCGGTAGGCGCCGAGCGGGGAGAAGGTCACCTCGATGCCGTGCAGGCCGCCGGTGTGCTCGCCGCGCGTCGCGGTGGTGCGCAGCCCGGAGAGGAAGGACGAGGCGCCCTGTGGCGGTCCCCCGGCGGTGAGGCTGAGACCGCCCGCGAGGGCGATGACCACCGTCACCACGCCGTCGGGGACTTCGAGCCGGGACCGGGGTCTGCCTTCCGGCAGCCGGTAGCCGTGGTACGCGATGATCTGCCCCCGCAGGGCCGCTCCAGGACGCGACCTGATGCTCTCGGCACCTCCGGCAGCGGGCTCCGGAGCGCGAACGATCGAGACCATGCCTACCCCCCCGTATAGGGCGCCTCCGGTCCGGACGGCCACCAGGATGCATCAGCCCGGGCCGAATCCACAGGCGGGTCTCGGCACATTGCCGGCCGGGCGGGGCGATTGGCCGGTTCCGAACGGTGACACCAAGCTCTCCGGGCTGCTTGCTCTCACCCTTCGCCCCTTCCACCGGTCCGTGCCGGGCGGAAGGCTGTTCACCGGGAACAGGGCGAGCCGCCGAAAGCCGAACGTCTGCCGGACTGCAGAATCGAGGGGAATTCCATGATCTGGGACTGATCCGACCCGACCCGACCCGACCGGACCCGACCCGGCCCCGTTCCGCTCCACGACCGGCGGCGGCGGCGGCGAGCTCGTCAGCCCGCCCCCGTTCCCTCCGCCAGCACCTCGCGGATCACGTGCCGGGCGTTGAGCGCCATCGCCCGGTTCGTCTCCCGGTAGTACGGCAGCGCGATCAGCGCCTGTGAGAGGGTCCGCCCCCGGCCTCGCCGCCAGGTCGCATCGTCCACGCCGAGCTCTTCACGGAAGACCTCCCGCGCCCCGGCCGGCAGCAGGTTCCACGCCGGGAACAGATCGCACGCCGGGTCCCCCACCCCCGTGCACCCGAAGTCGATCACCGCGGTCAGCCTGCCACCGTCCACGAGCAGATTGCCCGGCATCAGGTCGGCGTGCAGCCACACCGGCGGCCCGTCCCACTCCGGGGCCCGCAGCGCGTCCTCCCACACGGCGGCCGCCGCATCACAGTCGACGCCCTCCTGCGGGATCGCGCGCAGTTCCTCGATCGCCGCCCGGGTGGGCCCGTCGAGGGAGGCGAGCGGTCCGCCGCGGTGGGCGCGCGGCGCCCCCGGCAGGGTGATGCTCCGCATCGCCGCCACGAACCCGGCCAGGTCCCGGGCCAGCGCCACCGGTTCGCCCAGCGCGCCCGCCTCCGGGTTCTCCCCCGTCAGCCACCGGCACACCGACCACCGCCACGGATACCCCTCGGCGGGCTCCCCGGCCCCGAGCACCTCGGGGATGGCCGTGGGCAGCCCGGGTGCGAGGCGCGGCAGCCACTGCCGTTCCATGGACACGTCCCCGGCTCCGCCCTCCGTCAGCGGCAGCCGTACGACCATGTCCTCGCCCAGCCGGTACATGGCGTTGACCGTGCCGCCGGACGGGAACCGCTCCACCGGCATCCCCGCCCACTGCGGGAACCGTCCGGCGACCAGCCGCCGTACGAGGTCGTTGTCGACGGGGTGCTGACCGGGATGCATCTGTCCTGTGCTCACGACCGTCATCCGACCGTCGGAGGGCCTTCGGGATCAAGCGATTTATCCCTGCCGGTGTCGCCGTTGCCCGACGGGGGTCTTGATCGTTTGGTTGTACGTCGACGGGCGAGGCGAGGGGTCGGAATGCGAGTTGCGCGCAGGACCGTGCTGCAGGCGGCTTCGGTGGGAGCCGCGGCGGCGCTGCTCGGGCGTTCCCCCGCGGCAGCCGACCAGGAGGCCGCGGCAGGAGCCGCGAAGGGCGGGGCGGGGACGGTCGCGGCGGCGACGGGCGGAGCGGCGACCGTCGGTCTGCGCTTCACCGGTGCGACCAACGGGGCCGCGACCGCCACGGCCGCCGGGGACCGGTTCGTCGCCGAGGTGCAGAACGTCCTGTGGTCGCTGCCCCCGGACGGTTCGCCTGCCACGCCCCTCACCCCGCCCGATCTGGAGCCCGGGCGTCCGGTGTTCTCCCCGGACGGCCGCCAGGTGGCGATGAGCGCCTACCGCGGGGGCGTCTTCCACCTCTGGGTGATGAACGCGGACGGCTCCGGTCTGCGCCGGCTCACCGACGGCCCCTTCGACCACCGCGCGCCGGCCTGGTCGCCCGACGGCCGCACCCTCGCCTGCTGTTCCGAACGCGGCGGTGATCCGGTGGCCGGCAGCCCGTACCGGATCTGGACCGTCGACGTCACCGGCGGCCGCCCGCGCCGCCTGACGGGCCTGCCCGGGCAGGAGGGCCCCGGCCAGGACGGGGAGTGGGAGGACTTCGACCCCGTCTGGTCGCCGGACGGCTCCCGCGTGCTGTTCGTCCGCGCCACCGTGACCACGGGCACGCCGGCCGGCGACACGCTGACCGCCCGGACCATCGCCTCCGTCGCCGCCGACGCGCCCGGACCGGTACGGACCGAACACACCGTCACCGGCGGCCGGCTGATGGCTCCCGCGCTCTCCCCGGCCGGCCGCACCGCCTGGCTGTCCGCGGCCCCCGGCCCCCGCAAGGCCGAGACCCTGACCCTGTTCGCGGACGGCCGTCCGGTCGCCCTCGAAGGGGACCTCGCGCCCGCTCCCCCGCGCTGGATCGGCGACGACCGCCTGCTGATCACCCTCGACGGCCGGTTCCGGGTGATCCGCCCGCACCGTGACGCCGGCGCCGGGCAGGAGATCCCCCTCGACGCCACCCTCGAAGTGGAGCGCCCCCGCTACCGGGTCAAGGAGTACGTCCTGGAGGCGGAGCGGAGCCTCCCGGTCCGCGGCATCCACCTGCCCGCCCTGTCCCCCGACGGCCGCAGCGTGGCCTTCGCCGCGCTGAACGCGCTGTGGGTCGCGCCCGTCACCGGCGGGCCGCCGCGCAAGATCGTCCAGGCCCCCGTCACGGCCTACGTCCAGGGCCCGGTGTGGACCCCGGACGGCCGGGCCCTCGTCTACACCGACGACCGCGACGGGCTGAACACCGTACGCCGCAGGGAGCTCGACGGCAGCCGGGAGAGCGTGCTCGCGCCGGGCGGCCGGGTCTACGGGGCGCTCTCCCCGGACGGCACCCGGCTCGCCGCGCTGGACCTGGCCGGGCGGCTCCTCGTACGCGACCTCGCGACCGGGACGGAGACCGCGCTGGTCCCGGCACTGGGCGGGGGCGGACTGCCCGGCCCGCCCAGCTGGTCGCCCGACGGCCGGCACCTCGCCCTGTGCGACCGCAACCGGCTCAGCCGGCGCTTCCGCGAGGGCTACAACCTCATCCGGATCGTCGACGCCGCCACCGGCGCCGCCCGCCTGCACGCGCTCGCCCCGCACGCCTCGCTCGCGGACCGCTACGCCTCCGGACCCGTCTGGTCGCCCGACGGCCGCTTCCTCGCCTGCGTCAGCGAGTCGGCGCTGTGGCTGCTGCCCGTCGGCCCCGACGGCACGCCCACCGGACCGGCCCGCCGCCTGACCGACGAGCCCGCCGACCACCCTTCCTGGTCGGCCGATGCCCGCACCCTGCTCTACCAGTCCTGCGCCCGGCTGCGCCTGCTCACCCTCGACGGCGACGGCGTGCCCGCCGGGCCCGCCCGGACCGTGCCCGTCTCCCTCTCCTACCGGCGCCCCGCACCCGTCGACACCGTCGTGCACGCGGGACTGTTGTGGGACGCCACCGGCTCCCCGCCCCGGGCCGACGTCGACGTCCTCGTCAGCGGCGGCCGGATCACCGCCGTCGAACCGCACCGGCCGGGCCGCCGCGCCGCCCGCACCGTCGACGCCTCCGCCGGCACGGTCCTGCCGGGCCTGTGGGACTCACACGTCCATCCGTACCCCTACACCTACGGGGCGCGCCAGGGCGTGCTGCACCTCGCGTACGGCGTCACCACCGTGGTCTCGCTCGGCGGTTCGGCCTACGAGCAGGCCCGGCTGCGCGAGGACATCCGGGCCGGGCGGCTCGCCGCGCCGCGACTGCTGGCCGGCGGAGAGCTCCTCGACGGCTCCCGGGTCGCCTACAGCATGGGGCGCGCCCATCGCACCCGTGCGGGGTTCGCCCGCTCGCTGGCCCGGGGCGCGGCGCTGGACTGGGACTTCGTCAAGACGTACGTACGCGCCCCCTACGAGCTGATGGCCGAGGCGGCCCGCTTCGCGCACGAGCGGCTCGGTGTCCTGGCCGGCTCCCACCTGTGCGCCCCGGGCCTCCAGGCCGGCCAGGACCTGACGACGCACCTGGTGGCGACCGAGCGCGCGGAGTACGGCCACGGGGCGACCCCGCGGGGCCACACGTACCAGGACACCGTGGAGGTGTACACGCGCGGCGGTTTCGATCTGATCGCCACCCCCTTCACCGCGCTGCCGCTGATCGGCGCCGATCCGGCGCTCGCCGACGATGTGCGGGTGACGGGCCTGATGCCGCCCTGGGACGTGGAGGCCGTCCGGGCCGCGGCGGCGAGTGCGCCGAGCGCGGAGCAGAGCGCCGTCCTGGAGCGCGAGGTGGACGTCTACCGGCGTGTGGTGGCGGGTGGCGGCCGGCTCGCGCTGGGCACCGACGCGCCGCTCACCCCCGTCGGGCTCCATCTGCACCTCTCCCTGCGGGCCCTGCACCGGTACGGCATGTCGCCGGCGGAGGCGCTGACCACCGTGACCCGTACCCCGGCCCGGGTGTTCGGCGTCGCGGACCGGCTCGGCACGGTCGAACCGGGCAGGATCGCCGACCTCACCCTCGTCGACGGAGACCCCTTCACCGACTTCGCGGACCTGATCCGGGTACGGGCGACCGTCCGGGGCGGTGTCGTGCGTGAACGCCCGGCCCTGGAGCGTGCCTTCACCCGTTCCGGCGCGACGCCGGACGCGGCCCCCGGGGACTGGGGCGGGGTGCTGCGCCAGATGCTCCGGGACGGCTGCTGCACCGGCCACGAGGGCGACCGCTGACGAGCGCCGCCAGGCGCGGGCGGCTTCGCGGTCAGGGCTGGTCGTACCAGGAGAAGGCGGCGATCCGCCAGCCCTCCGGGGTCCGCACGAACTGGATGGTCTTGGTCCCGCCGCCCTCGAAGGGCTCGCCGTCCAGGATCCCGGACTTGCGGTACTCGCCGAACCGCGAGGCGATGTCGCCCGCGATCTCGGTCCGTTCCGAGGTCTCCCACTCGGAGAACTCGGCCAGCCGGCCGCCGGACAGCAGCAGCCGGCGCGGCTCGATGAACTCGTCCACGGTGTAGGGCGTGAAGTCCGGGCCGGTCTTGACGATGACCCCGCCCGGGAGCATGAGCCGGCGGATCCGTTCCACGTCGGCGGCCTGCCCGCCCCGGTTGTCGAAGGCGCCGAAGAACTCGGCGGTCACCACGTCTATCTCGGCCTTGGACATGGCGCGACAGTAACACCCGTACGGGCGGCGGGCGTCGCACGGGCCGCCCACGCCTCCGTACGTCCGTACGTCCGCGTACGGTCAGGCCGCGAGCGCCGTGGTGATCACCAGGGGCGGCCTCTCCCGCTCCGCCGACCAGGCGCGGCCGGCCGCGAGATCCGGATCGGCGACGGTGAGCGCCTCGTCCACGGTGGGCCGGTGCTGGACGACGTCCCGGAAGCCGGCGCGCTCCAGCAGGGCCGGGAAGTAGCCGACGGGCCAGGCGTGGTTGCGCATCTCCTGCCAGGTTCCGTCCGTGCGCCGCAGCCGTACCGTCAGCTCGTCGCCGGGCCCGTACACCTCGCCCGGTTCGCCGATCCGCAGCGAGGCGTACTCGGTGCCGTTGCAGCCGGGGTCGGTGCTCAGCAGCACGCACAGGGCATCCGGCCGCAGCAGTCGGCGGATCTCGGTGAACACGCCGAGCACCGCGTCCTCGGTCGGCAGCGACGCGAGCACGTGGTTGCACATGACCGCGTCCGCGCAGCCGTCCGCGAGGCCGGTCACCCGGCCGTCCTCGACGAGGTGGTACTCCGCCACCGCGGGCGCCGAGGCGCGGGCCAGCGCCAGCATCTCCGGGGAGGTGTCCACCCCGAGGACCCGCGCCCCCAGCCGCCGGGCCGCGTGGTCGGCCACCTTGCCCGGTCCGCACCCGTAGTCCACCAGGACCGCCCCGGGGCCGATCCGACGGGACAGGGCCCGGAAGACGAAGGGGTACCCGAGCAGCCAGTCCGTGGCCGCGTCCACCGCGGCGAATGCCCGCGCGCCGTCATGTCCGGACCAGGCGGCGCCGTCTGTACCGCCGCTCCGCCCGGGTCCCTCCGACCAGTCGCTCACAGCCCCACTATCGACCCATTACGGCCGCCCGGCACTGTTACGACACGACGTCCCGGCCTGCCGCGTTCCCGCCCCCGGATTCCGGCCGAAACGGCTTCGGGCCGGGCGGCCCCGTGACAGCATCCTCCCCATGAGTCGAGACGACAGCGACGAGGCGTACGTGGTCGGCCTGTGCAACCAGGTCCTGGGCGCCACGGCCCTCACCCAGCACAGGTTCGACTGGCTGCTGGGCGATCCCGGGGCGGGAGGCCGCCGGGCCAGGCTGCCGGTCGACGCCTACTGGCCGGGCCACCGGCTGGTGCTGGAGTATCGGGAGCGCCAGCACGACGAGCCGACGCCGTTCTTCGACAAGCCCGACAGGATGACCGTCAGCGGAGTCCACCGCGGCGAGCAGCGCGCCCGCTACGACGGCTACCGCGACACGCAGATCCCGGCCCACGGCCTGCGGCTCGTGGTCGTCCGCACCTCGCCGCCGGCGGCCGGGGGCGCCTGCGCCGCGTCCCGGAAACCGACGTGGAGATCCTCCGTGTTCTGCTCGCCGGGGTGGCGGAGCGGGATGCTAGAGGTTGATCCAGTAGCGTCGCTTGGGGCCGATGAGGGTTTCGCGGACGTCTTCCAGCACGCCGCCGTTGGCCTCGATCGTGCGGATCGAGGCCTCGTTTCCGGGGTCGCAGGTCAGCAGGACCCGGTCCATCCCCAGCAGGCGGGCCTCGTGCCGGACGGCGCCCAGGGCCCAGGTGGCGAGGCCGCGGCGGCGGGCCGAGGGACGGACGCTGTAGCCGATGTGGCCGCCCGCGTCGAGCAGGAAGCCGTTCAGGTAGTGCCGTAGGTCTATCGCGCCGAGATAGGTGTCGTTCTCGGCGATCCACCAGTACGTGGCGTGCACGCGGCCGTGCTCGACCGGCGCCGTACGGTCGGCGTACCGGTGCAGCCGGTCCACCCAGGCCGCGAAGCCCTCCGGGCTGTCCACGTCGTCGTCGGAACCGAGCCCGGCGCCGTCCAGGTGCGCGTCGGGGCCCGCTTCCCGCTGGGCGGCGAGCCAGGAGCTGTGCAGGCGGGACGTGGGGCTGATGAGCTCTGGCATACCTCGGACCCTACCGGAACAGTCGGATCATCCGACCCGGTCCGGTGGCGCCGGGGGCGGACCTCAGCCCGACGGCGGTGCGGCCGGCGTCGACGCAGGTGACGCAGGTGTCGGGGCCGAGGGCTTGGGGGCCGGGGGCTTGTGCCCGGGGTAGACGTGGTCCGGGGTCACGATTTCGGTGATCGCCTCGCCGAAGAGGGTGCTGGGCTCCTGGCCGTCGTGCAGGACGTCGGTGTTGAGGATGACGACCAGGGTGGCCTGATCCTGCGGCAGGAAGACGCCCAGGCTCTCGTAGCCCGGCAGCGAACCGTTGTGCCCGATCCAGCCCTGGACGTTGAACAGACCCAGCCCGTAGCCGGCGCCGGGGATGCCGACCGAGGTGGTCTTCAGGCGCTGGGCCTGTGTCTCGGGCGTCAGCAGCGTGCCCGTGGCGAGGGTCCGCGCCCAGCTGCGCAGGTTCTGGAGGTCGGAGATCATCGCGCCCGCGGCCCAGGCCCAGGACGGGTCCCAGCCGGCGGCGTCCTCGATCTTGCCGGAGGCCGTCTGGTCCGTGTAGCCCTGCGCGTGCGGTGCGGGGAACTCCGCGCCGGTCGGGAACAGCGTGCGGCCCAGTCCGGCCGGCTGCACCACGTCCCGGTTGATGACGTCCTTGAGCGGCCGGCCGGTGACCTTCTCGATCAGCAGGCCGAGCAGGATCAGGTTGGTGTTGGAGTACTCGAACTCCGCGTTCGGCTCGAACTGCACCGGGTGCTTGAAGGAGTAGTCGAGCAACTCCTGCGGTGTGAAGGTACGGTCGGGGTCGGTGGTGAACGCCTTGTCGAAGTCCGCGTCCTCGCTGTAGTTGAAGAGCCCGCTGCGCATGCCGGCCAGCTCGCGCAGGGTGATGCGGTCCCCGTTGGGAACGCCGGCGATGTAGTCGCCGATCGGGTCGTCCAGGCCCACCTTGCCCTGGTCGACCAGCTGGAGTACGGCGGTGACGGTGAACGTCTTGGTCTGGCTGCCGATGCGGGTGTTGAAGTCGGTCCGCATGGGGGCGCCGGTCGCCTTGTCGGCCACGCCGAAGGCCCTCACGTAGCTGCCCTTGCCGGGTGCCCACAGCCCCACGATCACGCCCGGCACCTGGGCCTCGCGCATGACCTGGCGCACGGCCGCGTCGAGTTGGGCCGCGGCGGCCGGGGTGAGCTCCGGGAAGCCCTCCTCGCCGTCCGGGGTGGGGGCGGCGGGGGCGGACCGCACCGCGCCGGGCGTCCCGTACGCGGAGCCCGCGACGGCCGGGGCGACGAGCAGACAGGCCGCGGCGGCGGCCACGCAGGTCCGGCGGAACCATGTGTGCGTCCGAGTCACCACGTGCCTCCTGCCGTACGGGGTTCAAGGCGAGGCGATCACGAACAGCGTAAGGTCGCACCGGTCCGGCCGCGAGGCGAGCGGTCCGCCGCGGCCGGGGCTACGGCAGGGACCTCGCGCGGGCGATGACCAGGGCGACGTCGTCGTGGTCGTCCGGCCGGCGCAGGGAGTCCAGGAGCCGGTCGCAGGTCTCCTCCAACGGGCGTCCGGTGTCGGCGAGCAGGGCCAGGAGCAGGTCGAGGCGTTCGTCGATGGGCTGGTCCCGGGTCTCGACGAGGCCGTCGGTGTAGAGGACGAGTTGGTCGCCGGGTTCCATGGCGACGGTGGTGGCCTCGAAGGGGATGCCGCCCACGCCGAGCGGTGCGCCGGTGGGCAGGTCGAGGAGTTCGGGGGTGTGGCCGGACCGGATGAGGACGGGCGGCAGGTGTCCGGCGACGGCCACCCGGCACTGGGCCCGGTGCGGGTCGTAGACGACGTAGACGCAGGTGGCGATGGTCTCTTCGAGGGCGGCGGTGGTGCGGTCGAGCTGCTGGAGCACCTGGGTCGGGTCGAGGGCGAGTTCGGCGAGGGTACGGGTCGCGGTGCGCAGTTGTCCCATGCTCGCGGCGGCGTTGATGCCGCTGCCCATGACGTCGCCGATCACGAGGACGGTGGTGTCGTCCGGGCCCGCGATGGCGTCGAACCAGTCGCCGCCGATCTCGCTGCTGGCCGCGGCGGGCCTGTACCGGGAGGCCACTTCCAGGCCGGGGGTGGGCGGCGGGTGGTGCGGGAGGAGGTGGTGCTGGAGGGCGAGGGCGGTGTGGTGCGCGTTGCGGTACCAGCGGGCGTTGTCGATGCACACGGCGGCGCGGGCGGCCAGTTCCCCGGCCAGCACGATGTCGTCGTCGTTGAAGGGCAGCGGGTTGCGGGTGCGTTTGAGGTCGAGGGCGCCGAGGACCTCGCCGCGCGCGATGAGGGGCACGGCCAGGTACGAGCGCAGGCCGGCGCGGGTCAGGAGCGAGGCGGCGGTGCTGTCGCGGGCGATGCGCGAGATGTCCTGGGCGTGGACGTGGGCCACCAGGACCGGGTGTCCGGTCGTCACGGACTGGGTGACCAGCCGGTCCGCGGCGTACGCGGCGATGTCGCCCGGCGGGTCCGCGGCGCGCACGGCCTCGCTGGGGAAGGCGGAGGCGACGGCCAGGGCACGGAACACGGCGGGCTCGTGGGCGGAGGACCGCAGGGTCGGCCGGCCCTCGAGGACGGAGTCGAGGATGTCGACGGCGGCGATGTCGGCGAGCTCCGGCACGACGACGTCGGCCAGCTCGCGGGCGGTCTGGTCCAGGTCGAGGGTGGTGCCGATGCGGACGGTGGCGTCAGCGATCAGGGCGAGGCGCCGGCGGCTGCGGGCGATCTCGATGGCCGCCTGGTGACTCTGGGTGACGTCGACCACGGACGTGGCGAGGCCGAGGACGCGTCCGGTGGCGTCCTCCAGCCGGTAGTACGACACCGACCAGGCGTGCTCGGTGCGCTCCCCGCCGTGGGTGCGGCCGGCCGTGAACTGTTCGAGCAGCGGGGTACCGGTCGCCAGGACCTGGCGCATGGCCGATTCGGCGGCCTCGGTGTCGTCGAGGAAGGAGAGGGCCTCGCGGACGCTCCGGCCGATGTGCTGGGCGGCGGGCAGCCCGTTGATCCGCTCCAGCGTCGGGTTGACGAGGACGTACCGCAGTTCCGTGTCCAGGACCGCGAGGCCGATCGGGGACTGGGCCACCAGGCGCGCGGAGAGGGCGAGGTCCCGCTCCAGCTGCCGCAGCCGCGTGCGGTCGGTCGCGATGCCGAGGGCGTACAGGTCCCCGTGCTCGTCGAGCAGCCGCATGTTGCGGAATTCCACCAGGCGGGTGCCGCCGTCCTTGTGGCGTACCGGGAAGGCGCCCGCCCAGTCCCCGGCGCCGCCCATGACCCGTGCGAAGAGCTCGGTGACGAGCCCCAGGTGTTCCTCGGCGGCCAGCAGCCCGGCCGCGGGCCGGCCGAGCGCGTCCTCGGCCGACCAGCCGAACAGCTGCTCGGCCTGGGGGCTCCACAGTGCGATCCGTCCCTCGGCGTCGAGGACGACCGCCGCGACGTTCAGGACGTCGAGCAGCCCGCTGGGCGGGGCGAGCCCGGGCGCGGTACGCCCGGTCCCACCGGCTCCCGACCCGTCGATCGAACCCATCGGGGACGCTCCCTTCCGGCACCTCCGGCCCGGCCCCCACCCGCCCAGCGGCGGCCCGGGGCGCACGGCTACCTCTCATCGTGCCCCGGAACCCGCCCGGCAGCGCCCGGAGCGCCCGCCCACCCGGCCGGCCGGGTGGCGGTCATCGGCCGGATCGGTTCACTCAGCGCGCGCATCTGCGAATCGCCGCGGCCCGAGCGGCGGCGCCGGGACCACGTACGCTCGGCGGATGGCGAAATACTTCGACGTACATCCCGAGAATCCCCAGCGGCGCACCATCGACAGCGTGGTCGACATGATCCGCGGCGGGAAGCTCGTCGCATACCCGACCGACTCCTGCTTCGCGCTGGGTTGCCAGCTGGGCAACCGTGACGGCATCAGCCGGATCCGGTCGATCCGCAACCTGGACGACCGTCACCACTTCACCCTGGTGTGCCAGAACTTCGCGCAGATGGGCCGGTTCGTCCAGATCGACAACGACGTGTTCCGCGCGATCAAGGCGGCCACACCCGGCAGTTACACCTTCATCCTCCCGGCCACGTCGGAGGTGCCTCGCCAGCTGCTGCACCCGAAGAAGAAGACGGTCGGGGTCCGGATCCCCGACCACGTCGTCACGCAGGCCCTGCTCGCCGAGCTCGGCGAGCCGCTGCTCTCCAGCACCCTGCTGCTGCCCGACGAGGACGAGCCGATGACGCAGGGCTGGGAGATCAAGGAGCGGCTCGACCACGAGGTGGACGCCGTGCTGGACTCGGGCGACTGCGGCACGGAGCCGACCACGGTCATCGACTTCTCCGGCGGCGAGGCCGAGATCGTCCGCCGGGGCGCGGGCGACACCTCGCGCTTCGAGTAGTCGCGCCGGCCCGGCGGGTCACGAGGAGGGGCGCACGTCCGGGTAGAGGCCCAGGTACCGGTACGCGCCGGATTCGGCCCGGTAGAGGTGGGCGGTGCGGCCCCGGGTCAGCACGTGCGTGTTGGAATCGAAGGCCAGCGGCTTGGCCAGGCCTTCGTGGGCCGTCCGGAAGATCCGGCGGGCCAGGCCGGCACGGTCCCGCCCCTCCTCCTCCAGACCGGTCAGGGCCGCGGCCAGCAGGCCCACGGCGTCGTACGCCTCGGTGGCCCATCGGGCGGGCGGCTCCCCGTGCGCCGCGCGATGGGCCCCGACGAACCCGGCGGCGGCGGGGACGGCCGGCGGGTCGGTGAAGAGGGCGCTGAACGCCCAGCCCTCGGCGGCCGGCCCGGCGTCGGTGAGGAAGGCCGGTTCCATGACGTGCTGGAGGGCGACGCGCGGGCCCGGGAAGCCGGCATCGGCGAGGGCCCGGGCCAGCCGGGCCGCGCGCTGCGGTGAGGTGCCGGCGTAGACGACGGCCTCGGCCCGGGCCTCGGTCAGGGCGCGTACCACGCCCGCGAAGTCGGAGCCGCCGACCGGGATCCGGTGGACGCTGAGCGTGCCCATCGAGGGCGGGCTCTGCTGCAGGCTGCGGATGAGCGGCCAGGTGGGTTCGCCGCCTTCGACGTCCTCGACCAGGCCCGTGCGCCGGACGGGCTTCACCCGGCTGAGGTAGTCGATCACCGGGAGGGCGAAGTGGTCACCGGCCGGACGGGTGGCGCACACCGTGCGCCATTCCGGCTGGGCCAGGGCGGTCTCGGGGCTGTCGACCGACACCAGCACCAGGGCGACATCGGCCGTGCCGCACGCCGGGGCCAGCACGGGCACGGCCGCTTCCCAGGTGGGGCCGGTGAGCGCGACCACCGCGGGGTCGGCGACCAGATCCTTGACCACCTGCGCGGCGCGCGCCGGGTCACCACCGTCGTCGGCGACGCGCAGGGCCAGCAGGAACGCGGCGTCCTTGCGGCTGTTGTGCTGCTCCACGGCCAGTCTCATGCCGCGCTCGTGGGCCTGCCCGGTCGCCTTCCCGGGCCCGGTCAGGTCGGCCTGCAGGGCGAGGGTGAGTGTGGCCAGGTCGCGGGCCGGCGGCGGTGTCTTGCCGCGGGCCCGCCCGCGGGTGGCGAACCAGGCGGTCGGCGCGCCGACGGCGGCGAGGCCCGCGCCGGCCGTGAGCAGCCGCCTGCGCGTGAGGCCCCGTACCGGCGTCTGCGGCGCGTCGATCCGGGTCGGTTCCGGGGCGGGCAGTTCCAGGGCCCTGGTGGAGCGTTCGGCGATGAGCCGGGGCAGTGGGGGCGGCAGCCAGTCCTCGGCGCCCGCGCCGGACGGGTCGTCGTCGCCGAGCGCGGCGCCCAGCTGGGCGGGGGTCGGCCGGGCGGCCGGGTCCTTCGCCAGGCAGGCCAGCACCGGGTCGAGCAACTCCGGGGGAAGACCGGTGAGTTCGGGCTCGTCGTGGACCGTGCGGTAGACCACCGCGGCCGCGTGCCCGCCGCCGAACGGGCCGTGACCGGTCGCCGCGTACGCCAGGACGCAGCCGAGGGAGAACACATCGCTCGCGGCGCCCGCCGCAGGTCCGCCCGCGCGGGCCTGTTCGGGGGCCAGGTATCCGGGCGTGCCGATGACGGCGTCCACGGCCGTCAGCGTGGCCGCCCCTTCGGCGCGCGCGATCCCGAAGTCGATCAGCCGGGGCCCGTCCGGGGCGAGGAGGATGTTGCCCGGTTTGACGTCACGGTGGACCAGCCCGGCGGCGTGCACCTGCGCGAGGGCTTCGGCGAGCCGCGCGCCGAGGATCCGTACGGCACGGGCGGGCAGGGGGCCGTACCCTCCCACCGCCTCGGACAGGGCGGGCCCGGGCACGAACGGCGTGGCCAGCCACGGCTCGCGCGCCTCCGGGTCGGCGGCGACCACCGGGACCACCCAGCGCCCGGTCAGCTGCCCGGCGGCCTCCACCTCGCGCCGGAAGCGGATGCGGAAGTCCGGGTTCGAGGCGTGGTCGGCGCGGATGACCTTGACCGCCACGAGGGTGCCCGCCGCCGAGCGGGCGAGGTACACCGTGCCCATGCCGCCCGAACCGAGGCGTCCCAGCAGCCGGTTGCCGCCGATCGCGGCCGGATCGGCCGGGGTGAGGGGGCGCATCCCCGGTCATCCCGCCGGGGACGCGGTGGGCGCGGGCTCGTTGGCCGGGCCCACGTAGCGGATGCTGCCGCCCTCCACCCTGTGCTGGAAGTAGATGTTGCCCTTGACCTGCCGGCGGTCGTCGAAGGTGTACTCCTTGGTCAGGCCGCGGAAGGTGCCCCGGGTGAGCGCGGTCAGCAGGTCGGCGCGGTTCGGGCGACTGCCGCCCGCCGCGGCGGTGACCAGCCGGTCGATGACCAGACGGGTCGCGTCGAAGGCCTCCGCGGTCCAGATCGCGGGGGCCGATCCGTACGCCGCCCGGTGCGCGCGGGCCACTTCCGTGACCTCGGGGGCTTCGGGGCCCGTGTACGGCGTGAAGAACTGCCAGCCCTCGGCGGCCGGGCCGGCGGCGGCGAGGAACTCCGGGCCGGCGATGGTGTAGTCGGCCGCCCTGGGCCCCTCGAAGCCGGCGGCCGCCAGCAGTCCGGCCGCCTTGGCCCCGCCGGCCGGGGTGCCCGTGTAGAAGAAGCCGTCGACGCCGTGCGCGAGCAGGTCGGCGACCACCGGGGCCAGGTCCTGGGTGCCGCGCGGGACGACGCGCACGTAGAAAGTGGCCTCGGGCACGAAGAAGGCGATGGTGCGGCCCACCAGCAGGGCCGCCTGCCAGGTGTCGGTGTCGCCGTCGCGGTCGCTGAGGATGCCCATCCGCCGGACGCCCTGTTTTCCGGCCAGTTGGAGGTTGACCACGGCGGCCTGGGCCGAGGAGATCGGGCAGCTCTGGAAGAAGCTGCGCCGGTCGGTGACGCTGAAGGTGGTCGCCAGGGCCGACACGGTGACCAGCGGTACGGAGTTCTCTCCGTAGAGTTCGAGGCACGGGATCACGGACGCGTTGCCGGTGGGGCCGATCACCGCGAACAGGTCGCGGTCGGCCATGAGTTCACCGGCCGCGGCCGGTGAGCGGTCGGCCCGTCCGGCGTCGTCCGCGGTGGCGACGGCGAGGGTGAAGGGCTTGTCCTTACGTGAGTTGAAGGCGTCGACGGCCAGCCGCACCCCCCGTTCCTGGGCCTGACCCGCGGCCTTCTGGGGGCCGGAGAGGTCGGCGTGCACGCCGATCACCCAGCGCCGGGGGGCGGGCGCGGCCGCGTTGCGGTCCTTGTCGTCCTCGCGCAGCGCCAGCCACGCGGCCAGGCCGCCGCCGGCCGCGAGCACGGCTCCGCCGGAGGCGAGGGCGAGGAAACGCCTGCGGGAGGGCGCGGCCGCGCCGGGCTTCGGGGCGGCGTCCGGGTCGGCGACGGTCTCCTCGATGCCGGGCAGGGCGAGCAGCGCGGCGGCGCGCTCGGCGATGGTGGCGACGACCGGGTCGGGCAGCCAGTCGGTGCCCTCCCCCGGTGTGTCCTCGGTCAGCGCCTCGTCCAGCTCGTTCGCGGTGGGGCGGATGTCGGGGTGCTTGGCGAGGCAGGTCCGCAGCAGGGCGGCGAGTTCGGGGTCGGCGAGGATCTCCGGGCCGAACTCGGGCTCGTCGTGGACGGTCCGGTAGAGCACCGCGTCCACGGTCCCCGTGCCGAAGGGAAGGCGGCCGGTGGCGGCGTACGCGAGGAGGCAGCCGAGCGAGAAGACGTCGCCGGCCGGTTCGGCGGGGCGGCCCTCGGCCTGCTCGGGCGGGAGGAAGCCGGGGGTGCCGAGGACGGCGTCGGCGGAGGTCAGGGCGGTGTGTTCGCCGCCGCGCGCGATCCCGAAGTCGATCAGCCGGGGCCGGTCCATGCCGAGCAGCACGTTGCCGGGTTTGACGTCGCGGTGTACGAGGCCCTGCGCGTGCATCACCCCGAGGGCCTTGGCCAGGGCCTTGCCGAGGATCCGTACGGCGCGCAGCGGGAGCGGGCCGTGGGCGGTGACCGCCTCGGCCAGGGAGGGGCCGGCGACGAAGGCGGTGGCCAGCCACGGCTCGGGCGCGTCCGGGTCGGCGCCGGTGATCCGGACGGCCCACGGGCTGTCCACCTCGGCGGCGATTGCGGCCTCGCGGCGGAAACGGGCCCGGAAGTCCGCCTCGTCGGCGTACTCGGCGCGGATCACCTTGACGGCGGCGAGCGCGCCGTCGTCGGTGCGGCCGAGGTAGACCACGCCCATGCCGCCGGCGCCGAGCCGGCCGAGGAGGCGGTACCCGGCGATCCGGGAGGGGTCCGGGGCAAGGAGCGGCTCCATCAGCCCGTCTCCTTTCCGAGCTCCTGCTTGGCCTGCAGCATCATCCGGCTGGTGGCCTGGGCGGCGAGCCCGTTCATGGCCTCCTCGGTGAAGCCCGTGGCGCCCTTGCCCGCGATGGCCACGGTGACCGGGCCGAACTGGGCCTGGGACCAGGTGTAGCGGTAGGGCCCGCCGTCCTGCGCGCTGACGTACTCGCCGGTCTCGGTGAAGGCGTCCTCGGTCCAGCCGTTCGCCTGCTCGCCGAGGTAGAAGGAGCCGCCCCACAGGTTCTTGAGCTCCTCGCCCTCCCGCAGCTTCTGGCCGGGGCAGCGCAGCACCTCTTCCATGGCGCGGGCGGTCTCCCAGCCGGATTCCTCGCGGTTGTGGTGGACGGTGACCGTGGCGTTCAGCCGTACGCGGCCACGGCCGTTCTTGGCCGGGATGTGGAAGTAGCGGGTGCTCGTGGCGAGTACGTCGGCCGGCAGGCCCGCGGTCTGCCAGACGCAGTCCTCGTCGAGGACGGGCCAGCGGCCGGGATCGCTCTCGAACGGGGTGCTGCGCACGACTTCGGGGCCGAAGGCCGCCTCGGTGATGACGATCCGGCCGAGCAGGGCGCGAGCCTCGGCGACCGTCTTCGGCTGCTTGGACTCGTCCAGCGGGGGCACGAGGGGGTTGGCCGGGCTGCCGGCCGGGGCGGCCGGCGTGCTCGCCCCGGAGCCGCCCGGGGCCGGGCCGCCCGTGGCGGGCGACGCGGCCGGGGTGCGGCCCGCGGAGTCACCTGTCGCCGCACCGCCCTTCGCCGTGCCGCCGGCCGTACACCCGGCGAGTAGGAACAAGCCCGCTGCCGCGCACCCGTAGGCGCGCAGCGCGGAGCGCCGTCTGCGTGTCACTGGTCCCCCCACGGCAGGGATCGTACCCCGCTGCGGGGGCGCGCAACTGGCCTACGGAAAAGCGGTGTTGAGGGCGTTCGCGCCCGGTCGGCTCAGCGGGAGCCGAGGGTCCAGGCGGATTCGTGGCGGGTGAAGCCGATGTGCGGGTAGTAGTCGACCGCCGCCGGGGCGGAGAGCAGGACCACCTTCGCCCGGGGCGCCGCCTCCTGCGTGACCCGGATGAGGTCGCGGCCCACGCCCTTGCCCTGGTGGGCCACGTCGACGGCCAGGTCGCTGAGGTAGGTCGAGTACACGCCGTCGGTGAGGGAGCGGGCGATGCCGATGAGAGCGCCGTCGTCCGCGCGGGCGACGACGACGAGGTTGGCGCCGGCCAGCATCCGGGCGAACCGCTCCACATCGGCGACGGGGCGGCGCTCGGCGAGGGTGGAGGCCCGGTAGAGGCCGATGACCTCCTCGACGTCCAGCTCGGCGCCGACGACACGTTCACAGGTCCACATACCGCTGCCACTCCCCGCATGTAATAGGCACTATTCCATATCGATTATTACATGACGGGGATGGCGGAACACAAACCGGTGGACCGGTATGTGAGGTGCGGGAGGTGGGCAGGCTGCAGGGGCATCCGTCCACGGAAGGAGCCCTGTGCTCACTCACGTTCTCGCCTGGTTCCGACGGCTCCTGCGACGATTCACCGGCGCCACGGCCCGTGGCACCGGCCTGGCGAGCGGCGGGACCCCGCTCTTCACCGCGGACTTCGGGTCGGCCGCCCAGTGGGTCGCCGGCCGCTCCTGGGCGTATCCGGACGGCGGCCCCACCAACCCCGGTGACAACAAGCTCGACCACCTGGTGGAGGACCCGTCCTACAGCCGCACCGGCACCTTCCGGGCCGTCCGCCGCCCGGACGGCAACTGGAACGCGGGCCTGCTGACCACCGAGGGCAGCGACGAGGGGTTCACGGTGCGGACCGGGGACGTACTGGAGTCACGGGTGCGGCTGCCCGCCGAGGCCGGGGCCTGGCCGGCGATCTGGACCTGGCGGGACGGCGGCAACGAGGTCGACGTCTTCGAGTACCACCCGGACAACCCCGACCTGCTGGAGCTCTCCAACCACGTCAAGGGCGGCTCCCGCTACCACCGGGACCCGTCGGTCGGCCCCGGCGGCTGGGTGGACCTGAAGGTCGAGTTCGGGGCGCGCTCGGTCGTGTGGTGGGTCAACGGCACGCGGGCATACGCCGACCGGCGCGGGGTGGGGCGCAACTGGAGGGCGTACCTCATCGTCAACCTCTCCGTCTGCGCCGGGCGCTACCACCCGGCGCCCGACGAGGACGTCTCCGAGATGTCGTACGAGGTCGCGTACCTGCGCGTCCACCGCCCCTAGGCGGAGGCGGAGGCGGCGCAGCTCTCGTGGCCCCAGCGGCTCCCGTTCTTGGCGATCATGTCACCGACGGCGTAGGGCTTCCCGCAGGGGCAGCTGCCGGGGAACTTCGCCTTGATGGGCCGAGACGCACGGCCGGATGCGGCGCCTTCGGCCGGCCGCTTCCGCGCCGTGCCCGTCTTCTGGCGCGCGGGCGCGGCCGGGGCCGGGACCGGCAGGTCCGCGTGTCCGAGGGCGGTGCCGGCGGCCTCCTGTGTGCGGGCCGCGTCGCTGGCGGCCTGGTCGGCGATCGCGTTCAGCAGGTCGCCGTCCTCGCGGTGCGCCGGAACGTAGACGAAGGTCACGTCACGGTCGGCGAGCAGCAGGTCGATCTCTTCGACGAGTCCGCGGTTGGCGACCGGCTGGCCGGAGGAGGTCTTCCACCCGTTGCGCTTCCAGCCCGGGAGCCACTGCGTCACGGCCTTCATCGCGTACTGGGAGTCCATCCGCACCTCGACGGCCGTCCCGGGGGCGACCGCCTCGAGCAGCCGCTGGAGGGCGGTCAGCTCGCCGATGTTGTTGGTGGCCCGGCCGAGCGGCCCGGCCTCCCAACGCTCGGGGCGTCCCTGGGAGTCGGCGATGACCCAGCCCCAGCCGGCCGGCCCGGGATTACCTTTCGCCGCTCCGTCACAGGCGGCAATGATGCGTTCAGACATCCCCCGATCATGCCTCATCCGCCGAGGTGGTGAGCGGTCGGCTCGGGAGCACGTCCTTGGCCGCCAGGCGGGAGCCCGCGTAGCAGAGCCGGTAGACGTCGGCCTGGTCGAGGACGCTGCCGTGCGAGCGGTAGTACGTGCACACGGTGCCGGCGGGCGCGGGCACCGCCTTGACGGCGTCCGGTACGTACCGGAACTCGCGGTCCGGGAGGAGGTGCGCGAGTTCGGCCCGCTCCTGGCCGGGCCGCAGGGCCGCGAAGTCCGCGGGGCGCAGCACGCAGGCGGTCAGCTGGTGGGCCAGGTACGCGGCGGAGCCGAGGAGGAGCAGGCCGAGTGCGGCCGGGGCCGCGATGGCGAAGGCGAACCGGAGCCGGGCGCGGCGCCGGGCGTCGGCGAGCCGGCGCGCCGACTCCGCACCGGCTTCCTCCTCCGGGGGCGCTCCGGCGGCTTCCGGACGCAGGGGGCCCACCTGGTCCGGGAGGGTGGCGCGCACCTCGAAGCCGCCTCCGCGGGGTGCGGCGTGCAGGGTTCCGCCGATCAGCCGGACCCGTTCGCGCAGGCCGGTGAGCCCGCGGTGGTCGGAGGCCCGCGAGGTGTCGGGGGCGTGCGGCGGGGCGAAGTCCGATGAGCCCTTGGGCGGGGCGGAGTTGGCCACCCGCACCTCGGTGCGGGTGCCCTGGTGGGCGATGCGGATCCGGACCTCGGCGCCGGGGGCGTGCTTGATGGCGTTGGTCAGCGACTCCTGGACCACGCGGTACGCCGTGCGGTCGACCAGCGGCGGCAGGACCCCCGTCTCCCCCTCCCGCCGCAGGTCCACCGTGACGCCGGACTCCCTTGCCCGGGCCACGAGTTCCTCCACCGGCTCTACGGACGAGGCCGTCGGATCCCCGTGCGGTCCGTGGCCTCCATGACCGTCGGAGCCGTCGGACGCGTCGGAGCCGTCGCGCACGATGCCGATGGTGTCCCGGAGGTGCCCGACGGCGTCCGCGACGGCCGCGCGCAGCACGGCCAGGTCCGCCCGGTCCTGGCCGGAGAGGGTGGGCGAGAGTTCCAGGGCGCCGGCGCGCAGGGCGATCAGGCTCAGCTCGTGGCCGAGCGAGTCGTGCATGTCGGCGGCGATCCGCGTCCGTTCCCGCAGCCGGGCCTGCTCGGCGACGAACCGCTGCCGCTGTTCGAGGCCGCGCGCCCGCTCCCAGCCCCCGCGCACCAGGGCCAGCCTGGCCTGCCGGTAGCGGCCGGCCAGCCAGGGCAGGAGGAGGGCCGAGGGGATCATGGACACCGCGTAGAACCAGTACACGGGGCCGACGCCCAGGACGGCGCACAGCGCGAGGTCGACGGCCATGCAGGCCCCGAAGAGCAGGAGCGCCGCCCCCGTGCGGGTCGAGCGGACGCCGAGGAGGTACGTCAGCACGGCCAGGGCGGCCAGGTACGGGCTCGCCGTCGCGGTCGGCTCGGCCAGGCCCAGCGCGCACGCCGCGTTGGCGAGGAACACGGCCGCGCCGGGCCGTTTCCGGCTGCCGGGAACCGCCACCGCCAGGATCAACAGGGGCAGGACCAGGCCGAGTACCGGGGAGGCTTCGGCGACGCGCTCCCGGAAGGCGAAGACGCCGGTGCCCGCGAGCGCCGCCCACAGCGCGCCGTCGCGCACGGCCGGTCCGATCCCCCTGAGCACCGGAGCGCTCGGCGTCCTCACGCGTGCCCCCGCCTTCCCTCTCGTGTTCCCCCACCTCACCCGCCGAGGCTAGTCCAGGTCATCCGTCGCGGCGCCGCAGGACCGCCCGGCCGGCCAGATGGGCCGCGGCGGTCCAGGCCGACACGATCAGCAGTCCGACGGCGGTCGGGTACGGGGCGTCGCCGTCGGCGCGCATGAAGTGGGCGCCGGCGCTCTGCGGAAGGTAGTCGTACACCGCCAGGAGGACGGGGCCGCCGAGCGCGGTGCACATGCTCGGGAGCACGGAGATCAGCACGAAGGCGGCCGACAGGGTGCCGGCCGCGGTCCGCAGGGCGAACGACAGCCCCACCGTGAGCACGGCGGTCAGGGCGAAGTAGAGGCCCATCGCCAGGACCTGGGAGGCCGCCTCGGCCGGGACGAAGACGGCGTGCCCGCGGAAGGGTGTCCAGGCCACGGCCATGCCGAGGACGGCGAACAGGGCTCCGGCGGCGAAGGCCGCCGCGGCCGTCACCACCGCCTTGGCCAGCTGCATGCGGTGCCGGACCGGCACCCACTGGAGCGAGGTGCGGACGCTGCCCGTGGAGTACTCGGCGGTGACCGTGCTCATCGCCAGGACGACGATGACGAACTGCCCGAGGGCGACGGAGGAGACCGGGGCGTTGCCGAGCGCCTGGACCGGTCTGTCGTTGATGCGGGCGATCGCACCGTAGTAGAAGGTGAAGACCCCGGTCAGCAGGACGCCGGCGAGCAGGCAGGCGTACGGCGCGCGGACGGACCACAGTTTGGTCCACTCGGCGCCGACCGCGCCGGCGAATCCGCCGCCGGACGGCCCGGTGCGGGTGCTGGCTGATGTGTCTGAGGTGTCTGATGGGGCTGTCATGGCGGACATGGTTTTCACACCTCGGTCGTTGCGGTCGGGGCGGAGCCGTCGGACACGGGCGGCGGCGGGGACGCCGCCGCTCCGTACTCGACGCTGTGCTCGGTCAGTTCCATGTAGGCCTGCTCCAACGAGGCCGGGACACTGTGCAGTTGGTGCAGCGCAACGCCCAGGCGGTGGGCGAGGTCGCCGATCTCTGCCGCGGTCCGGCCCCGGACGACGATCTCGTTCCGCTCGCCGCCCGGTGACTCGACGGTCACCCCTTCGTACGCGCGCAGGCGACCGGCCAGGCCGCTCAGGTCGGCGGGGTCGGCGGTGCGCACCCGCACCGAGGCCGAGGCGCTCGCCGCGAGCAGGTCCGCCATGGGGGTGTCGGCGAGCAGCCGGCCCCGGCCGATGACGACGAGCCGGTCGGCCGTCAGCTGCATCTCGCTCATCAGGTGGCTGGAGAGGAAGACCGTACGGCCCTGGGCGGCCTGCGCGCGGACGAGTTCGCGCACCCAGCGCACACCCTCGGGATCGAGGCCGTTGACCGGTTCGTCGAGGATGAGCACCTGTGGATCGCCGAGCAGGGCGCCCGCGATGCCGAGCCGTTGGTACATGCCGAGCGAGAAGGCGCCGGCGCGCCGGCGGGCCACCTTGGCCAGGCCCACCGTCTCCAGGACCTCGTCGACACGGCGGACGGGGATGCCGTTGCTGCGGGCCTGTGCGATCAGGTGGCTGCGCGCGGAGCGGGCCGGGTGGAGGGCCTTCGCGTCGAGGAGCGCCCCGACCTCGCGGACCGGATGGCGCATCGAGGCGTACGGCCTGCCGTCGATGAGCGCGCGGCCGGCGGTGGGCCGGTCCAGGCCGAGGATCATGCGCATCGTGGTGGATTTCCCGGCGCCGTTGGGGCCGAGGAAGCCGGTGACGCGCCCCTCTTCCACGTCCAGGGTCAGTCCGTCCACGGCGACGGTGTCGCCGTAGCGCTTGGTCAGGCCTCGCAGGGTGATCACGGGTGTCCCTTCGGTGTTCGCGGCAATGCCACGACCGTAGGAAGCAGCCGGTGGGCCGGTCATCAGCCGCGGGGCGGCGATCCGCGCCCCTACTTTCGTCGGGGGTCCCCCACCGAACGGCATCAATTCCGATCTCGAGGATTCTCATTGAATCAGCTGTGTATACGTCATACACTCTCGCTTATGTCATATACAGCAACGGGTCCGGGCGGCTTACCGCTGCGCAGGTTCACCGGAATCGCAGGCGTGGCGTTCACGGTCCTGCAGGTCATCGAGGTGCCGCTCTACTTCGTCCATGACGGGGCACCCCCCGACTCCAACGTGCTGACCCGCATCCTCCTCAGCCTTGTCGTCCTCGTCCTGTTCCTCGGCTTCGTCACCGGGGTTCGCGAGCTGATCCGCCGGGCGGACCCGGCCTGCGGCTGGGTCGCGGACATCGCCCACGGCGCGGCACTGGCCTACATCGCGGTCACCTTCGTCGCACACTCCCTGCAGGCCGGAGAGGTCATCGCCGCCGACGAGCCGGTCGATCCCACCATCACCGCCGAGGGCACCTACCTCCTGTACGGCTCCATCGGTCGCATCCTCACCGCGGTGTTCCTGGTGGCCGCCGGGTATGCCGCGGTTCGCTCGGGACTGCTGTCCCGGTGGGCCGCCCGGTCGGCATACGTCATCGCCCTGATCAATCTCGCGTTCGTCCCGTCGCTGTATTTCGGCAACGACACCGGACGGTTCGTCAGCGCCAACGGCTGGGGCACCACGGCCACCATCGCCGGCCTCTACGCCTACTGGGTCCTCGCGTTCGGCATCGCGCTGCTCCGGCACCACAACACCCGCCGCTATGCTGGGCGACCGGGATCGACCTCGGAGAATCGGCGGTAGAAGTGTCAGCGGACAAGAGCGCGGCGGCTACCTTCCGGCTCCTCTGGGAGACGAAGGACAGCGCTCGGTCCTCTCTCAGCGTCGACGGCATCGTCGAGGCCGCCATCGCGCTGGCCGACGCCGAGGGCCTGGGCGCGGTCTCGATGCAACGGGTCGCCGGCGAACTCGGCTACACCGCGATGGCCCTGTACCGGCACGTCCCCGGGAAGGACCAGCTGGTCGCCCTGATGGCCGACCGCGCACAGGGCGGCCCTCCGGCCGAGTCGGGGAAGGAGTGGCGCACCGAAATCCTGAACTGGGCCGATGCGGCCTGGGACTTCTACCTCGCCCACCCCTGGATGCTGCGCGTGGCCACCACCGGGGCCCCGACCGGTCCGAACGAACTGGCCTGGTTCGAGGCTCTTCTGCGGCCCCTGGCCCGGTCCGGCCTCGCCGCCGAGAACCTGGTCGCCACCGCCATGTTCATCTCCAGCGCCGTCCGCGACCTGGCCCGGATCGCCACCGAGATCGTCCCGTCCGGCCCCGACTACGGGAACCTCCTCGCCCAGGTCGTCCAGCCCGACCAGTTCCCCACCCTCGCGTCCCTGATGGCCTCGGACGCCGTGGAAGACGACGGCGACGTCAGGCCCGCCCTCGACTTCGGCCTCGGTCTCGTCCTCGACGGCCTCAAGACCCACACGTCCTGACGCCGACAAGCCCAGTAGACTGCGCCGGTGGTCCAGGTGCTGGTGGCAGACGACGAGGCGATGGTCCGGGCGGGCGTACGCGCGATCCTGGCGAGGGATCCGGGGATCGAGGTCGTCGCCGAGGCGGCCGACGGGCACGAGGCCGTCGACGCCGTGCGCAGGCTCCGGCCGGCGGTGGCCCTGCTCGACATCCAGATGCCCCGGCTCGACGGGATCTCGGCCGCGGCCCGGATCCACGACGAGCTGCCCGGCACGGCGGTGATCATGCTGACCACCTTCGGCGAGGACGAGTTCATCGGCCGGGCCCTGCGCGAGGGGGCGAGCGGCTTCCTGCTCAAGGCCGACGACCCGCGGGAGTTGCTGACGGGCGTGCACGCGGTGGCCGCGGGCGGCGCGTACCTCTCGCCGAAGGTCGCGGCCCGGGTCATCGCGGGGCTGCGCACCGGGCGGATGGCGGGCGGAGCGCCGCCGCGGGCCGCCCTGGACCGGCTGACGGAACGGGAGAACGAGGTCCTGGCCCTGCTCGGCACCGGGCTGTCCAACGCCGAGATCGCCGCGCGCCTGCATCTGGTCGAGGGCACGGTGAAGGCCCACGTCAGCGTGATCCTCGGCAAACTCGGCGTACGGAACCGGGTGGAGGCGGCGATCGCCGCCCACGAGGCGGGCCTGGCCGCACGCCCCCGCCACTAGTTCACCGGCTCAGGAGCCGGGCCCGGACTCCGAGAGGAGCTGGCACTTGTCGAAGTTCATGCAGCCGCAGGCGAGGCAGTCGGCGACCGCGTCGCGCAGGAGCTGGGTCTGCCGGATGAACCGGTCCAGTTCGGGGAGTTTGCTCTCGGCGAGCGCGCGCCACTGCCGGGTCGCGCCGCGGTCGGTGTCGGTGTCCAGCAGGGCGCGGATCTCGGCCAGGGTGAACCCGGCCCGCTGGGCCATCTTGATCAGCGCGATCCGCCGTACGGTGCCGGCCGGATAGACGCGCCGGCCCGCGGCCCGTTCGGCGGACGGCAGCAGACCGACGCTCTCGTAGTAGCGCAGGCCCGACGGTCTCATCCCGACCTGCCGGGCGAGCTCCCCGATACCGAGCTTTCGCACCTGCCATTCCCCCTTGACCTCAAGTGCGCTTGAACCAGGAGTCTGACCGGGTGACTGCTCCACAGACAACTCGCCTGCTGCCGCAGGCCTACCGGCCGCTCTTCGCCCATGCCGGGTTCCGGCGGCTCCTGCCCGCTCTGGCGGCTTCCGATCTCGGTGACGGGATGAGCGTGGTGGCGGTGGCCTGGCTGGCCATCGAGATCGCGCCTCCGGGACGGTCCGGGATGCTCCTGGGAGCCGCGCTCGCCGCGTACGCCCTCCCCGGGGCAGCCGGTGCGCTGCTGTTCGGGCGGTGGCTGCGGCGCCTGCCCGCCGCACGGCTGCTGGCGGCCGACAGCCGGATCCGTGCGGTGCTCCTCGGGTGCGTGCCGCTGGCCTGGGTCTTGGACGCGCTGCACCCCGCGCTGTACGTGGCCCTGCTCGCGGGCTCGTCCGTCCTGCACGCCTGGGGCAACGCGGGGAAGTACTCGCTGCTCGCCGGGCTGCTGCCGGCGGAGCACCGGCTGGCCGCCAACGCGCTGGTGAGTTCCAGCACCTCGGCCTCGATCGTCATCGGCCCCGCCCTCGCCGGCTTCCTCGCGGCGGCGGTCAGCCCGGCCTGGCTGATCGGTCTCGACGCGCTGTCCTTCGCCGTGCTCGCCGTCCAGGTGGGCCGGGTGCGGGTGCCGTCCGGCGAGACCGGGCAGGCCGACCAGGCGGCCGCACCCGTCGACGCCGACCGGTCGGCCGCGGGCCTGCACTTGTTGCGCAAGCAGCCCGAACTCCTCGGTGTCCTCGCCCTGACCTGGTTCTTCAACTTCCTCTACGGGCCGGCGGAGGTCGCGCTGCCCCTGCACGTCACCGACGACCTGCACGCGGGGGCGGGTCTCCTCGGGCTGTACTGGGCGCTGTTCGGGGCGGGCGCCGTGCTGGGCGGCCTGGCGGCGGGGGCCCTGCGCAGGTTCCCGCTCTGGCCGGTCACCCTGACCATCGTCGCCGGCTGGGGGCTGGCTCTGGTGCCCTTCGGCCTCGGCGCGCCCGCGGCCGTCACGCTCGCCTGCTTCACGCTCGGCGGGTTGATCTACGGACCGTTCACGGCGCTGTCCTACACCCTGTTCCAGGACCGCACGCCGGCCGCCTGGCTGACCACGGTCCTGGCCGCCCGCAGCGCCGCCCTCCTCACCGCCGGGCCGGTGGGCACCGCGCTCGGCGGACCCCTCATCGCGCTGATGGGGCCCCGGGGGGTGCTGGCGGCGTCGGGGGTCGCGACCGTCGTACTCGCCCTCGTCGCCGCCGTGATGCGGGCCCGGACCGCTCGGCGGGCAGCGTCCCGCCTCGCCTGAGCCGGTCCGGACCCGTCAGGACCCGCTCGGCGGGGTGACGACGGCGGATCTGATCGCGTCGGCCAGCACCCGGGCCGCGGTGTCCTCCGCGCCGGCCACGAGGCGGGTCCGGGTGAGGCAGAAGGCGAGGCCCCGCCCGCGGTCGGCGAAGGCGATGCTGCCGCCGCTGCCGTGGTGTCCGAAGGCCCTGCGGTCGCCGGCCATCGCGGGCAGGCCGAGGAAGTAGCCGAGCCCCTTGGCGTACCTGCCGAGGAGCATCAGGTCCTTGCCCTCGACGGCCACGCCGGCGGCCAGTGCCGTTCGTTCCGGGGACATCAGCCGTACGCCGTCGACCTCGCCCGACAGCGCGGCGTACAGCCGGGCGGCGGCCCGCGCGGTCGTGGTGCCGCACGCGGGCAGGTCGGCGAGCAGGTACGCCCGGCGGTTGGCGAGCTCGGCGACGGTCCACACGGCGCGGTTCGGGACCACGTACCGGCGGAACGGCGCGGAGGGCGGAAGGCTCTCCAGCCAGGCCGCCCAGTTGCCCTCCACGAGCGGCGCCGTACGGACGAGTTCGCTCTCGGGCAGGCCGAAGAAGAGCTCGTCGGCCACGCCCAGCGGCTCGGTCACGTAGGTGCGCAGGGCCTCGGCGGGGGTGAGCCCGGTGATCCGGCGCACGGTCTCGCCCAGGATCCAGCCGAAGGTCCAGCCGTGGTACCCGCTCGCGGAGCCCGGCTCCCACATCGGCTCCTGTGCCGCGACGACCGCGCACATGGTGTCCCAGTCGCACAGCTCCTCGGGCGTGAGGGCGGCGGGGAGCTGCGGCACGCCGATGGTGTGCGTCAGGGCGTGGCGTACGGTGGCCCGCTCCTTGCCGTGCGCCCCGAACTCGGGCCAGTAGTGGGCGATGGGGGTGTCGTACGCGATCAGCCCGCGCTCGGCGAGCACGTGCACCAGGGTCGCGGTGAAGCCCTTGCCCGTCGAGAAGCTGTGGATCAGCGTGTCGGATCCGAGCCGGCGGCCACCGGGGTGGTCGGCCCAGCCCGCGTGTGCGTCGACGATCGGCTCGCCGTCGAGGTAGGCCGCCACCTGGAGGCCGCTCTCCCGGCCGGACTCCACCAGCTCTTCGAGCATCCCGGCGACCCGCGCCTGGACGTCCGCGCTCACCCTGCGATTCACCCGTGCATCATGCACCAGGGCCGTGCGGCAGTCGCCGCACGGCCCTGGTGTCGCATGTCGGACGTTTCGGCACGTCGGTGATCACATCAGTGACGACCTCGGCGACGAAACGGTTCTCCGGCGGTCCGAGACTAGGCGGGGGTGATGTTCTCCGCCTGCGGGCCCTTCTGGCCCTGCGTGATGTCGAACGTCACGGCCTGGCCCTCCTGGAGCTCACGGTAGCCGGACGCGTTGATCGCCGAGTAGTGGGCGAAGACGTCCGGGCCGCCACCGTCCTGGGCGATGAAGCCGAAGCCCTTCTCAGAGTTGAACCACTTCACGGTTCCCGTAGCCATGTTCATGCCTTCCCGTTGACGTAACGCCTTCCACACGGCGTGGAAGGCGGAGGTGATCGCCCTGGTCCTACGGCACAACACAGCAAAACTGCCCACACCGAAAGGCACGGGCAAGGCACTTGGAACCACGACAGCTACCCGTGAAGGTACACGCCTGCACGCACGGTCACCAGGGGGAATGATCTCGCCTTAACGACGGGATTCGGCCGGTGCGCGGACCGTACGGGCCCGGCCGTCCCGAAATGTGGCGAGTGGGACCCCCGGAATGCCGTAGGGTGAGGTCTACCGACGCGGGGTGGAGCAGCTCGGTAGCTCGCTGGGCTCATAACCCAGAGGTCGCAGGTTCAAATCCTGTCCCCGCTACTGCTCACGAGGCCCGGATCCTGACGGATCCGGGCCTCGCGTCATTTCCCCCGTACGGTCCCGGGCGGGGGCGCGGGCCGGGGGCGGCCCGCCCGCCGGGAACCGGGCCGACGACCATGTGACGCCACTCACACGACGATCTGTCATCCGGTGTCAACCGGATGCGGGACGGCAGGCGTATGCCCCCTGAGAGGTGCACATGGATTCGGGAGCGATTTTTTGACCGTCGAGGAGTTCGAGGAGTTCTACGCGCAAGCGGCGGGACGGCTCACAGGACAGCTGTACGTGATGCTCGGTGACCATCACGAGGCGCAGGACGTGGTGCAGGAGGCCTTCGTCAGGGGCTGGGGGCGGCGACGCCAACTGGACCGGGACGGCAGGCCGGAAGCCTGGATCCGTACGGTCGCCTGGCGGCTCGCGGTCAGCCGCTGGCGGGGACGGCGGCGGACCGCCGACGCCTGGCGGCGCACGGCCCCCGCGTCCCACGTGGAGGGGCCCGGTCCGGAGGCGGTCGCCCTCGTGGAGGCACTGCGGCAGCTGCCCCCGAAGCAGCGCCGGACGATGGCGCTGCACTACCTGTGCGATCTGACCGTCGAGCAGATCGCCGCCGAGACCTCCCTGTCCGCGAGCACGGTCAAGACCCATCTGTCCCGGGGCCGGGCCGCGCTCTCCTGCCATCTGCAGGATCCCCGCATTGAGGAGGCTCCCGATGCCTGAGTCCCACGACCCGTTGCGGTCCCTGTTCCGGGAAGCCGCCTGCGAGGGCGCGTCCCGCTCCGCGCTCCCGCCCGTCGCCGTCATCGAGCTGCGCGGGGAACGGGCCCGGCGGCGCCGGATCGCCGGCCTCGCCGTCGCCTGTTGCCTCGTCCTCGCCGGATCCGGCGCGGCCGTCGCCGCGTTCCTGCCGGACAGCCCGGGCCCGGTCCTCCCGGCGAGCACCCCCTCTCCCCTGGCCCCCTCCTCCGGGCCGACCCCCACGCCGTCCACCTCGTCGTCCGCCACACCGACGACCCTTCCGTCCTCCACGCCGACCTCCAGCCCGACCCCGCCCCGCCATACGACGGCGCCGCCCGGCACTCCCACCGGGACGACGTACCCGGGCGCGTCCGCGACTTCCTCGCGGCAGCCCGGGTAACCCCCACCCGCGCCACTCCCCCATCACCGCCCGAGGACCCCGGCCTTGAAACCCAGGCCGGTGGTTCCGCATGCCCTCACAGGGTCAGGAGATCCCGTATGTCCGTTTCCGCCCCGCATCGGCCGGCCGCGGTCGCCGACGCGCGCACCACCGGGCCGCGCGTCCCCGACGAGGACCGCACGGGCGGCACCGACCGCACCGGACACACCGGCCACGCGCGGCGCCGTCGCCGGACGCTGCGCCGTCTCGGCCCGGACGACCGCGAGGTGCTGTGGCTCTACCTGCTGACCCGCGTCGGCATCTGGACCGTCGCGGGGGTCGTCGGCTGGCTGTTCCCCGCCGACGGCGACGCCCGCCGGCCCGCCTCTCCGCTCGCGCCCTGGCAGCAGTGGGACTGGACGCACTTCATGCACATAGCCAGGGACGGCTACTTCCCCGACCACGCCGGGCCCTGGACGGCCGGCTGGGACAACCGTGAGGCCTTCTTCCCCGGCTTCCCCCTCACCCTGCGCGCCGTCCACACCGTCGTCCCCGACTGGGCCGCGGCGGGAGCGCTGATCTCGTTCCTCGCGGGCGGCGTCGCCGTCCTGGCGCTCGCCCGCATCGCCCGCCTGCGGCTGCCCGTCCAGGACGCGGGCCGGCGTACGGTCCTCTTCCTCCTGATGTCGCCGTGCGCCGTGTTCCTCGCCGCCGGCTACACCGAGGCGCTCTTCCTCGCCCTGGCCCTGCCCGCCTGGCTGGCGGCTCAGCGGCAGCACTGGCCGACGGCCGCGGTCCTGGCCTGCCTGGCCTGTTCGGTGCGCGTCACGGGGCTGTTCCTGGTGGCCGCGCTCGTCCTGCACTTCGTACTGACCGCCCGGGGCCGCTCGGCCTGGCGCGCGGCGCCCTGGCTGTTGCTGCCCGCCCTCGCACCGGCGTCGTACTCCTGGTACCTGCAGACGCACACCGGGGACTGGATGGCCTGGAAGCACGCTCAGGAACGCGGCTGGTACCGGGACTTCCACGCACCGTGGGAAGCCTGGAGCAACACCTGGGAGGCCGCCTTCCACCACACCCAGCCCACCGGATACGCGCTGATGTGGCAGGCCGAACTCCTGGCCATGGTGGTCGGTGTCGTCCTGATCGCCGTGCTGGTACGGGGCCGCCGCTGGCCCGAGGCGCTGTACATGGCCCTCACCCTGTGGGCCCTGGGCACCTCCTACTGGTACACCTCGATCCCCCGTTCCACACTGCTGTGGTGGCCGCTGTGGACCGCCCTGGCCGCCTGGAGCCTGCGCCGGCCACGGGTGAAGTCCGCCTACCTGTACGTCGTCGGCCCGCTCGGCGCCACCGTCGCCCTGACCTTCCTCACCGGCCGCTGGGCCGGCTGAGGACGCGGTCGACCCTCTCGTCCCCGTGCCCTGCGGCGAACGGCCCCCCGCCCGGTCCGCGGGCGCGCATACTCGGTGCATGGCCGACACCACCACAGTCGAGGTCGACACCGATGTGCACGACCGGCTCGCCGTGCTCGCCGCGGACCGCGGACTGAGCCTGCGGGCGTACCTCGCCGAACTCACCGCCGCCCAGGAGAACGCGGCCGCGCTCGCCCGCGCCGCGCTCGCCTTCGAGAAGGCGCTCGAACGGCCCGGTTTTCGCGAGGGGTTCGCCCGTGACTTCGGCGGCCTCGCGGCCCGCCGCCCGTCCGACCCCCGCAACCGGCCGTAGCCCCACAAGGGCCGTCAGCCACGGAGACCGGGTCCCGCGGCGCCTTCCGGCCCGCCCGTTCGGGCGAGGCGCCCCGCCTCCAGGACGGCGGTACGGTCGGCCAGCGCGGCCGCGGCCACGAGGTCATGGGTGATGAACACCAGGGCGAGGTCCTGGTGTTCGCGCAGCCCGGCGAGCAGGTCGAGCACGGCCGCACGGGTGGCGGGGTCGAGCCCGGAGGTGATCTCGTCGCAGACGAGCACCCGCGGGCGTGCGAGCAGGGCCCTGGCCAGCGCGGCGCGTTGGAGTTCCCCGCCGGAGAGCTCCCCCGGGCGGCGGCCGGCCGGTCCCGCGCCCAGGCCGAGGGCCTCCATCGTCCGGCCGGCTTCCGCGCGTGCGCCCCGCACGTCGGCCCCGCGCAGCCGGACGGCCGTACGGGCCACCTGGTCGAGGACCGGCCGGTGTTCGTCGAAGGCGGCCTTCGCGTCCTGGAACACGTACTGCACGGCGGCCAGTTGCGTCCGGCTGCGCGCGCGCAGGCTCCTCGGCAGCGGTTCGCCGTCGAGCAGGATCCGGCCCCGGTGTCCGGCGTGCAGCCCCGCGAGGCACCGCCCCAGGGTGGTCTTGCCGCTGCCCGAGCGGCCGACCAGCGCGAGGCACTCGCCCGACCGGACCGAGAGCGCGACCTCGTGCAGCACGTCGACGGCCCCGCGCGCGGTGCGGTGCCCGGCGGTCAGGGCGCGTACCTCCAGGACGACGGGCCCGGCCGGGCGCGGCACGAGCGGGGTGGCGGGCACCTCGGGCGGCGGGTCGCCGAGCACGGCGTGCACCGGTCCGCGCTCCACGACCCGGCCCGCGCGCATCACGACGACGTCGTCGGCCAGCCGGCGCACCACGTCCATGTCGTGGCTGAGCAGGACGACGGCGATGCCCCGGCCGGCGAGGGCGGCCAGCTCGGCGACGACGGCCTGTTTGGTGAGCGCGTCCTGTCCGGTGGTCGGTTCGTCGGCGACGATCACCCCGGCCCCCAGGAGCAGCGCCTGCGCCAGCACCACGCGCTGCTGCTGTCCTCCCGAGAGCTGGTGCGGGAAGCGGCGCAGCGTCCCCGCGGGGTCGGGGATCCGGGCCAGCTCCAGGGCTTCGAGCACCCGCCGGCGGATCTCGCGGCGGCCGCCTCCCCGGCGGGCGGCGACGTCGCCCAGCAGGGCGCCGACGCGCCGGGCGGGGTTGAGTACGGCGCCGGGGTGCTGGGGTACGTAGCCCACCGCGCCGGCCCGTTCCGTCCGTACGGCGCCCTCGACGCGGGCGCCGGGCGGGTACTCGCCGAGGAGCGCGAGGCCGGTGGTGGTCTTGCCGCTGCCGGAGGGGCCGATGACGGCGGTGACCCGGCCGGCCCGGGCGGTCAGGCTCACCCCGTCGACGACGGCCCGGCCGCCGATCTCGACGCGCAGGCCCCGTACTTCTGCCACGGCGGTCATGTCCGTACTCCCTTCCGGCGGCGCCCCGGCGGGCGGGGAGCTCCCGCGTGCAGCGCCGCGTCACACAGCAGGTTGGCGCCCATCGACAGCGCGGCGATGAGCAGGGCGGGCACCACCACGGCCCAGGGCTGGAGGAACAGGCCGGTCCGGTTGCGGTCGACCATCACCGCCCAGTCGGCGGCGTCGGGTGCCACGCCGACGCCGAGGAACGCGGCCGTGGCCACCAGGTAGAGGGCCCCGGTCAGCCGGATCCCGGCGTCCGCGGCGAGGGTGCGCCGCAGGGAGCGGGCCACGTAGCCGAGGGCCGTGCGCCACCAGGACTCGCCCTGCATGCGCAGCGCCTCGACGGCCGGCCGGGCGCACACTTCGACCGCCGCCGCGTGGACGACCCGGGCCGCGTCGGGTACGGCGGCCAGTGCGACCAGGGCCGTCAGTCCGGCGGGGCCGGGGGTGAAGGTGGCCGCGACGAGCAGGACCAGGAGCAGCGAGGGTACGGCGACCAGCACGTCCAGCGGTCTCATCAGTACCTCCTCCAGCCACGTCCGGCGGGTGAGCGCGGCGGCGAGGCCGAGCGGCAGGGCGAGCAGGTACGCGAGCAGGGTCGCGCCGAGCGCCACGAGGACCACGGACCTGCCGCCGAGCAGGATCTGGTGCCAGACGTCGCGGCCGCTGAAGTCGGTTCCGAGCCAGTGGTCCTGGCCCGTGGCGAAGGAGACGGACCGGGGTCCGGCGGGGCCGGCGGCCAGGGGTCCCAGCAGGGCGAGCAGCAGCGGTGCGGCGACGAGCGCGGCGCCGAGGGCGTAGCGCGCCGGGGAGCGGGTCGTCACGCGGCCACCTCCGAGCGGGGGGCGAAGCGGCGGGCGACGAGGTCGGCGCCGAGGTTGACGAGGACGGTGACGATGCCGAAGACGACCGCCATGCCCTGGACGACGGGTACGTCGCGGGCGGCGACGGCCTCGATGAGGACGGTGCCGAGGCCGGGCACGACGAACAGCGCCTCCACGACGATCACCCCGCTCAGCAGCCAGTCGCAGGTGCGCGCGAGCTGTTGGGTGGCGGGTGCCAGGGCGTTGGGCAGGGCGTGCGCCCAGCGGATGCGGGAGCCGGACAGTCCGCAGCGGCGGGCCTGGGCCACGTACGGCGAGGCCATCGCCTCGATCATCCCGGCGCGCACCAGACGGCTGAGCGTGCACACGGGCCGGGCCGTCAGGACGAGGACGGGCAGGACGAGGACCTCGGGCCGCACGAGGGGGTCGGCGGCGACGGCGGTGGCCGGGAGCCAGCCCAGGTGCAGGGCGAACAGGGCGGCCAGCAGCACGCCGAGGGCGAATTCCGGTACGGCGTGGACGGCCAGGGTCAGGGCGCTGACGGCCCGGTCCACGAGGCCTCCCTCCCGCCGGGCGGCGAGGACTCCGAGGCCGACCGAGAGCGGGACCAGCACGGTGAGCGTGGCGGCGGCGAGCAGCAGGGTGGGGCCGAGGCCGTCCGCGAGCTGGCCGCTGACGGGCCGTCCGGTGACCAGGGAGGTGCCGAGGTCGCCGTGGAGCATGCCGGTGACCCACTCCTGGAGCCGTTCGGCGGCGGGCCGGTCCAGCCGCATGGTCGCGCGGATGCGGGCGATGCGTTCGGGGTCGGGCTGGTCGCCGGCGAGCGCGACGGCCGCGTCGCCGGGCAGCGCCTCGGTGAGGGCGAAGACCAGCAGGACGACGGCCGCCGTCTGCCCCAGGCCGAGGAGCAGACGGCGGCCGATCCAGGGGAGGCGGCCCGTCACGCGAGCCAGAGCCGGTCGAAGCGGGCCCAGTCGAGGGTGTTGGCGGGGGCGGCCTTGGACACGCCGCGGACCTTGGGCGAGGTGGCGACGATCCAGTCGGCGAAGCCCCAGATCAGGAAGCCTCCTTCAGCGTGGAGCCGGCGCTGCATCCGTTCGTACAGGGCGGTGCGCTCCTTCTCGTCGGGGGTGGACTGGGCCTGCTGGTAGAGGTCGTCGAAGTCCTCGTGCTGCCACTTGGTGGCGTTGGTGGTGGAGGCGGTGAGCAGCCGCTGGGAGACGTGGGATTCGATGGGCATGGCGCCGGACCGGTAGGAGGCGAGGGTTCCGGAGTTGAGGATGTCCTTCCAGTACGTCTCCTTGTTGCCGACCTTGACCTCGACGGTGACCCCGGCCTTGGCCGCCTGCTCCTTGAAGATGGCGGCGGCTTCGATGAATCCGGTGGCGGCGGGCGCGGTGTCGAGGGTGACCTGGAGCCCTTCGGCGCCGGCCTCCTTGAGCAGGGCGCGGGCGCGTTCGAGGTCCTGGACGCGCTGCGGCAGGCCGGCCGCGTAGTACTGGCAGCCTTTTCCGAAGAGGTCGTTGCCGATCTCCCCGGCGCCGGAGAGCGCGCCGTCGACGAGTTCCCTGCGGTCGGCGATGAGGAAGAAGGCCTGGCGGACCCGCTTGTCGTCGAAGGGTGCCCGGTCGGTCTTCATGACGAAGCCCTGCATGGCGCTGCCGGGCAGCCGTACGACGTCGATGCGGCCCTTGCCCTCGTGGGCGCGGGCGGTGGCCGGGTTCAGTTCGTGGGCGTACTCGACCTGGCCGCCGAGGAGGGCGTTGACCCGGGCGGACTCTTCGCCCGCAATGACGAATTCGAGTTCTTCCAGGTGGGGGGCGCCCTCCCAGTAGTCGGGGTTGCGCCGGACGAGGAGGCCGGCGCCGGGCTTGAAGGAGACGAAGGTGAAGGGGCCGGAGCCGACGGGCCGGTCGAAGGCGGTGGTGCCCTCGGGCACGATGTAGGCGCCGAAGGCCGCGAGGGTGTTGGGGAATTCGGCGTAGGGACGCTTGAGCCTGAACTCGACGGTGGTGGCGTCCACGGCGCGGCTCGCGGAGAGGTCGACGGGTTCCAGCGAGGCCTTGGCGCGGAAGGTGCCCTTGGGATCGGCGATGCGGCGGTAGCTGTAGAGCACGTCCTCGGCCGTGACGGGCCGGCCGTCGTGGAAGGCGGCCCGGCGCAGGGTGATCCGCCAGGTGTCGAGGGTCTCGTTGGGTTCCCAGCGTGCGGCGAGGCGGGGCACGGGGGCGAGGTCGGCTCCGAAGTCGGCGAGCTTGTCGAAGAGGGCCTTGGCGCGGGCCGCGTCGACGAACAGGTTGGCCGCGTGCGGGTCGAGGGTCTCGCCCGCGCCGCCGCCCGCGAAGGCGGCGCGCAGCCGTCCGCCGGGCTTGGGAGCGGTGTCGGCGGCGTTCTTCGCGCCGGTGGGGGTGCCGGGACCGGTCCCGCAGCCGGCGGCGAGGGCGAGGGTGGCCGCGCTGCCGGCGACGAGGAGGCTTCTTCGGGCGGGGCCGGTGGGGCGGTCGTTCATGACGGGCTGTCTCCGTTGCTGTGGTGAGGGTGGTGTGGGTGCTGCACGCGGGCCACGAGGTGCAGGCGGTCGCCGCTCACCGTGGTGAGCGGGGTGTCCCCTTCGTTCCAGGCCGGTTCGGTGCGGGGGCCGGGCCGGTCGTAGAGGTCCAGGGGCTCGAAGCCGGCGGTGGTCAGGAAGTGGCGGAGCTCCTGGGGGAAGAGCAGGCGCCAGGCGGAGTGCTGGACGGCCGGGGGTGAGCCGTCGTCGGCGGTCCATTCCCGGCGGCGCCGCAGGAGCTGGGCGGCGTGGTCGATGTGGAGGGTGGTGTGCGAGGTGTACGTGGTCCCGTGCCGGGTGAAGCCGGCGGTGCGCGGGCCGTCGAGCAGTTCGGTGTTGCCGAGGAAGAAGGCTCCGTTGCGCATCTCGGCGACGAGCAGCCCGGCGGGGGCGAGGTGGGTGCGGCAGCGGGCGAGGAAGGCGGTGAGGTCCTCGTTGGTGTGGCAGTAGAGCAGCGCGCTGTCCAGGCAGACCACGGCGTCGAAGCGGGCTCCGAGGTCGAACTCGCGCATGTCGGCGCGGTGGTAGGCGGGACCGGGGTGACGGGTACGGGCGTGGGCCAGCATGGCGTCGGAGGTGTCGATGCCGGTGACCCGGCGGCCGGCCTCGTGGTGCAGCCAGGCGGCGTCGCGGCCGGTGCCGCAGCCGACGTCGAGGACGCGGGGGCCGGCGCCGTGGCGCGCGAGCACGTCCTCGGCCCAGCGGGCGGCCAGGCGCCGCGGGTCGGGGAAGCGCTCTTCGTACAGGTCGGGACGGTCGGTGAGGAGGTTGCCGGTGCTCATCGTTGCTCGCTTCTCGGGCGGGTGCCGTCGCGGTGGCGGGGGCCGGGGTCCGGGTCGGGTCCGGACGCGGGGGCGGGGGCGGGGGCGGCGGGCAGGCCCTGTCTTCGGTCGAGCCGTGTGACCGCCGCCGCGCAGGCCAGGCCGAGGGCGAGGCAGCAGGCGAAGGGCAGCCAGGCGGCACCGGAGCGGCCGGCGGTGTCCATCGCCCAGCCGACCCCCGCGCTGCCGATCGCGGCCGCGGTGCCGGACACCGCGTAGAAGAGGCCGTAGTAGGTGCCGGTGAGACCCTCCCGGCCGAAGGCCGGTATCAGCTCCATCACGAACGGCTGGGCGATCATCACGCCGACGTGCAGGAGCAGGGCCCCGGCCAGGACGGCGAGCAGGTCCGCCGGGTGCGGGGCCGGGGCGCCGGCGACGAGCAGGGGCGGGACGAAGCCCAGTCCCATGACGGCCAGGCCCGTGGCGATCCAGCGGCCGCGGCTGCCCGCGGACTGCAGCCGGCGGGTGATGCGCAGCTGGAGGAAGAGATGGGCGAGGGTGCCGGCGAGGAACAGCAGGCCGATCGAGCCGTCCCGGCCGGAGGCCCGCACGGCGGCGTGGGGCAGGAGCAGGTAGAGCTGGTTCTGCAGCCCGTACATGCCGGTCATGGCGACCGAGAACGCGAGGAAACCGCGGCTGCCCGCCGCCTCCCGCCAGTCGCCGAGCAGTCCGGTGTCCGGGGCCGGGATCCGCCGGGCGGGCAGCACCAGCAGCTGCGCGAGGGTGAGCACGGCGAAGACCGCGGCCGCGGTGACGGCGGCCGCCCGGAAGTCCACGAGGAGCAGCAGGGTCCCCAGCAGCGGGCCGAGCAGCGCCCCTGCGGTGGCGAAGACGTTGAACAGTGCGAAGGCCTCGGCCTTGCGCTCGCCCGCCTCCTGGGCGACGTACGTCCGTACGGCGGGGTTGAACAGGGCGCCCGCGAGCCCACTGAGCATCGCGGCGGTGAGCAGCAGCGGCAGCGCGTCGCCGAGGGCGAACAGGGCGAACCCGAGCGTCCGCAGGGCGCAGCCGGCGATGATCACCCCGCGGGCGCCGAGCCGGTCGGCGGCCGAGCCGCCGACCAGGAACAGGCCCTGCTGGCTGAGGGTGCGCAGGCCCAGGACCACGCCGACGACGGCCGCCGAGAGGCCGAGGTCCTCGGAGAGGTGGGTGGCGAGGTAGGGGACGAGCAGGTAGAAGCCGGTGTTGACACCGAGTTGGTTGACCAGGAGCAGGCGCACGGCGAGCGGGAAACCGCGGACGGCGGTGAGGGTCCTCATCGGCCGGTCTCCCCGCCGGCGCGTCTGACGCCGAGTCCCGCCCGGTCCGCGGCGCGTACGGTGCCGTCGGTTCCGCCGATGCCGGTCCACGGGTCCTCTGCGAGCAGCAGGTGCCCGTCGAGGTCGATCCAGCGGGCCCGGTCGGCGAGGTGCACGGCGGGCGCGATGCCGAGGGAGCTGGCGGTGAGGCAGCCGAGCATCAGCTCGGTGCCGGTGCCGCGCAGGGCCTCTTGGATGCGCAGGGCGGCCCGGACCCCGCCGCACTTGGCGAGTTTGACGTTGACCCCGTGGACCCGTCCGGCCAGGGCGAGGGCGTCCTCGTAGGAGACGGCGTCCTCGTCGGCGATGACCGGGACCGGGGATTCCCGGGCCACCCGGGCGAGCGCGTCGGGGCTGCCGGGCGCGATCGGCTGTTCCACGGCGGTGACGCCGAGTTCGGCGAAGCGCGGGAGCAGGTCGAGGGCCTGGCGTTCGGTCCACGCCCCGTTGGGGTCGAGCAGCAGGCTCGCGCCGGGGGCCCCGGTGCGTACGGCGGCCACGCGCGCGAGGTCCTCGGCCGGGTCGGGTGAGCCGGCCTTGACCTTGAGGGCGGTGAAGCCGCTCGTGGCGAGCCGGGCCGCCTGTGCGGTGGCCGCCCCGGGCGCGGTGATGCCGATCGTACGGGTGGTCGCGGCGGACGGGGCCGCGGGCGTGCCCAGCAGGCGGTGGGCGGGCTCGCCGGCCCGCTTGCCCACCAGGTCGAGTACGGCGGCCTCGATCGCGGCCAGTACCCCGGGCGGCAGGCCCTGCCAGGCCGGGTGTCCGGCGCCGGTCTCCGCCCAGGCGGTCTCAGGGTCGGGGAAGCGTTCGGTGGCGGCGCGCACGGACTCCAGGTGCCGGTGGATCCGGGCGGTGGGCAGGCCGAGGTAGTCGCTGCTGACGGCCTCGCCCCAGCCGCGCAGTCCGCCGTGTTCGACGGATGTCCACACGGCGTCGCGGCGGGTCATCACGGAGCGGGAGATGCGCAGGGGTTCCGCGAGGCGGAGGTCGGCGGTGTGCCGGGTGAGCTTCACGCGGCGCCCCCTCGGGCGGGGGCGAGCACGGTGGCGCAGCGGGCCCAGCCGGCGGCCTCGGCCGCGTGGGGGTGCGCGATCTGAAGGGGGCGGACTGCGAGGGCGCAGGTGTCCAGGCCGTGGGCGTGGCAGAAGTCGTCGTCGTAGACGGTGCCGAGGTAGCGGTGCGGTCCGTCCGGGAACACGGTCGCGACGACCGCGCCCGGCTGGGTACGGGCCGCCCAGGCGGCGACGAGGGCGACGGCCCCGGTGCTCCAGCCGCCGCTGACGAAGGCGGAGCGGGCGAGCCGGCGGCAGGCGTCGACCGCCTCGGCGGGCCCCACCCAGTGCACCTCGTCGAAGGCCTCGTAGGCCACGTTGGCCGGGTGGATGCTGCTGCCGAGCCCGCGCATCAGCCGGGACCGGGCGGGCTGTCCGAAGATGGCCGAGCCGACGGAGTCCACGCCGATGACCTTGAGCCGGGGCCAGCGGCGGCGCAGCGGGCCGGCCAGGCCGGCGCTGTGACCGCCGGTGCCGACGCTGCACACCAGGACGTCGAGGTGGTCGAGCTGGGCGGTCAGCTCGGCGGCGAGGGTGAGGTAACCGGCGGCGCTGTCGGGGTTGTTGTACTGGTCGGGCCAGTAGGCCCCGGGCGTCCGGCGCAGGACCTCGCGCAGCCGGGCGATGCGGGCGGCCTGCCAGCCGCCTTCCGGCGCCGGGCGGTCGACGAGCTCGAGCCGGGCTCCGTAGGTGCGCAGCAACTGGCGCATGGACGGTTCGAGTTCGGTGTCGCCGACGAGGACCACGGGGTGGCCGAGGGCCTGACCGGCGAAGGCGAGGCCGATGCCGAGGGTGCCGGAGGTGGATTCCACGACGGGGGCGCCGGGCAGCAGTTCGCCGCGGGCGCGGGCGCCGGTCAGCATGGAGACGGCGGCTCGGGCCTTCATCCCGCCGGCGCCGAGGCATTCGAGCTTCGCCCAGAAGCCGGGGTGGCGGTGCGGCAGGTCGGCCCGGATCCGGGCGAGCGGGGTGCCGCCGAGCAGGGGCAGGAGGTCGGGGTTGGCGGTGTGGGCCGCCGGGCGGGTCAGGATCGGTGCGACGGTCACCGGGCGCCCCCGTAGCGGTGGACGACGCCGGGGCCGCCGTCGAGCCAGAAGAAGGGGTAGGGCTCGGCCGAGACGGCGCTCACCCCGGCGCCCAGGAAGCGGGGCAGGACGGCGCTGCCGGTTTGGGCGAACATGACGAGGGGTTTGCCGGTCGCGGCGGCGTGGTCGAGCAGCGGCTGGAAGGTGCCGTTGCCGAGGGTCATGCCGGAGGCGAGGACGGCGTCGCAGCGGTCCAGTTCGGCGAGGGCGTCGGTGAGGACGGGCTCGCCCCATTCGGTGGTGCCGCCCTTGAGGTCGCAGGGCGCGTAGGCGGTGCCGCGCTCGCGCAGCCGTTCCAGCAGGGAGTTGACGACGCCGACGACCAGGACCCGCTCCGGTCCGCGCGCGGGGAGCAGGTCGACGACGGCGCGGGCGCGGGCCCGGGAGCGGTGCAGTGAGCTGCCGGCCGGGATCGGGTAGGGGCGGGCGCCGTGGTCGGGGGTGTGGGGGCGTACGTGCATCAGGTAGGCGTCCAGGGCGGCGATCCGTACGGGGGCCAGCGGATGGTCGAGCAGCTCGGCGACGGTGGCGCCGGCGCAGTCTTCGAGCGCGGCCGGGGGCAGGGCCCCGGGCTCCACGGCGCAGGAGCCGACTGCCTCGGCCAGCCGGAGGCTGAGCACCTCGTTGCGGTAGCCGCCGGAGCGTCCTTCGTGGCGTACGGCCTGGGTGGTGGTGAAGGCGAGCGCGACGCGCTGCCCGGCGGGGTCGGGCCCGTGGGCCCCGGCGCGCACGTGCGCGAGGAGCTCGTCGACGGTCCGTGCGGCGGGTGGGCGTAGGGCGGTGGTGGAAACGGGCACGGTCACGCGGTCACCGCCGCGGGCAGCTCGGGACAGGCGTAGGAGGGGCGCAGGCCGGCCAGCAGGTGTTCGGCGGCCGCCCGGGCTCCGCTGCCTTCGGTGTCGGCGGTCATGACGTGGCCGAGGTACTCGTTGTTGCTGGTGGCGGGCAGTACTGCGCGGCCCGGTTCGGCCAGGGTGAGCTCCAGCACCTCGGGCCGGGCGCGTACCTGTTCGGCGCCGTCGATGCCGGTGAGGGTGCCGGCGCCGTCGGGCAGCAGGAAGGCGATGGCGGCGCTGCGCACCCCGGTGGGGCGGACGGTGAGGTCGGGTTCGCGGCCGAGCGCGAGGTCCACGCAGGCGGCCGCCAGGTCGACGCCCGTGACGTGGCGGACGAGTTCGGTGATGCGGTTGCCGGCCGGGCGGGGGTTGACCTCGATCAGGCGCGGACCGGCGGGGGTCAGTTTGAGTTCCGTGTGGCAGACGACGTGGTCCAGGCCGAGCGCCGCCACGGCTCGTACGGCGCTCTCGGCGGCCTCCTTGACCAGGTGTGGGGCGAGGCCGGCCGGGAACATGTGGCCGGTCTCGACGAAGGCGGGCGCGCCGCCGATGCTCTTGTCGGTGATGCCGACGACGTGGGTGGCGCCGCCGTGGGTGACGGTCTCGACGCTGATCTCGGGGCCGGTGAGGAGTTCTTCGAGGAGGAGTACGGGGGCGCGCCGCTGGCCGCGGGCGTTGACGGGGAATTCGGCCAGCGCCCGGCAGGCCCGCTCCAGTTCGTGTGCGTCGTTCACCCGTCGGACCAGCATTCCGGCGCACAGGTCGACGGGTTTGACGACCAGCGGGTAGCCGATGTCGCGGGCGGCTTCCAGTGCCCCGGCGGTGTCCGGGCGGACGGCGAAGCGCGGCCCGGGCACCCCGGCCGCGGCCAGGACCTGGCGGGTGCGGTCCTTGCGGCAGGCGTTCCCGACGGCTTCGGGGGTGGGGCCGGGCAGGCCGAGGCGTTCGGCGGTCCGCGCGACGGCGGGCAGGTAGTAGTCGCAGGAGGAGACCACCCCGTCGAAGGCGAGGACCTCGTGCAGCCGCTCGACGAGTGGCAGCAGCGTGTCCCTGTCGTTGGTGTCGGCCGTGACGATGTTGCGCGCGCCGAGCAGGGGGTGCGGGCCGTCGGCCGGCGCGGCGCGCAGGTAGTGGTGCAGGTCCCGGGTGAGGAAGCTGAACGTGTGTCCGCCTTCACCGATCGCCCTGGGCAGGAGCCTGCTCATCGATCCGACCCAGCTTTCGACAACCAGCAGATGTCCCACAGGAGTTCCTCTCAGACGGGCATGACGGCACTGGGGCGTGCGGGTGGCACGGTGCACCCGGCAGGAGGCGCCCGCACCGAACCCGGCAGACGTTATCGGAAATCGTTTTCATTTCCAATACGTCGATTTTCCGGTACGGTGTGGAGGCATGGAAGAACTGAGACAGCATCAGCACGTGCGCGTGGGGGCGTACGAGGTACGGCACGCCGGGCCGCAGGACGTCCGCGGGGCGCGCAGCGTCATGCTCGACACCTTCTACCGGGAGTTCGCGTACGGGTACGTGCCCGCGTGGCACTCCGACGTCGTCGACATCCTCGGCACCTACCTCGACCACCCGCGCCACGCCCTCGTCGTGGCCGTACGGGACGGCGAGGTGGTGGGCACGTGCGCCGTGCACTCCCGCGGCCCCGCCCACCCGCCGCATCCGCGCCGGCTCGTCGAGCGCTACCCCTCGGGCAGCACCGCCCAGCTCCTGCGGGTCTACGTGCGCCCCGCCCACCGCCGGCACGGGCTGGCCCGGGCCATGGTGCGCCAGGCGTGCGCGTTCGTGGCCGGTGTGCCGGGCTACGAGCGCGTCTACCTGCACACGAACGTCGACATCCCCGGCGCGGAGCGGTTCTGGCGCAGTCTGGCCACCGAGGTCTGGGACGCCCGCACGACCGGCGAGCACGGCGGATTCGGGACGGTCCACTTCGAGATCCCGGCTCCCTGGGCGCTGCCGTGACTCCGGGCTCCTCCCCGACCGCGGGCCGTGCTGTGACTCCGCCCACCCTCCCTTGACCGATCAAGGAAGGGTTACCTAAGTTCGAATCATGAGCCCCCAGCACCCCACTCCCCCCACCGGCCCGGACGACGCGTCCGCCGCGCCCGAGCTGGTCGGCTTCACCGTCGACCTCACCTCCCAGGAGGTCCTCCGGCGGGCCCAGGTGATGGAGGCCCTCGGCCCCGACTGGGACCCGATCGAGGTGCTGCGCGGCGAGGAGGCGGCGTACGACCTGCTCTACTCGGGACTCGACGCCGAGCAGCAGCGCGTGTACGACGACCTGGTCGCGGCCGGCGTGCTCCCCGATCGAGGACACGGCCGTGCTGCCGCTTGACCCGCAGGCCGACATCGGCCGCCGGGCCTGGGTGGCCTGCCCGAACTGCGACGACACCCGTGGGTGCGAACCGTGCGGCAAGCGCGGCGCGTGCTCCGCGCACTGGCGCTACCTGCTCTCCAACACGGGCAGCCTGCTCCACCTGCAGTGCCCGGGCTGCACCCACGTCTGGGTGCACGAGAGCGGCTTCGGCGCCACCCGCTCCACCCTGTGGAGCCGTCTCACCGGCGGCCCGTCCCACCCCTGACCCGCTCTGACCCACCTCTGACCCGCCCCGCGGCGGTCGACGGGCCGGGCCCGGGGGACGTGCCTATCCTCGAAGAAGGGGCTGCTCCGAGCCCTGGAGGACGGCTGTCATGACCGAGGCGAGCGAAGCGGTCCAGGCGGACCGCACCCTGAAGGCCCGGCACCGCGCGATGTGGGCGCAGGGCGACTACCCCTCCGTGGTCTCCCACGTCATCCCTGAGCTCGGGGCCCGGCTCGTGCGGGAGTGCGGCGTCCGCCAGGGCGACCGGGTCCTCGACGTCGCGGCGGGCTCCGGCAACGCGGCCATACCGGCGGCCCTGGCCGGGGCCGACGTGGTGGCCTCCGACCTCACCCCCGAGCTGCTGGAGATCGGGGCGCAGCTGGCCGCCGTACGCGGTGCCCGCCTGGAGTGGCGGGAGGCCGACGCCGAGGCCCTGCCCTTCGCGGACGGGGAGTTCGACATCGTGATGTCGTGCGTCGGCGTCATGTTCGCCCCGCACCACCGGCCCGCCGCCGAGGAGATGCTGCGCGTCTGCCGCTCCGGCGGCACGATCGGGCTGGCCAACTGGACCCCGCAGGGCTTCGTCGGCCGGATGTTCGCCACGATGAAGCCCTTCGCTCCCCCGCCGCCGCCCGGCGCCCAGCCCCCGCCCCTGTGGGGGGACGAGGAGCACGTCCACGAGCTGCTGGGCGACGCGGTGACCGACGTCGACGCCCGCCGCGAGACGGTGCGCGTGGACCGGTTCACGCAGCCCTCGGCCTTCCGGGAGTTCTTCAAGGCCTGCTACGGGCCGACGATCGCCGTCTACCGCGCCGTCGCCGACGACCCGGACCGGGTCGCCGCCCTGGACGCCGCGCTCGACGCCCTCGCCGCCGAGCACACCGTGGACGGGGTCATGGAGTGGGAGTACCTCCTGCTGACCGCCCACCGCCGGGGCTGATCGGCGCCCTGGCCCGCCCGGTGTCCCACCCCGGTCAGTCGACGGCCGGGTGCACCTCCGGGTGGGCGTCCCACCACTCCTTGTGGAAGGGGTTGTTGTCCACATTGGCCAGGTAGGCGCGGGCCGCGGCCCGGTAGAGCAGTTCCGCCTGCCCGGCCGAGAGCGCCGAGCGGTTCCAGGCCAGCCGGATGCGGCCCGTGATGGGGGTGCCGACGAGCGGGCGCATGACCGTGCCCTCCCCCGGCGGCGCCGTCGGCTGGCAGAGCGAGACGGCGCGGCCCGCGGCGATCAGGTCGTGCTGCATCTTGCGGTCGGTGATCCGGTAGCGCAGTGACGGACTGAATCCGGCCTTCGCGCAGGCGGCCACCAGGGCCTCGGGACCGCCGTCGTCGTCCTCGACCAGGGTCAGCCACGGCTCGTCCGCGAGATCCGCCAGGTCGACGCGGTCGAGACCCGCCAGGGGGTGCTTCGCCGACAGCCGGATGCAGAAGGGCTCCTTCGGGATCAGCGTCCTGGCCAGGGTCCCTTCCGGCAGCGGCACCTCGTGGTCGTTGACCTCCCCGTAGACGATGGCGTCGTAGCGCCCGGCGCCGAGCATCCGGGCCAGCGCGGTCACCGAGTCCTCCAGGTCCACGGCGATCTCCCGGCCGGACATGGACAGGTCGGTCTGGGCGAGCAGGCCGTCGAGCAGCACGAGCAGGATGCAGCCCAGGCGCAGCGGGCCGCCGGCGGACAGGGCGCGCGCGTCCGCCCCCAGGGCGTCCATCTCGCTGAGCACGCGCCGCGCCCTGGCCAGCACGAACTGCCCCAGCGCGGTGGGTTCCACCCCGCCCCGGCCGCGCACGAACAGCTCACCGCCGGTGACCTGCTCGATGCGCCGCAGCTGCGCGGAGAGAGCGGGCTGGGAGACACCGAGCCGCCGCGCCGCGCCCCCCAGGCTGCCCGCCTCCGCTATCCGGCAGACGGCTTGCAGATGCCTCAACTCCAGCTGCATCCGGGCAGCGTACGCAGCCGGCCGTCCCGGCACCATAACGCGGGCCTTATGCCGGCCGGGATGTCCCATTCTCGTCATGTCCACGCTCATACTCGGCCGCGAACGAACACTCATCCCCGACCCCCCACGATCGGAGTGGACGTTGCAGCCCAGACGATGGACGGCGGCCGTGGCAGCGATGGCGCTGACCGCAGGACTCGCCGGCACCCTGGCCGGGACGGCATCGGCGGCGCAGCAGGCGCAGCCCGCACCCTCCTCGAAGGACACACCGGCCGCACGCGCGGTCGCGGCGGCCGACCAGGCCGTCGACAGCGGTCTCGACTCCCTGGTCAACTCCTCCCAGGAACAGTACGAAAGACGTCTCGTCACCCCCTGGGTGAAGGACCTCTACTCCGTCTCGTACGAGCGCAGCTACCGCGGCCTGCCGGTCGTCGGCGGCGACGCGGTCGTGCTCGCGGACGGCGCCGGCAAGGTGCGCGCCCTGCAGTCCGCCTCCTCCGTACGGATCGACGTGGCGACCCGCGCGTCGGTCTCCGCCAAGGACGCCGAGTCCACCTCGCGGTCGAGGCTGGCCTCGGTCGACAAGGTCGAGAGCAGTCGGCTCGTGGTCCGGCTCAAGGACGACAAGCCGGTGCTGGCCTGGGAGACCGTGCTGAGCGGCCGAACCAAGACCGCGCCCAGCCGGCTGCACGTCTTCGTGGACGCGCGGACCGGCGCCTTCGTCGACAGCTACGACGACGTGGTGGCCGGCTCCGGCAACAGCAAGTGGAACGGGCCGGGCCCGGTCTCCATCGACACCACCAACTCGGGTTCCACGTACACGCTGCGCGACCCGAACCGGCCCGGCCTCAGCTGCGCGGACTACGGCAACGGCTCGGTCTTCACCAAGTCCTCCGACTCCTGGGGCACCGGCAACCCCACGAGCAAGGAGACCGGCTGCGTCGACCTGATGTTCGCGGCGCAGAAGCAGTGGGACATGCTCTCCCAGTGGCTCGGCCGCAACGGCATCAGCGGCAACGGCCGCAGCTTCCCGGGCAAGGTCGGGCTGAACGACCTCAACGCCTACTGGGACGGCAGCTCGGTCACCATCGGGCACAACAGCGCCAACGAGTGGATCGCCGGCGTGGACGTGGTGGCCCACGAGTACGGTCACGCCATCGACTCCAACACCCCCGGCGGGACCAGCGGCCAGGAGTCCGGCCTCGGCGAGGGCACCGGCGACATCTTCGGCGCGCTGACCGAGGCGTACATCAACCAGCCGGCCCCGTACGACACCCCCGACTACACCGTCGGTGAGGTCATCAACCTCCAGGGCCGGGGCCCGATCCGCAACATGTACAACCCGCCGGCCGTCAACAACGACCCGGCCTGCTACAGCTCCGCGATACCCGGCACGGAGGTGCACGCGGCCGCCGGACCGCTGAACCACTGGTTCTACCTGCTGGCCGAGGGCAGCAGCCCGGGCGGCGGCAAGCCGAACAGCCCGACCTGCAACCAGTCCACGGTCACCGGGGTGGGCGTCCAGAACGCCGGCAAGATCTTCTACGGCGGCATGCTGCTCAAGACCAGCAGCATGTCCTACAAGAAGTACCGCACGGCGACGCTGAACTCCGCCAAGTCCCTCGACGCCACCTGCGAGCTCTTCAACAAGACCAAGAGCGCCTGGGACGCGATCAGCGTGCCCGCCCAGTCCGCGGACCCGACCTGCACCCCGAGCGGCCAGAACAACGACTTCTCGATGGCGCTGAACCCCTCGTCGGGCACCGTCCAGCAGGGCGGTACGGTCACCACGACCGTCGGCACCACCGTCACCACCGGCACCGCCCAGTCGGTGACGCTGACCGCGAGCGGCCTGCCGGCCGGGGTGAGCGCCTCCTTCAACCCCGCCACCGTGCAGTCCGGCCAGTCCTCCGTACTGACCCTGACCGCCACCGCCAACGCGGCGCCCGGCGCGTCCACCGTCGTCGTCAAGGGACAGGGCGCCGCCCTTTCCCACACCGTCGACTACGCGCTCAACGTCGGCGGGACCCAGCCCGGCAACGACCCGCCGGACATCAGCGTCGCCAACGTGCAGGCGCACCTGGCCCAGTTCGGCACCATCGCGTCCCAGAACGGCGGCCACCGCCGGGCCGGCAGCGCCGGCTACACCCAGTCCCTGGCCTACGTGAAGGGCAAGCTGCAGGCCGCCGGCTACACCGTCACCGAGCAGAACTGCACCTCCTGCACCTACCCGTCGAACAACCTGATCGCCGACTGGCCGGGCGGCCCCGCCGACCAGACCGTCATGTTCGGCGCCCACCTCGACGGCGTCTCGGCCGGCCCCGGCATCAACGACAACGGCTCGGGCTCCGCGACCCTGCTGGAGAACGCCCTCGTCCTCGCCCAGAAGAACCCCACGATGACCAAGCACGTGCGCTTCGCCTGGTGGACCGACGAGGAGCAGGGCCTCAACGGCTCCGAGTTCTACGTCAACCAGCTGAGCAGCGCCCAGCGTGCGGCCATCAAGGGCTACTACAACTTCGACATGGTCGGCTCCACCAACGGCGGCTACTTCATCAACAACGTCAACTCCGCCACCGCGGCCCCGCTCAAGGCGTACTGGACCTCGCTGAACCTGGCACCCGAGGAGAACACCGAGGGCCAGGGCCGCAGCGACGACTACTCCTTCCAGCAGGGCGGCATCCCCACCTCCGGCTACGCGGCCGGGGCCAGCGCCCGCAAGACCTCGGCGCAGGCCGCGAAGTGGGGCGGCACGGCCAACGCCGCGTACGACTCCTGCTACCACAGCTCCTGCGACACCACGAACAACATCAGCGCCACGGTGCTGGACCGCAGCGCCGACGGCGTCGCCTACGCCGTCTGGAAGCAGGCCGTCGGCGGTGAGACCCCCGCACAGGACTTCTCCATCGGTGTCAGCCCGTCCGCGGGCAGCGCGGCCCCCGGCGGTTCCACCACCGCCACGGTGAACACCGCCACCGTGAGCGGCGCCGCCCAGACCGTCGCCCTGTCCGTCACCGGCGCGCCGGCCGGCGTGAGCGCCACGCTGAGCCCCGCGTCCGTGCAGTCCGGCAGCTCCTCCACCCTGTCCGTCCAGGTCGGCGCGAGCACCGTGCCCGGCACCTACACGCTGACGGTCACCGGCTCGGGCACCGTCAGCCACACCACCACCTACACGCTGACCGTCACCGGCGGCGGCAGCTGCACGCCGCGCCAGCTCGTGGTCAACGGCGGCTTCGAGAACGGCGCGAGCCCGTGGAGCGCGACCGCGGGCGTCATCACCAACCAGTCCGGGCAGGCCCCGCACGGCGGCAGCTACAAGGCGTGGCTGAACGGGTACGGGTCCACCCACACCGACAGCGCCTCGCAGTCGATCGCCGTCCCGTCGGGCTGCTCCTCGTACCGGCTCTCGTTCTTCCTCCACATCGACACGGACGAGGACGAGAACGTCGTCTACGACAAGTTCACCGTCTCCGTCGCCGGCCAGACGCTGGCGTCCTTCTCCAACCTGGACGCGAACTCCGGCTACGCCGAGAAGTCCTACGACCTCTCCGCCTTCGCCGGCCAGAGCGTCACCCTGAAGTTCAACGGCGTGGAGGACCAGTCCCTCCAGACCTCCTTCGTCGTGGACGACGTCGCCCTCCAGGTGAGCTGACGCCCACCCGGCCCCTTTGATGTCCGGCCCGGCCCCCGTACGGCGGGGGCCGGGCCGGACGCATGCCGGCTGGGCTCCGTCAGGCGGAGCCGGTCTTGGCGAACTCGGCTTCGAGCACCTCGGTGAAGAGGCCGATCGGGTCGCTCCAGTCGCCGTTGAGGCTCTGGGAGACCAGGTGCTCGCCGTCGCGGGTGCCGTAGGTGTAGCAGAAGGATCCGGTGAAGGCGCCTCCCATGCCCCAGACCGTCGCGCCGGAGGACAGGTCCACCGATGCCACGCCGAGGCCGTAGGAAGTGCCGGGGATCCACTTGCCCGCGGGGGTCGGGAAGACGGTGAACATCTCCTCCTGCTGGGCGGGCGGCAGCAGCCGGCCGGCCAGCAGCGCGCCGAAGAACCGGTTCAGGTCACCGACGGTGGAGACCATGCCGCCTGCCGTCCAGGCGAAGCTGGCGTCGATCTCGGTCACGTCGTGGATCTCGGCGTCGGGCGCGGGCAGGTGGTTCTTGCTGTAGAGACGGGTGTGCGGTCCGCGCAGCTCGTGCTGGTCGCCGCCCGGCAGGTAGGTCCCGGTCAGTCCGAGCGGGCGGACGATGCGCTCGTCGAGCTCGTCGGCGTAGCTCCGGCCGGTGACCTTCTCGACGACCAGGCCGCACAGGACGTAGCCGGTGTTGCTGTAGGTCCAGCCCTCGCCCGGTGCGAAGTCGGGGGCGTGGGACAACGCGACCTCCACCAGCTCCTCGGGGCGGAACGTGTCGTAGCGGTGCTCCAGGAACGCCGGGCCGTAGTGCCGGGACGTCAGCGCTTCGTCCTGGGCGTAGTTGAAGAGTCCGCTGGTCATGCCGAGCAGCTGGCGGAGGGTGATCCCGCCGCCGTCGTTGCCGTTGCCCCGGACCAGGCCCGGCAGCCATTCCTCGACGGTGTCGTCCAGGCCGAGCCTGTGCTCGGCCGCCAGCTGGAGGAGGAGGGTGGCCGTGAAGGTCTTGGTGGTGCTGCCGATGCGGAACTGCTCCTGCGGCAGCCGCGCGCGCCCGGACACCTTGTCCGCCACCCCCGCCGCGGCGAACCAGCTTCCCGAGCGGTCCTGGACCTCGGCGACCATGCCGGGAAGGCCGCTCTCGGTCACGGCCCGGTCCAGGACCTCCTGTACGGCCGCACGTGAACTCATCCTCTGGGGAACGGACTTGGTCATCTCGGTCTCCTCGATGCGGCTCCGGCGTTCTTCCCGAAGGGAAAAACGCTACGCCGCGGGGCCCGCGCGGCGCTGGCCCGCTCCCGGCCAACATCGAGGACGACCTGGGCAGCCGGGCGGATTCGCCCTCTTTCTCCCCGCGGTTTCAGCTGCTAGGGGAGGTCCGGGGGCGGCCGGGGCCGGCGGCCCGTCGTCACCGCGAGGTGCCGCTCCGGCCCCGCTCGGGGGCGATCATGGCGGTCAGGCCGAGATCCAGCTCCGCGCCGTCGACGAGCAGCGCCTCGATCGATCGGGTACGCGGGTCGATGTCGGCCTCCATGCCCTCACCGCGGTAGTGGGGGTAGCCGGAGGCGCCGGTCTCCCCGGTGGCCTCGACCGTGGCCGCGCGCAGGGCCCTGTCCGCGACGGAGGCACCGCGCAGGTTCTCGATGTGTTCGGGCACCAGCAGGATCTGGAAGCTCTGCGGCTCAGTGGTCATGGCTCGAAGCTACCGGATCAGGTGCCCCGGAGCGGGCGCTCACACGCCCCACCTCGTACGCTCTCCAGGACCCACGGACGCGAACGAAGAGGCAACACCATGAGCGGCGATTCCCCGAGCAAGATCCTCCTTGTGGCGAAGGACCGCACCCTCCGGACCCTGCTGGAGCGGCTCCTCGTGGGCCGGGGGTTCGCCGTGGTCGACGGCGGGAGCGGGGTGGACACCGTCGCCCTGCTGGGCAGCGCCGGCCCGATCGCCCTGGTGATCTGCGAGCGCACCGGCCCGGGGCTGGACGAGGTGGCGATGTTCGAGGAGATCCGCCGCCACCCCGACCACGGGCGCGTGCCGATCCTCGCGCTGCCGCCCGCGGACCCGGAGTGCACGGTCCAGGCCCTGGGGGCCGGGGTGAGCGACTGCCTCGCGAAGCCGTTCCACCCCACCGAGTTCCTGGCCCGCGTCGAGCGCCTCGCCCGGCCGACCGCGGCCTGATTCCGCTCTTCGTCCTCCGGCCCGTCGTCGGGATCCGGCCGGTCCGGGCCGGGGAGTGCGATTGGCCGGAGATCGCCCTGGTCCGGGCGGCCCGGGGTTCCTACGATTCGGGCACCCGGTCTTCACCGATCGGGAATTGTCAGGGACATGCCCAGATTCCCCTTCCTGGGCCTGCCCCGTTCCACCCTGCACACCGGTCTGTGACGACCCGGCCCCGCTCTGGCCGGCCGCACCCCCCACCTTCCGGCACGCAGGCACACCCGCCTGCGCGCCTCCCGGTACCGAAGCAGTGGATCGGAGAACCATGTCCGGTGGATTCCTCGTGAGCGGCGCGATCGGCGCCCTGCTCACCGCCACCCTCCCCACGCACGCCACCCCGTCCGCCATCGTGGACCCGCCGCCCGACCGCATCGTGATCGAGGTCGCGACCGTCAACGGATCCGGGTGTCCCAAGGACACCGCGGAAGTCGCGGTGTCCCAGGACAACACCGCGTTCACCGTGACCTACAGCCAGTACCTGGCCCAGGTCGGCGGTGGCGCACCGCCCACCGCGGCGCGCAAGAACTGCCAGCTCAGCCTGATCGTGCATGTGCCCCACGGCTTCACCTACGCGGTCGCGAGCGCGGACTACCGCGGCTACGCCTCGCTCGCGCCGGGCGCGAAGGCCACCGAGAAGGCCTCGTACTACTTCCAGGGCTCGCCGGACACCGCCGCGCGCACCCACAACTTCAGCGGGCCGCAGGACGACAACTGGCAGGCCACCGACGTGACCGACTGGGCCCAGCTGGTGTGGGCGCCGTGCGGGGTGCAGCGGAACTTCAACATCAACACCGAGCTGCGCGTCACGAGAGGCACCTCGTCCCCCTCGTCCACCAGCTACATGACGATGGACTCCACCGACGGCAGCATCAACACCATCTATCACCTCGCCTGGAAGCAGTGCCCCGACAAGTGATCCGCCCCTGCCGCCTCCCCCTGCGCGTGCGCGCGCAGCGGGGGGCGGTACCCGCGTTCCCGGACGAGGTGGGCGATGAGTTCGGTAAAGGCGCGGGACGCTGCGCTCTCGTAGGCGTTCTCGCGGCGCAGCAGGGTGACCGTGCGGGACGGGAGGGCGGGGTCCAGCGGGACGGGACGCAGGTACGGGTGGTCGTCGGTGACCGCGGCGGGCAGGACGGTGGCCAGCGAGGTGCGCCGGACGATCTCCGTGAGGGCCTGGACGGAGTTCGCCTCGACCTCGATGGGCGGCCGGACGCCGTGGGCGGCGAGGTAGGCGTCGACGTGCCCGCGGGTGGCGAAGTCCCCGCTGAGCAGGGCCAGTCGGCGCCCCGCCAGGTCGCGTACGGACAGCGGTCCCGGATCCGCGTCGGCGGCGGTGACCAGGGCGAGGGTCTCCGTGAACAGGGGGGTCGCCGCGAGGCCCGGCAGGTGCGGCCCCCGGAAGGCGAGCCCGAGGTCGTGGTCGTCGGCGAGCAGGCCGGCCTCGATGCGGTCCTGGGGCATCTCCCGGACCTCCAGGGTGATCCCGGGGTGGGCCGTGCGGAGCGCGGCGACGAGCGGGCCGACGAGGTACGCGGTGAAGGTGGGGGTCAGCGCGAGGCGCAGGTGGCCCCGGGAGAGGTCGGCGAGGTCCAGGACGGCCCGCTCGGCGGCGGCGAGTTCCCGTAGGGCGGAGCGCGCGTGGTGGACGTACGTCGCGCCGGCGTCGGTGAGCCGGACGGCGCGTCCGGTGCGGTCCAACAGCTGTGCTCCCACGGTGCGTTCGAGCTGCTTCACCTGCTGGGACAGGGTGGGCTGGGAGATCCGCAGCTCCTCGGCGGCGCGGGTGAAGCTGCCGTGTTCGGCGACGGCGATCAGATAGCGCAGGTGACGCAGTTCCAGAGCCATGCGCACAACTATAGATGGCGTCGATGGCAGACATGGGTTTTGCGTCTTGGACACAATAGATGCAGCTCATGCATGGTGGAACACGTCAAGCCCTTCGGGGCACGTCCCATCGAAGGGAGTGACGGTGAAGGACCTGTCCGACGGCGTCGCACGCTTCCGGCGCGAGGTGTTTCCGGCGAAGGCGGAGCTCTTCGCCCGCCTCGCCGGTACGCACCGGCCCACGACCCTCTTCATCGGCTGCTCCGACGCCCGCGTGGTGCCGGAGCTGATCACCCAGAGCGAGCCGGGCGAACTGTTCGTCGTCCGCACCGCCGGGAACCTCGTCCCCGCGTACGCACCGGGCCCTGACGGGGTGACGGCCAGCATCGAGTACGCCGTCGCCGTCCTCGGGGTCACCGGCATCGTCGTGTGCGGGCACTCCGCCTGCGGGGCGATGACCGCCCTGGCCGAGGGCACGGACCTGGGCGCGGCCCCCTCCGTCGCCGGCTGGCTGCGGCACGCGGACGCCTCGGTGGCCCGGACGGCGGGCGCGGGCCCGGACCGGGTGTCCGCCCTGGTCCGCGAGAACGTACGCGCCCAGCTCGCGAACCTGGCCACCCACCCCTCGGTCGCCCGCGCCCAGTCCGCGGGAACCCTCACGCTGCGCGGGTGGGTCTACGACATCCGCTCCGGCGATGTCGCGGAGGTCGGCCCCGTCGCCGAACGCCGGGCCGCGCTCACCCCGCGTACGGCCTGACTCCCCATCCCCCCGCCCCTCTGCCCCCCTCATCACCGTTAGGACGTCCCGCCATGCCGCACGCCCAGTTCGACCCCACCGCCCGCCAGGCCCTGGCCGTCGCCGTCGTCGACGCCAAGACCCGCAAGGACCTCACCTGGCAGCAGCTCGCCGACACCGCCGGCCTGTCGGTCGCCTTCGTCACCGCCGCCCTGCTCGGCCAGCACCCCCTGCCCGAGCCCGCAGCGCACGCGGTGGCCGATCTGCTGGGCCTCGACGCGGACGCGGCACTGCTCCTGCAGACGATCCCGGCCCGCGGCCCGGTGACCGGCGGCCTCCCGACCGATCCGACGATCTACCGCTTCCACGAGATGCTGCACGTGTACGGGACCACCCTGAAGGCCCTGGTCCACGAGCAGTTCGGCGACGGCATCATCAGCGCGATCAACTTCAGGCTGGACGTCAGGAAGGTGGCCGACCCCGAGGGCGGCGAGCGCGCCGTCATCACCCTGGACGGCAAGTACCTCCCGACGAAGCCGTTCTGACGCAGCGGTTCCGACGCAGCCGTTCTGACGCACGCCGAAGAGCCTCCGGCCCGGTCGGGCAGGAGGCTCTTCGAAGTGGTGTTCGGTGCCCACGGCGACGGCCGTCGGACGGCGCGCGCCGGTTGAAAGGTGGATCCGCGGATCCGGGTGGAACAAGCCGGGGCCCCGTGGGCACTCGCGCAGGCGTCTGAGGCCCCGGCTCGCACAAGGGGACTCCGTCAGCTGCCGGCGGAGAGGTTGCCCGACAGGACCGGGATGTTGTCCAGGATGTGGGAGAGCGGCTCGTCGCCCTTGGCCTGGGTGGAGTTCTCGGTGCACTGCTGGTTCTGCGGGTTCGACAGGACGTTGACGTCCTGGACGCCGAGCTGGCCGAGGGCAAGGATGTTCTGGAGGTTCAGCTTCGCCGGCAGGCCGATGCAGGGCTTGTTCAGGGTGCCCTGGACCACGCTGAGCTGCGGGCTCAGGTCGCCGTGGGTCTTCTGGTTGCCGTAGACCTGCTGGGCACCGTTGCCGTTGACGGTGGTGACCCCGCCGTCGTTGCCGATGGCCATGGCCGGGGCGGCCAGGGCGGCGCCCGCACCGAGGATGGACGCGGTGGCGGCGGCGGTGGCCATAATCTTCTTCAGCATCAGTGGTCCTTATGTCGCACGAGTGCGTGATGGGTGAGCGCCTTGATCAACGCACGGGGCGACGACAGGTTCCTCCGCTTCACCCGATCAGCCCCTTCCCCGCTTCGGGGCCGCGTACGGCCAGGCTCAACTCGGCGACGTAGCGCTCCTCCACCCGGCCGTCCGGGAAGTCGCGCATGAGGCGGGCGCGTTCCTCGGCGAGGAAGGCGTCCGTGCCGGGCTCGCCGACGAGGAAGAGGGAGTGCGTGGACAGCTTGGCCAGATGGGTGTCGACGGGGACGCGGCGCGACCACGTCAGGCGGCGGACGGTGAAGCGCAGCCCCTCCTGCGAGCGGGCGCGCTCGTTGATGTACCAGCCCGGGCCGAACCGCTCCTCGATGCGCGCCTGCTGATCCGCGATCCAGCCGACGGTGACGTCCGGGTCGTTGTGCCAGACCGCCAGCGCCCCGCCGGGCCGCAGCACGCGCAGCGCCTCGGGGACGGAGCGGGCCGGGTCGGTCCAGTGCCAGGACTGTGCGTACGTCAGCAGGTCCAGGCAACCGGAGGCCAGCGGCAGCCGGTTGCCGTCCGCGCGGACGAGCGGGATCCGGGGGTTGCGGCGCCGGAACTCGGCGGCCATGCCCGCGCCCGGCTCCACCCCGATCACGCGGGCCCCGCGCGCCTCCAGCAGGGCGGTGGCGATTCCCGTACCCGCCCCGACATCGGCGATCCGGGCCCCGGCCAGCGGAAAGCCGGCCAGTTCCGCCAGCGTGTCGAAGAGCGCGGGCGGGTACGACGGGCGATGGTCTGCGTAGCGCGCGGCCGCGGCGCTGAATGAACGAGCACGGGATTCGGTCGTCATGCCCCTCATGATGCCGAGGGTCGCGGGCGCTGTGGAACAGGGCGCGGAGAGGCGGGTCGGCGCGTGGTGGCCGCACGGTACGTCACGGAACTGGTCGGGGCGCTGGAGCGGAACGCGGGGCGGCCCGCCCTCGGGAGCGGCCCGCTCGTCCTGGAGTTCCAGGAGGTCCTGGACGGTGCCCGCCGGCTGGCCGGGGTGCTCGCCGAAGCGGGGATCGGGCGCGGTTCGGGGCTGGCGTGCGTGGCGGGCACGAACCGGCCGGAGGTGCTGCTGGTACGGATCGCCGCCCATCTGCTGGGTGCGCGGCTGACGCAGGTGCTCGCCGGGCCGGCCCTGTACGGGCTGGACTTCATCCTGCGGGACTGCCGCCCGGACCTGGTGGTGCACGATGTCGCCGTGCCCGGTACGGGGGCGCCGCGGCTCGCCCTGGACGAGCTGCACCGGCGGGCCGCTCTGCGCGAGGCCGCGCCGGTGTCCGTGGCGGCGCGGGAGGACGACGTGGCGCGGGTGACGTACACCGGCGGGACCACCGGGCGGCCCAAGGGGGTGGCCTCCACCTTCGGGGCGATGGCCGCACGGAACGCCGTACACGCGGAGGGCTGGGCGGACGCGGTGTACCTGTCGGTCACCTCGCTGGCGCAGCGCTCGGGCGGCCGGTGCCTGGAGCAGTTGCGCGCCGGGGGGCGGGTGGAGATCCTCGACCCCTTCGGGACCCGGGAGTTCGCGGCGGCCTGCCTGCGGCTGGCGCCGGTGTCCACGTACCTGACGACCTCGATGGTGTACCGGCTGCTGGGCGACCCGGTGACGGCCCACGGCGTGCCCGGGCTGGAGACCGTGTCGTACGGCGATTCCCCCGTCCACCCCGAACGGCTGCGGGAGGCGGTGACCCGCTGGGGCGGCCGGTGGCAGCAGGGCTACGGCATGAACGAGGCGGCGGTGATCTGCCGCCTCTCCCCCGCCGACCACGAGGCGGCGGTGGCCGGGCGGCCCGAGCTGCTGGCGTCGGTCGGGCGGCCGGTCGCGGGGGTGGAGGTCGAGGTACGGGACGAGCGGGGGACGGCGGTGGCGGCCGGGGACACGGGCGAGGTGTGGGTGCGGTCGGCGGCGATGATGGCCGGGTACTGGGGCCGGCCCGGGCTGACGGACGGAGTGCTGCGGGACGGGTGGCTGCGGACCGGGGACCTCGGACACCTCGGTGCGGACGGCTACCTGTACCTCGACGACCGGGTCAAGGACGTGGTGATGGTCGACGGGGACAACGTGTACTGCATGCCGGTCGAGGCGGCGCTCACCCGGCATCCGGCGGTGGCGCAGGCCGTGGTGGTGGGCCGGCACAGCGAGCTCACCGGCGAGGAGGTGTGCGCCTTCCTGGTGCCGGCGCCGGGGTGTCCGCCCGGCGCGGACGTGGCCCGTGAGGCCTGTGACCTGGTGGAGAAGGAGCTGGCCCCGGCGCACCGGCCCACCGCGGTGTTCTGGGAGCGGACGATCCCGCTGACCGCCCGGGGCAAGCCGGACAAGCGCCGGCTGCGGGAACGCGCTGCCGCCGGTGGCGGCGGCAGCGGCGGACGGGCGTAGCGACGCGCGCTAGTGCCGGGCGGCGGCGTAGGTCCAGAACTCCCGCATCACCTCGGGCGGGGTCGGGGCGGTCAGTTCCCGCTGGGTGAGCAGAACGGTGACCGTCCCGGTCGCGGGGACCACGTGCGCGGCGGTGCCGGTGCCGCCGATCCAGCCGTACCGGCCCGGAACGTTCCACGGGTCGATGCGGGCCACGTCGACCGAGCCGCCGAACCCCCAGCCCTGACCCTCCAGGAACAAGGTGGCCTCCTCGCGCTGCCGCGCGGTGAGGTGATCGGTGGTCATCTGCCGTACGGACTCCCGCGAGAGCAGCCGCCCGCCCTCGTACGCGCCCTCCGCGAGCAGCATCCGGCCGAAGGCGAGCAGGTCGTCGGCGGTGGAGACCAGCCCGCCGCCGCCGGACGGGAACGGGGGGAGGCTGCTCCACTGGCCGTCGGGCGCGTCGACCCGCTCCAGGGCGCCGCCGTCGGACGCGGCACGGTAGGAGCTGGTGAACCGGTGGCGCTGCTCGCGCGGTACGGCGAAGGCGGTGTCCCGCATGCCGAGCGGCTCGAAGAGGCGCTCGGCCAGGAAGACCTCGAAGGGCTGCCCGCTCGCGCGGGAGACGAGTACCCCGAGGATGTCCGAGCAGGTGTGGTAGAGCCAGGCCCGCCCCGGCTGGTGCAGGAGCGGGATGCCCGCGAGGATCGCCGTCCACTCGTCCGGCGCCGCGACCTGCCCGGGCTGCGACGGCCCCTGCCCCAGCTCGCTGAACAGCGGGGCCACGGCGGGCAGCGAGAAGTCGGTGGGGAAGCCGTAGCCGGCGCGGAAGGTGAGGAGATCGGCGACGGTGATCGGGCGGTCGGCGGGAACCACGTCGTCGACGGGTGAGGACGGGGTGCGGACGACCACCGGCGCCGCGAGTTCCGGCAGCCAGCGCGCCACGGGGGCGTCGAGGGCGAGCAGACCCTCCTCGATCAGCACCATGGTCGCCGCGGCGGTCACCGGCTTGGTGACCGAGGCGATCCGGAAGAGGGAGTCGCGCGCCATCGGGGCGGCGCCTGACGTGTCGAGGGAGCCGACGGCCGCGACCTCCACGGCCTCGCCGTGGGCCACCAGGCCCACGGCGCCGGGCAGTGATCCGTCACCGACACGGGTCTCCAGGAGCCTGCGCAGGTCGCTCATGGGTCCACCTTCTCGTACGTGCGGATGCTCGTAGGGAAGACTGCTGCCGGGCCGCGCATTCATCGGTCCGACACGCACCGAACCACGGTCGCCCGGACAGGGCCTAGGCGGCCGGGACCACCGAGGCCCGTATGGCCGCGGCCCACTCCTGCAGCAGGACGGCGTGCCGGATCCGCTCCCCGTCGGAGAGGCGGCCCTCGGCGCGGGCGAAGAGGCAGCGGATGTCGGCGTTGATCTCGGCGAGGGAACGTTCGGCTGCGGGGTGGTCGTCACGGGTGCGGCTCACGTGATCAAGAGTAATCGCGGGGTGTGACAGCCGTGGACCATGTCCGTCATGCGGACGCCCCCTCAGTCCGCGATCCGGGCGGCCCGGAACTGGAGGTAGCGGCGCTCCGGAACGCTGAGGGTGAGTCCGGCGGCCTTCGCGTAGGCGGCACGCGCCGCCGCCCGGTCGCCCGCCATCTCCAGCAGGTGGGCCCGTACGGCCTCCAGGCGGTGGTGGCCCGCGAGGCGGTCGTCCTCGTCCAGGGCGGCGAGCAGCGCGAGGGCCTGCCGGGGCCCGTGCACCATGGCCACCGCGACGGCGTGGCCGAGGCGCTCGACGGGGCCGGGGACCAGTCGCATCAACACCTCGTACAGGGCGAGGATCTCCGCCCAGTCGGTGTCCCCGTCGCTCGCCGCCTCGTCGTGGACGGCCGCGATCGCGGCGCGCAGCTGGTAGGGGCCGAGCGGGGCGTGGGTCAGGGCGTCGCTGACCAGGGCGACCCCCTCGGTGATGGCGGCGCGGTCCCAGCGGGTGCGGTCCTGCTCGGCGAGGGGGACGAGGCTGCCGTCGGGCGCGGTGCGGGCGTCGCGGCGGGCGTCGGTGAGCAGCATCAGGGCGAGCAGGCCGGCCACCTCGCCGTCGGCCGGCAGCAGGACGTGGACGGCGCGGGTGAGGCGGATCGCCTCGGCGGCGAGGTCGGCGCGTCGCAGATCGCGGCCGGAGGTGGCGGTGTAGCCCTCGTTGAAGATCAGGTAGAGCACCTGGAGCACGTCGGCGAGCCGCTCGGCGCGGTCAGGGGCGTGATGCGGGGCATGGTCCGAGGCGTGGTCCGGGGCGCGGTCCGGGTGCCGGCCCGGATCCTGGTCCTGGTCTCGGCCGTCGTGCGGGATGCCGAACGGTGCCCCCGAGGCCTTGATGCGCCGTTTCGCCCGGCTGATCCGCTGCCCCATCGTGGCCTCGGGAACGAGGAAGGCACGGGCGATCTCGGCGGTGGTGAGCCCGCCGACGGCGCGCAGGGTGAGGGCGATCCGGGCTTCGGGGGACAGTTCGGCGTGGCAGCAGAGGAAGAGCAGGGCGAGGGTGTCGTCCTCGGCGGGGGTGCGGCTCTCCCCGGGTGGCGGCTCCACGAACGCGTCGCGCGGGGTCAGCGCGGCGGCCGTCTCCTCCCGGCGCCTGCGCGCGTCCTCGCTGCGCAACTGGTCGGTGAGGCGGCGGGAGGCGACACGGATCAGCCAGCCGCGCGGATTGTCCGCACGGCCTTCCGCGGGCCATTGGCGGGCCGCGGCGAGCAGGGCCTCCTGTACGGCGTCCTCGGCGGCGTCGAAGTGCCCGTAGCGGCGGACGAGCGCGCCGAGGACCTGCGGCGCCAGCCGGCGCAGCAGGTCCTCGCTCGCGGGGACGGATTCCGTCGTCACATCTCGGTTCCGGAAGCGCTGTCGACGGGTCGCACGACGACCGGGTAGTTCGGCGCGCCCTCCGGCACCGGGCAGGCGTAGGCGCGGGCGGCGATCTCGGCGGCCCGGGCGAAATCGGGGACGTCGACGATCCAGTAGCCGGCCAGCACCTCCTTCGCCTCTCCGTACGGTCCGTCCGAGATCACGGGGGCTCCGTCGGCGCCCACGGTCACCAAGCGGGCCTGGCGGGGTTCGGTGAGGCCCTGTCCGTCGACCCACTCGCCCGACTCGACGAGCTCGGCGTTCAGGGCGCCCATGTGGTCGTACATCGCCTTCAGCTCCGTCTCGGACCAGGCCGGGCCGCCCTCGCTCGCCTTGCCGTACATGGCGTCGTAGTCGGCCTGCCTGCCGAGGACCATCAGCATGTACTTCATGGGGTGCCACTCCTTCTGTTCCCACTCACGGCTCCGGGATCGGGAGCCTCTCGCACGGGACGTCGGAGCCGTCCTTCCCATTTCGACACGTCGGCCGGTGCCGCGCGAGACGGCCGCGCACGGCCGGAGGCGGGACCGGCCGGGACCAGGTGTCGCCCGAGGGGCCCCTTACGCTGGCCCCCATGAAGATCATCGACCTGGAGCCGGGCGACCCGCGGCTCACCGCCGACCTGCTGCCCGTGCTGCGCGAGCTCCGTCCCCACCTCACCGAGGAGCTCTTCCTCGGGATCCTCGCGGAGGGGCACGGCCAGGGGCTGCGCTTCACCGCGGCGTACGACGCGGACGGCGGGTGCGTGGGCGCGGCCGGCTGGCGGCTCGTCGCCACCACCGCGCTGGTCCGCAAGCTCTACGTGGACGATCTGGTCACCGCCGCCTCGACCCGTTCCACCGGGGTGGGGCACGCGCTGCTCGCGCACCTGGAGGAGCACGCGCTGGCCGCCGGCTGCACCGCCCTCACCCTCGACTCCGGCACCCAGCGCACCGACGCGCACCGCTTCTACTTCCGCGAGCGGATGGCCGTGACGGCCTTCAGCTTCGAGAAGCCGCTCGGCTGAGCGGGCCGGGGACCGGGGTGCGGTGCCCCGGGGGGAGGCCGTGACCGAAACGTCGCCGCCCCGAGGCCCGCTCGGGATCGTCGGGCGCCCAGGTGGTTGCTACGTTCCTGCGGAAGCCGACCGACCCTGGGGGAACCGATCTCATGTCCGCATCCCGAGGCCCCCGGAGGGGCCTGTCCGCCGCGGCCGTGGCCGCCGTTCTGCTGGCGGTCTCCACGGGGTGCGGGGACAAGGGCGGCGAGGTCCCGGCGGCCTCGGTTGCGGCCTCGGCTTCGGCTTCCGCGGAGGTGTCGGCGTCCGCCTCGGAGTCGGCGGCCGCGGCCTCCTCGGCCCCCGCCTCCGCGCCCGTTTCGGCCTCCCCGTCCGGTTCCGCCGTGCCGCCGGCCCCGGCCACGACCCGGGCGACGCCGCCTGCGGCTCCGACCCGGCTGAGCGTCGCGGTCGACACCCGGGGCGGCCGGCTCGCCCTCGTACGCGGCGGCGCCGCGCAGGAGTTCACCGTCACCCTGCGGAACGGGAACTCCGCCGAGTACCGGCATCTGCTGGTCGCCTTCCAGATGGAGTCCCTCGTCGGCGAACCCGGCGACCAGCCGGGCAGCGGGCCGGGTTTCCTGCTGGAACGCCTCGACCAGGCCTCGGGCACGTGGCGTCCGGCCGACTTCCGCATCGCCAACGACGTCAAGCCGGTGTCCCTGTACACGGGCGGCGGCCCGCTCGCCCGCGAGGCCGTGCGCGTGGAGCGCTACCGGCTGCGGGCGACCGCCGGCGGGCCGACGGGCAGCAGCCCGGTGGTGGTGTCCTTCATCGACACGGACGCCGACCGGGAGGTCGCCGCCCACGTCGTCCTCACGCACGCGACCCGCTAGGACGGCTCGGACGTCTGGGACGGCCGGGACGGCCGGGACGAAGCTGCCGAGCACGCCTCCCCGGCTGCGAGCGCGGCGGTCCGCCAGGCGGCGGTGACGGCCCGTCGGGCCCGGTCCGTCGCCTCCGGCACCCGGTCGGGGAGCTGCAGCGGCGAGCCGATGTGAACGTGCAGGCAGGGCCGGCGCAGCGGGGCGGTGACGACTCCGGCGAGCTGCTTGGCGCTGCTGCCGGAGCACAGGCGACGGGCTCCCGCCTGGCCGACGGGGACGACGGGCGCTCCCGTCGCGGCGGCGAGCCGGGCCAGGCCGCTGCGGAAGGGACCCGGGGCCGACTCCCCCGCGTCGCGGCGCGACGGCAGACCGCCCTCGCCGTAGAGCAGCACGCTGCGGCCCGAGGCGAGGGCGACGGCGGCGGCGTCCAGGGAGTCGGCGGCCCGGGCGGTGCCGCGGTGGACGGCGATGTGCCCTTCGCGCCGGAGCGCGGAGCCGAGCAGGGGTACGCGCCACAGGCCGCCGGTGGCCAGGATGACCGGCTCGATCCCGTACCGGCGCAGTGCGGCGACCACGACGGCCGGGTCGGCGAGGGAGGTGTGGTTGGCGACGAGGATGCTCGGCGCGGCGGGCCGCGCGCCCGGGTCGGCGGTGACGGTCAGCCTCCCGAAGGCGGGGACGAGGGCGGCGGCGATTCGGCTGAGCATGGACGGCCCCGTTCGGATGCGGTGGTTGTGCTGGTGCGGTCCATCGTCGACCGGTGGGGTGGCGCGGTCATGAGTAGCCGTACTCAATCGAATATGACCGAACTGTCACAGGATCGAGCGCGCGGAACGTACGGGGGCACCGCGCACATCTAGCACTTCGGCGGGGCTCCTCGGGGCTCCGCCGCACGGTATCGGAACGGTGTGAACAGCAAGGCGGGGCAGGGATGAAGGCGGTAACGGTGGCGGGCGGTTCCTCGGACGACCCGGAGATCGAGCAGGGGACCGCCGTCCCGGAGGTGGAGCCCGATGTCGCCCCCGACATCAGGGACGACGACACGACGCCGGCCAACACCCCGGACCCCCGGGCCCGGCCCGAATCCGAGGCGACGGCCCAGCCCAAGCCGGAACGCACGGCTGACGCCAAGGCCGACACCGGTGCCAAGACCGGGGCAGCGAGCGGGGCCGAGGCGGAGGCCGAAGCCGGGGCAGAGGCAGGGGTCGAGCGCCAGGGCGGCGCGGAAGCCGGAGCCGAGACGGGGACGGAGCCGCAGGCCGAGGGCGACAACGGAGCTGAGGTGGAAGCCGCAGCCGACTCCGATGCGGGAACCAAGGCTGCGGTAGAGCCCGTGGCCGAAGCGACCGAACCGGCGGGCGACGCTGTGGACGAAGTCGCAACCGGGTCTTCGACCCAGGCGGCACCCGAAGCCGAGGCTGCGGTCGAGCCCGTGGCCGACGGCGAGGTCGACGCCGAGGCCGGGCCGGAGGCCGAGGCCAAGCCGACCCGTAACGCGGCGCGCACAGCCGAAGCCGAGACCACGGCCGACCCGAAGGGCAACGCCGGCGGCGCAACCGCAACCGGGCCCGCACACCAGGCGGCCCCCGAAGCGGCCGGCGGTGCAACGGCAACCGAGAACAAGGCGGGTACCAAGGCCGCCTCCGCGGAGCCCGTGGCCGACCACACGGTCGACGCCGAAACCGGGCCGGAGGCCAAGGCGGCAACCACACCGGCACGCACGGCCGAAGCGGAGGCCGAGCCTGAAGGCGAGGCGCCCGCGGCCGGGGCCGATGAGACGCAGGTTCTCCTCGCGCCCCGGCCCCGGCCCTCCTGGGCGCGTGAGGCCGAGGCGAAGGCGGAGCCGCAGGCGGACTCCGAGCGGACGAGCAAGTTCGTGGCGCTCAAGCCGCTCGACGTCGCCCCGCCCGCCGCGCCGCAGGCGAACCCGCGGCTCCAACCGCCGGAGGCACCCGCTCCGCTGCCCCCGCTCGATCTGCTGGCCGAGCTCACCAACACCGCTCCCCCGCCGGAGACCCCGCGCCGGACCGCCGTGCGCCGCGTCAAGGTGTGGACCCCGATCCTGCTCGTCCTCGCCGGTGCCTACGTCGGTGCGCAGATGCTGCGCCCGCTGCCCGCCCCGCAGATGGTCTCCGCCGAGACCAACCGCACCGTCGACGGGCAGTTCACCATCCCCTGGCCCGCCAAGGGCCAGGGGGCCGTCCGCATCGCCGGCTCCGGCGACATCGGCACCTTCGGTGAGCAGAAGCCCGTCCCGACGGCCAGCGTCGCCAAGGTGATGACGGCCTACGTGATCCTCAAGGGCCACCCGCTGCGCAAGACCGACCCCGGTCCCGACATCACGGTCGACGCGAAGACGGTCGCGGACGGCAACTCCGAGCACGAGTCCCGGATCGTGGGACTCACCGCCGGCCAGAAGTTCAGCCAGCAGGACATGCTGAAGATGCTCATGATCCCCTCGGGCAACAACGTGGCCCGGCTGCTGGCCCGTTGGGACACCGGGACCGACTCCGAGGCCGCGTTCGTCGCGAAGATGAACGCCGCCGCCAAGGAACTCGGGATGGCCGACACCACGTACACGGACCCCAGCGGTCTGGACGCGGGCACCGTCAGCACCGCCGCGGACCAGCTCAAGCTCGCCGAGGCCGTCATGAAGGACGAGGTCTTCCGCTCGATCGTCACGCTGCCGAACGCCACCATCAAGGGGCTTTCCACGCCGCTCGACAACAACAACGACCTGCTCAACAGCAGCATCCGCGGCATCAAGACCGGTTCCAGCACACCCGCCGGCGGGGCCCTGATGTGGGCGGCGTACAAGACGATCGACAACAAGGACCAGTTGATCCTCGGCACGTTGATGGACCAGCACGCGGACGGCCCGGACCTGAACGCCGCGAACAGCCTCATCCTCGTGCAGGACAACAGCAAGAAGATCATCGAGGCGGTAAGGGGGGCCCTGGCATCGGCCCCCGTCATCCGCAAGGGCCAGCAGGTGGGGTACCTGGACGACGGGCTCGGCGGCCGTATGCCGCTCGTGGCCACCAAGGACCTGAACGTGATCGGCGTACCGGGCCAGCAGCTGAAGCTGTCGCTCGTGCCCGGCGCCTCGCCGCTGCCGCACACCGCGAAGGCCGGTTCCGAGGTCGCCGTCCTGACGGTCGGCGACGGCCAGGGGGCCACGAGCGTGCCGGTGGCGGTCCAGGGGGACCTGGCCGAGCCCTCGTTCGGCACCCGCATGACCCGCATGCGCTAGAACGGCCGGTACGGGCAAAGGAGGTCGCGGCCCGAGGGCCGCGACCTCCTTGTCCTACAATCCCGTTCAGGCCTGCCCGAGCAGGTCAGGCACCGCTCGGCACCCGCGACGGCCGGCCCGAGCCGCGCGTGAGGGAGTACCCGAACATGCCCGCGGCAGCAGCGAGCACTCCGCCCATCGCGGTCCAGATCCAGCGGTCGGACCACCAGCCGCCGGACCAGCCGTCCTCCGGCTCGCGCAGGGACGCGGTCACCGTGCCGGCGACCAGGGGCGTGGAGAGCGCGCCGTCCACCGCGTGGACTCCGCCGGTCTCCTTCACGTCGGCCTCGACGGCCGCGCGCACCGGCAGGCCCAGGTCCTCCTCCGGCAGGTTCACGACCGTGAGGCGGACGTAATAGCTGCCCGGCAGCGGGTCGTTGGCCCACTGCTCGGCGCCGGCGCGGACCGTGCGCAGGGTGCAGGACAGTTCGACGGACGCGGCTTCCTTCGCCGCGGCCGCGCTCTGCGTGCCGTAGGTGCACGCCTGCCGGCGGCGCAGCCCGTCGTACACGTCGAGCTGCCAGGTCGAGGCGCCGTGCCGGCTCGCCGACGCGGGCAGTGTGACCGCGGCCTTCACCGTGGCGCGCTGCTGCGCGTCGAGCGGCAGCACCCAGTAGAGGTAGTCGCCGGTGGACGCGTCGGCCGTGGCCTTCTGGCCGGGCCGGAACGCCGCGGCGGTACGGAAGCCGGTGCCCGCCTCGGTCGGGGCGGAGTCGGCCTTGCCCTTGCCCGGGGTGGCGGTGGGGCTCGCCGACGGCGTGTCCGCGACCGCCGTGCCCACGGCCGTACCCGCCACCGCGAGGGCGGCGGCTCCGGCGAGCAGGGCGGCGGTCAGTGTGCGTACGGTACGCATCAGTTGGTCCTCCAGACGGAGATGCGCCAGCGCGAGATCCATCCCCACACCAGACCGGCCAGCAGTCCGGCGAGCGCCAGCACGGCCAGCAGCCACCAGCCGCGGCCGAGGCCGAAGGCGGCCACGTCGGAGGCGCCGTCGGGTCCGTCCACCAGGTCGATGGTCAGCTCGACGGGCATGCCCGGGGTGGTCTTGACGGACGCGGGGGCGGAGAAGGAGTTGCTGACCTGGATGCAGACGGTCTCCGCCGCGGGCTTCGCGTCACCGTCTCCGTCCTCGCCGTCGTCGATCTCGGCCTTCGGATATCTCAGTCCGGTGGAGAGGACGTCGGTGCGCCCGTCGCCCGCCTCCGAGCCGCGCACGATCTCGCGCCCGTGGACGGTCGTGGCCCGCAGCAGGACTCCGTAGTCCTTGTTGACGGCGCGGTCGGCGCCGATGCTCACCGAGGCGCGCAGCTCCTGGCCGGGGAGGACGTCCACCCGGTACCAGCGGTGCTCGCCGAAGGTCTCGCGGTCGCTGTAGAGGCCGGCCTTGAGCTGCGGGGCGCCCTCGCACTGCTTGGCGCCCTCGGTCGCCACCGGGTTGACGACCGGGTCGGCGGCCCGGTCGACGAGTTGGCGCACTCTGCTGGAGAGTTCCGCCTTGTGCTGTACCGAGGTGTACGTACCGCCGGTGGCCTCGGCGATGCAGGTCAGCTGCGCCCGGGTCTTCGCGTCGGGTACCAGGCCGAGGGTGTCGATGACCAGGTGGATGCCCTTGGCGGCGATCTCGCGCGCCACTTCGCAGGGGTCGAGCGGGGCGCAGGTGTCCTCGCCGTCGGTGATGAGCACGATCCGCTTGGTGGCGTTGCCGCCTTCGAGGTCCTGGGCCGCGCCCTGGAGGGCCGGTCCGATCGGCGTCCAGCCGGTGGGGGCCAGGGTCGCCACGGCCGTCTTGGCCTCGGTCCGGTCGAGCGGCCCGACCGGGTAGAGCTGCTTGGTGTCCTTGCAGCCGAGCGCCCTGTCCTCGCCGGGGTAGGTCGCGCCCAGGGTCCGTATGCCGAGTTGCACTTCGGCGGGTACGGCGTCGATGACCTCGTTGAAGGCCTGCTTCGCCGCGGCCATCCGGGACTGGCCGTCGATGTCGGTCGCCCGCATGGAGCCGCTGACGTCCAGGACGAGATCGACCTTGGGGGGTTCCTTCGCCGTCGGTCCGTCGGCGGCGGTGGCGCTCGCCGGGAAGAGCCCGACGGCCAGGGCTGCGAGCAGGCCGCACGCCCCGGCCGCCAGCCGTTTTCTAGTGATCATCGCCGGATCGTATTGAGGATCGTCCGGCAATCCAAAACCGGGTGCCCGCCGTGACTTTCGGGGTGTGGGCGGCTTTCCGCCAGGTGCCGCCGCGGTGGCCGGGGGGCGGCGGACGGGGCGGACCGGCGGATATCCGGGTGCATGGGGCGCAGCGCCCGATCTACTCTGCCGGGATGAGTACCCGTACCTTCCGCATCACCGTCCGCGGCTCGTTCGACGGTCTGACCGACGGCCAGCGGGCCGAGCTGCTCGCGGCCGCGCCCGAGCACGACATGCTGCGCGCGGAGTTCACCGCCGAGGGGCACCTGACGTACGACCTCGCGGCCCGGCCCTTCTTCACCTTCCGCTTCCTGGACTCGGGCGAGGCAGAGGAGGACATCCTCGACGCGACGGCCCGTGCGGAGCTGGCGGCGGAGAGCTGGCTGACCGAGCGCGGTTACGGCTTCAAGCAGGTGAAGTCTCAGGCTCAGGACCTGTCGCAGGCTCCGCTGGGCAAGCGCGGGCGGCGTGAGGCGGCCCGCGCCGACGGCCGGGCCTGACGGCCTCGCCGGTGCGGCCCGGCCGCCGGACGTCGCCGGTCAGGCCGTCGGAGGTCGCCGGTCAGGCCTTGTCGTGCGCGGCGAAGACCGCCCCGAGGTGGGCGGCCAGCGGCTGCGGGGCGGGCGGGGTGAGCCGGGCGCCGAGGTAGCCGTCCGGGCGGATCACGAAGGCCGTCGGCTGGTCGACCGCGTAGCGGCGGGCGAACTCGCCGCGGGTGTCGCCGTACACCGGCAGCACGGCCGCACCGGCCTGGCCGGCGGTCGGGGCGTCGGTCGGGGCGTCGGCCGGGAGCACCACGCAGGCCTCCACGCGGCCCCCGGAGGACTCCCTTGCCGTCCGGACGAGTTCGTCGAGGCCGGGCCCGGTCCCGTACAGCAGCAGGAGGTGCTCGCGCTCCCGAAGGAGGTCGTAGAGCCGCAGCGGGTAGGCGGGGATCTGCCCGGTGAGCCCGCCGCAGTCCGGTGCCCGGTCGCCGGGCCGGGGCCCCCGGCCCGCACCGGGCGGGTCCACGACCGGGCTTCCCCGGTAGCCGACGAGGAGTTGGGCCTCGCGCAGCATCAAGGTCGCCGGGTCGTCCGGGTCGGCCTCGAATCCCTGGACGGCGTGCCGCACGGTGCGGCCGACGACCTCCTCGCCGACGGGCCGGCGCTCGGCGTCGTAGCTGGCGAGGAGGGCGGGGTGGGCCGCGTCCCGGACCGCGAGGGCGAGTTTCCAGGCCAGGTTCCAGGCGTCCTGGATACCGGTGTTCATGCCCTGGGCGCCGGTGGGCGGGTGGATGTGGGCCGCGTCCCCCGCGACGAAGACCCGGCCGTCCCCGTACCGGTCCACGATCCGGTGGCTGATGCGGAACACCGAGGCCCAGCGGATGTCGGAGGCGGTGGTCGGTTCGGGTGACAGCCGGTCCAGGACGGTCTGGATGTCCGCCAGTCCGGGGGCCCGGCTGCTCTGCAGGCCGTGGGCGATCCCGTCGGAGGCGTCCTCGGCCTGCCGCGCGGTGGAGAGTTCGGGCGGCACCATCATCGACATGCGGTACCGCCCCGGCCCGGGCAGCGGGATGCACACCAGCACGTCGTCGACGGCGCCGGCACCGTCGCGGTGCAGGGAGCGCACGCCGAACCCGCGCGGTACGTCCCAGTCGACCCGCACGTCGGCGAGCATGTACTCCTCGGGGAAGGCACCGCCCTCGTAGCTGAGCCCGAGCCCCTTGCGGACGATGCTGTGCGCGCCGTCGCAGCCCACCAGGAAGCGGGTGCGCACCTCTTCCTCGGCGCCGGACGGGCTGTGCAGCCGGCAGGTCACCCCGCCGGCGTCCTGCCGGAACGACACCAGTTCGGTGCCGCGTTCGACGGCGGTGCCGAAGCGGGCCAGGAACTCGTCGAGGATGCGCTCGGTCTCGTACTGCGGCAGCGCCGCGAATCCGTAGGGCACTTCGGGCGGCAGGACGAGGTCGAGGCGCGGCTGCTCGACGCCGTTGACGTACAGGTACTGGCCGCGCATCGGGACGGCCGCCTCCAGGGCCGCGCGGACCAGTCCCATGCGGTCCCAGATCTCCAGGGTGCGCGGCTGGATGCCCACGGCCTTGGCGAACGGCAGCCGGGCGGGCAGCCGGTCCACGATGCGGCAGGAGATTCCGCGCCGGCGCAGCTCGGCCGCGGCGGTCAGTCCGACCGGGCCGGCGCCGACGACCAGGACGTCCGTTGCGTAGGTGTGCGCCACTGGCGCCTCCCGGCGTGCGGCCCCCCTGGGGTTCGGTGCCCCTCCATGGTCGCCGCGCGCCGGGTGTCCGGCATCTTTACTCGATCACGAGGTCGACGTCGATGTTGCCGCGGGTGGCGCGGGAGTACGGGCAGACCTCGTGCGCCTGCTTCACCAGCAGGGCGCCCGTCTCGCCGGCCAGGGACTCGGGGAGCTCGACGCGCAGGGTGACGCCCAGGCCGAAGCCGGCGCCGTCCTTGCCGATGGAGACCTCAGCGGTGACCGAGACCTCGCTGGTGTCGGCCTTGGCCTGGCGGCCGACGAGGCCGAGCGCGCTGGCGAAGCAGGCGGCGTAGCCGGCCGCGAAGAGCTGCTCGGGGTTGGTGCCCTGCCCGTTGCCGCCGAGCGCCGGGGGCATGGCGAGGGCGAGGTCGATCTGGCCGTCGGAGCTGACGGTGCGGCCCTCGCGGCCGTTGGCGGTGGCGACAGCGGTGTAGAGCGCGTCCATGAGAGTCCCTCTCGCAGAAATGAACCGTGGCGGCGGCCGGTGGTCGGCCGCGCTCCACTAGTAGAGCACGCAATTCAGTTGTGCGCAATTCAATGTCGCTCAAGCCTGGTCCGGGTACACTGGCCGACATGACCGAGCAGCCGACCGCGACCCACCCCGACCAGGACTTCCTCCGCCTGGACGGCCAGATCTGCTTCGCGCTGAACGCCGCGAGCCGCGCCTTCGGCGGCCTGTACCGCGTCGTCCTCAAGGACCTGGGGCTCACCTACCCGCAGTACCTGGTGATGCTGGTGCTCTGGGAGCACGGCGAGCTGCCGGTCAAGGAGATCGGGCAGCACCTCCGGCTGGACTCGGGCACGCTGTCCCCGCTGCTCAAGCGGCTGGAGACGGCCGGGCTGGTCCGCCGCGAGCGCAGCACCGAGGACGAGCGCTCCGTCCACGCCCACCTGACCGAGGAGGGCGCCGCGCTGCGCGTGCGCGCCGCGGAGGTGCCCCGGCGGATCGCGGCGGCGACCGGCTTCGAGCTCTCCGAGGTCCTCGACCTCCAGACCCGCCTGAACCGCCTCACCGCCGCCCTCGACGCGGCCGTGCCGCGGGAGGCGGGAGAGGCGTAGCCGCCCCCCGCGCCGGACACTGGTCCGGGAGGCAGGGGGCAGGAGGCAGGAGGTACGCGATGGAACCGGTGGCGGCACTGGACCGGATCGCCTTCCTGCTGGAGCGCGCACAGGCCCCCACCTACCGGGTACGGGCCTTCCGGACGGCGTCCGCGACTCTCGCGCGGATGGGCGGGCGGGAGGTGGCCGAGCGGGTCGCGGCGGGCTCCCTGGAGTCCGTCAAGGGCATCGGCCCCAAGACGGCCCAGGTCGTACGGGAAGCCCTCGACGGGGCGGTGCCCGCCTATCTGCAGACCTTGGAGGACGAGGCCGCCGCGCTCCCCGAGGGACCGCCGGCCACGCCCGCCGCCACCGCGCTGCGGGCAGCGCTCCGCGGGGACTGCCACGTGCACTCGGACTGGTCGGACGGCGGCAGTCCCATCGAGGCGATGGGCCGGGCGGCGGCCGCGCTGGGCCACGACTGGGCCGTACTGACCGACCACTCGCCGCGGCTGACGGTGGCCCGGGGGCTCTCGCCGGAGCGGCTGCGCGAGCAGCTGGGGGTGGTGGCCGAGCTCAACGACACGTGGGCGCCCTTCCGGCTCCTGACCGGGATCGAATGCGACATCCTCGACGACGGGGCGCTGGACCAGGAGCCGGAGCTGCTGGAGCGGCTCGATCTCGTCGTCGGCTCGGTGCACTCGAAGCTGCGGATGGACGCGCCGTCGATGACCCGGCGGCTGCTGGCCGCCGTGCGCGATCCACGGATGGACGTACTGGGCCACTGCACGGGGCGGCTGGTCACCGGACGCACCCGGCCGGAGTCGCAGTTCGACGCCGAGGCCGTCTTCGCGGCCTGCGCGGAGGCGGGTACCGCCGTGGAGATCAACAGCCGGCCCGAGCGCCTGGACCCGCCCCGGCGGCTGCTGCGCCTGGCCGTGGCGGCCGGCACCTTCTTCGCGATCGACACGGACGCGCACGCCCCGGGCCAGCTGGACTGGCAGATCCTGGGCTGCGAACGTGCCGTGGAATGCGGCGTCCCGGTCGAGCGGATCATCAACACCTGGCCCGCGGACCAGCTCCTGACCTGGACCGACACCCGACGCGCCGCATGAGGTCCGCACACCGGCCGTGAGGTCCTCACACCGGCAGGGCTCCGAGGCTTTCCGGCGCGAAGAAGTCGGCGGGCGAGGTGACGCCCGCCGCCACCCTGGCGAAGCCGTCCATGGCCGGGCGGCTGCGGGACACGGCGTCGAGCAGCCGGAGCATCTGCGGTGGCGGCGGGTCCAGGGTGGCCAGCTCGGTGGTGAACTCGTACATCGGCAGGACCTGCCCGTCGCGGCTCTCCTGGTACTCCCGCATGGCCGCGTCGAAGGTCCGGCGGCCGGTGAACGTCCGGTCGAGCGCCCGCACGCACAGTTCCGCGTCGCGGAAGGCGTCCTGGATGCCCTGGGCCGTGATGAAGTCCTTGAGGTACCCGGCGTCGCCGACGAGCGCCCAGCCCGGACCGTAGGGCCGGCGCAGGAAGTTCGGGACCGCCGTGCCGACGAGGCGCTCCACGCGGCGGGCCGACGCGACCCGCTCGGCGAAGGAGGGAACCAGCGCCAGGGTGGCCAGGTAACCGGCCTCGACGTCCGCCCGGTTGGCCCGGAAGTCGCGCATCGGCACCCCGCAGATCACCACGGTCAGGCCGTCGTTGGTGGGCCAGGCGGCGAAGGCCCGGTCCGGCCGGACGTAGGTCTCGAACCGCCCGTCCATCGGCAGGCCGGTCCAGTACGCGTAGTAGCTGCACTGGAGTTTCGGCTTCTGCTCGTAGGCGGCCGCACCGACGGAGCGCGCCACCAGGGAGTGGGCCCCGTCCGCGCCGACGACGACGCGGGCGTGCTCCGTGACGCTCCTGCCGCCCGCCCCGTGCCCCCGGATCCCCGTGACCGCGTCGCCCTCGACGACGAGTTCCTCGACGGTGAACCCCTCCCGCACCTCGGCGCCCGCCCGGTCGGCGGCGTCGACGAGGACCTTGTCCAGGACCCTGCGGCGCGGCGCGTACGCGGCGGCGAACCCGCAGCCCGCCGGTGATCCTTCGATGGTGAACGGCCCGAAGTCGAAGGAGTAGGTGGCGATCGGCGGGCAGCCGCTCGCGAGCACCTCGGGCAGCAGCCCCCAGCGGTCCAGGGCGGCGAGGCCCGGCGGGTGGACGAGGTGGGTGGAGACCGTGTCGCTCGGGAAGGTGGCCCGGTCGGCCAGGAGCACCCGGTAGCCCTTGCGGGCGAGCAGCATCGCCGTCGGTGCGCCGGCGCACCGCGCGCCGACGACCACCACGTCGTGGATCTGGTTCGGCATGACGTCACCTGCCGTCGGTCGGTCCCGGAGGGCGCGCGAGCACCGCGGGGGGGGGGTCGTACGGTGGAAACGCTAGGCGGCGGACCGGATGGTCCGCGTCGGCAGAACGTCCACTCCGCGGCATGGGCAGTTGTGCGCATGCGCACGTGCACGGGATGGTCAGGCCAGGCCGTGCCGGTGTGCGTACGCCGTCGCCGCCGAGCGCGACGACACCCCGAGCTTGGTGAAGATGTTGCTGACGTGACGGGCGACCGTCTTCTCGCTCAGGAACAGGTCGTCCGCGACGGCCCGGTTCGACTTCCCCACCGCGACGTGCCGCAGGACCTCCCGCTCCCGGACCGTGAGCAGGCCCGCCGCCCTGTTCGCGGCCTTGAGCACGCGCTCCTCGGCCCGGAGCAGGTCCGGTACGGCCCCCAGCTCGCGGAAGACGGCCGTGGCGGCCTCGAGCTCCAGCCGTGCGGTGACGTCGTCGCCGCTCTCCCGGCAGGACAGCCCGATGAGCAGGCGGGTCCGCGCGACCTCGTACGGCGCGTCCAGGTCCCGGAACGTCGCCACCGCGTGGCCGAGCACGGCCTGGGCGCCGCGCGCGTCGCCGGACGCGAGCAGGACCGCGCCCCGTGCCTGTCCGCTGATGGCGCTCAGCAGCGGGGAGTCCACGGCCTCGGCGGCCACGGCCAGTTCGTCCGCCGCGGCGCGGGCCTCCTCCGGCTCGCCGGCCGCCAGCATGATCTCCACGTACGCCGGGAGGATCCGGCAGCGCGCGCCGTCGTCGACGGACGCGTCGAGCGCGGTGCGGATCGCGCGGGCGGCGGCTCCCGCGTCCCCGGCCGCGAGCAGCGACAGCGCGAGTCCCGGCTGTGCGCCGTGCCCGAGCCTGCCGGCCTCGCGGTACGCCTCCTGCGCGCGGGCGGTTTCGCCGCGCAGCCGGTGGAGTTCGCCGAGCTGGTAGTACGCGGCGTCGGCGGAGCGGGCCGTCGGCGTCGACCGCAGCCACCGACAGGCGCGGTCCGCCTCGTCCAGGGCGTCGTCCCAGTCCCCGTGCAGCCGCATGACCTCGACGCGGTGGGCCAGGCAGATGCCCCGGTAGGGCACCGATTCCTGCTGCGCGGTGCACCAGCGGGACAGCTCGGCCGTCCATTCCCGGGCCCGGCGCAGGTCGAAGGCGTCGTGACAGGCCGCGATCACCGCGCAGTAGGCCAGTCCGGACACGATCGGGGAGACCTCGCCGGCCGTCACCGCGACCATGGCCTCGTCGAGGAGGCGGATTCCCTCCCGGGCCCGGCCGAGCCTGATCAGGCTCTCGCCGATGCAGACCAGGGCGAAGTTGGTGAGATCGGGGTCCGTGAAGCGTGTCGCGAGGGCCAGGGCGCGTTCGGAGACGGCCAGGGTGTGCTCCGCGTCCCCGGCGAAGTGGCTGCGCAGCCCTTCCAGCGCCAGCAGGTAGCCCTCTTCGAGGGTGTCCGGCTGCCCGTCGTCGAGCAGCCGCCGGGCCCGCGCGGTCCAGCCGGCGCAGCGGGACCACTCCCCGCTCAGCACGAGGTCGAGCCCGAGCCAGAACACGCAGTGGACGGCGCGCGGGACGTCACCGCGGGTCAGCCACGCATGGTGCGCGCGCGTCCACAGGTCGTCGCTCTCGGTGGTCCGGCCGGTCAGGTGCGCGGCGAGGGCGAGCCGCTCGAGGTCCTCGGGATCGAGCGGGTGCTCGCGGTCGGCCTCCGACAGGATCGCGAACACCTCGCCCCACGCGTGCCGCGACCGCGCCGTTTCGGCGGACCGCTGCGCTGCGGCCGGCTCCATGGACCCATTCTCCTCCGGGGTCCCGCCGGAAGGACGGCGGCTCAGGGGCGGAGCTCGAAGAGCAGCAGGACCACATCGGCCGCGGCCACCGCCATGGTGGTCAGGAACGGGAGCCTCCCGGTGGGCCGGCGGGCGGCGAGGAGCAGCGCCGCCGCCGTCGCGGCCAGCAGCCCCCAGCCGTACGCCGTCACGCGCCCCGGCGGTCCCGCGACCAGGGCCGTGGTCGAGCCGAGGACGAGCAGGGCGGCCAGCGCGGCCGAGCGCCGTACGCCGAGCCGCTGGGGCAGTCCCACCACACCGGTGGCCAGGTCGTCCTCGATGTCGGGCAGCACGTTGGCGAAGTGCGCGCCCGCGCCGAGCAGGCCCGCGGCTGCCGTGAGCCACGGTGGCGGCCAGGGCGCGCCCGGAAGCCCGAGGGTGACGAAGGCGGGCAGCAGGCCGAAGGCCAGGGCGTACGGGGCCCAGGAGGCGGCCGTGCTCTTCAGCCGGAGGTTGTAGGCCCAGGCGGCCGCGACACCGACGAGGTGCACGGCGCCGGCGAGGAGTCCGCCGGCCAGCGAGAGCGGGACGCAGAGCAGCAGGGCCAGGGCCGCCGCCCGGGTCACGGCGGCGGCCGACACCGTACCGGCGACCAGGGGTTTGTCCCGTCTGCCGGTGGCCAGGTCGCGCCGCAGGTCGGCGCGGTCGTTGCACCAGCCCACCGACAGTTGTCCGGCGGCCACCGCGCCCACGGTGACGGCCGCTCCCGGCAGGCTGCGGCCCGCGGCGGCCGTCAGGGCGACGCTGAAGAGGGTGACGGCCGCCGCGGGCAGCGGATGGCACGCCGCGAGCAGGCCGGACACGGTGCTTGCGGATCCGGCCGGGAGGTCGGTCCTGGTGGGCGCGTCGGTCTCGGGGGGTTCAGTCGTCTCGGGGGGCGCGGTCGTGTCGGGGGGCGCGGTCGTTTCGGCGGGGGCGGTCGTTTCGGGGGTCTGCGGGGTTCGCGCGGGCACGGCGACACGGTATGCGGCGCCGCGCCCGGTTCTCCTGATTCATAACGATGTGTCAGTTGTTTCCTATGGTGAATCAATGACACGTGTTCTGGCAGTGCGCAGCGTGTTCCCTCCCCATCTCCATACCCAGGCCGAGATCACGGAGGCGCTCGCCCGCTTCATGCCGTCCGGCTCCGATACCGCCCTGCTGCGCCGGGTCCACGCCTCGGTGCGCGTGGAGCGCCGCCATCTCGCGCTCCCGCTGGAGCGGTACGGTCCGGCGAACGACTTCGGCACGACGAACGCCCTGTTCCTCGAGACGGCCCTGGAGCTCGGCGCCCGCGCCCTCGAACTCGCCCTCGCCGACGCCGGCCTGACGCCGGGCGAGCTCGACCTGGTCATGTCGACCACGGTGACCGGGCTCGCGACGCCCTCGCTGGAGGCCCGGCTCGCCACCCGCGCCGGGCTCCGGCCCGACGTGCGGCGGGTGCCGCTCTTCGGCCTCGGCTGCGCGGCCGGCGCGGCCGGTGTCGGCCATCTCCACGACCATCTGACGGGCCGCTCCGGCCATGCGGCCCTGCTGCTGTCCACCGAGCTGTGTTCGCTCACCCTCCAGTCCACGGACACCTCGATGGCGAACCTCGTGGCCGGAGCCCTCTTCGGCGACGGCGCGGGCGCCCTGCTGGCCGTCGGGCGCGACCATCCGCTGCACGCCACCGGCGCCGGGCCCGAGGTCGTGGCGGCCCGCAGCCGGCTCTATCCGGGCACCGAGCACCTCCTCGGCTGGGACATCGGGCACTGGGGGATGCGCATGGTGCTCGGCCGTGAACTCCCCGACCTGGTCAGGCTGCACGTGGCCGAGGAGGTCGAGACCTTCCTCGCCGCGCACGACCTCAAGCCCCCGGACGTCGACGCGTGGATCTGCCATCCGGGCGGCCCGAAGATCCTCGACGCGCTCTCGGACGCACTCGCGCTGCCGGAGCAGGCCTTCGCCGCGAGCCGCCGTTCGCTCGCGGCCGTGGGCAACCTCTCGTCCGCCTCGGTCCTGCACATCCTGGACGGTGTCCAGAGCGCGGGGCCGCCGCCCGGATCGGTCGGCCTGATGCTCGGCTTCGGCCCGGGCTTCGCCTCCGAACTCGTCCTCCTCCGCTGGTGACCCGACGAACGCGATGGACCCGGTGACCTCATGACCTCCTTGACCTCCTTCACCTCCTTGACCTCCCTTCCCTCCTCCCTCGGCCCGTACCTGCTGCTCATCGGACTCGTCGTCGCCGAGCGCCTCGCCGAGCTGATCACGGCCCGCCGCCACACCGCCTGGAGCCTGGCCCGGGGCGGACGCGAGTACGGCCGCGGCCACTACCCGGCCATGGTCGCCCTGCACACCGCGCTGCTGGTGGGCTGCGTGGTGGAACCCCTGGCCGCCGGCCGGCCGTTCGTCCCCCTGCTCGGCTGGTCGGCCCTCGGCGTCGTCATGGCCGCCCAGGGCCTGCGCTGGTGGTGCATCGCCACCCTCGGGCGGCGCTGGAACACCCGGGTGCTCGTCGTCCCCGGTCTGCCGCTGGTGGAGGCGGGACCGTACCGGCTGCTGCGCCATCCCAACTACGTGGCGGTGGTCGCCGAAGGGATCGCGCTCCCGCTCGTGCACTCGGCCTGGCTGACCGCGCTCGGCTTCACCGTGCTCAACCTGCTCCTGCTGCGCGTCCGGATCGGCTGTGAGGACGCCGCCCTGACGGACGGCGGCCGGCTGCGCGCCGCCGCTTCCGTCCCGTCCGCGGGCGCCAGGCCGTGATCGACCTGCTGATCGCGGGCGGCGGTCCGGCCGGGCTGGCCACCGCCATCCACGGCGCCCTCGCCGGCCTGGAGGTGGTGGTCGTGGAGCCGAGGCCCACGCCCATCGACAAGGCCTGCGGGGAGGGCCTGATGCCGGGCGGCGTACGCCGGCTGCTGGAGCTGGGCGTCCCCGTGGCCGGGCAGCCGTTCCGCGGCATCCGGTACGTCGACGGCGTCAGCGGCCGGCACGCGGAGGGCCTCTTCCGGTCCGGCCCGGGCCTCGGTGCCCGGCGGACGGTGCTGCAGGCCGCACTGGCCGAACGCGCCGCGCAGCTCGGCGTACGGGTGCTCCGGCAACGCGTCGACCAGGTGCGCCAGGACGTCCACCACGTCAGCGCGGCCGGGCTGACCGCCCGCTACCTCGTGGCCGCCGACGGGCTGCACTCCCCCGTCCGGCGCGGACTCGGGCTCTCGGCGCCGGCCGCGCCGCGCAGGCCGGCCCGCTACGGACTGCGCCGCCACTACGCCGTGGCGCCGTGGAGCGACCTCGTCGAGGTGCACTGGTCGGCGCGGTGCGAGGCCTACGTCACCCCGCTGGCGCCCGACCGGGTGGGCGTGGCCGTGCTGACCACCGAACAGGCCCCGTTCGACGTACAGCTCGCCCGCTTCCCGCTGCTGGCGGAGCGCCTGGGCGCGGACGCGGCCGGTACGCCGGTGCGCGGGGCCGGGCCGCTGCGCCAGGGGGCGCGCGTACGGGTGGCCGGGCGGGTGCTGTTCGTGGGGGACGCGGCGGGGTACGTGGACGCGCTGACCGGCGAGGGCCTCACCCTCGCCGTGACGGCGGCGGGCGAGCTGGTGCGCTGCGTGCGGGAGGGCCGGCCGGCGGCGTACGAGCAGGCGTGGCGGGACCTGTCGCGCGCCTACCGCACCCTCACCGCTTCCCTGCTCTGGGCCCGTCACCAGCCGCGGCTGGCCCCGCGGATCGTCCCGTTGGCCGCCCGGCTCCCCCGCGTGTTCACCGGGGCGGTGAACCTGCTCGCCTGACACGGCACGCCTGACTCGACACACATGACGACACACATGACACGGCACCCCGCGCACGGGGCGCGGGGTGCCGGTCGGGCGGAGGGGCCTCGGGTCAGGCCGAGTTCTCCTGACGGTTCCTCAGGGCCAGTCCGGCGAGGACCGCGCCGGCCGCCGCGCACAGCACGACGGTGACGCCCGCCCAGGCCAGGGTGGAGCCCACGGCGCCGGCCAGCGGGTCGAAGCCCGCCGATCCGCCGAGGACGTGCAGGGCTACGACCGCGGTGCCCGTGACCGCGCCGGCCCGCCACACCCCGGGGGTGTCGCGGAGCGCCACGAGCGCCCCGATCCCCAGGCAGAGCACCGCGACGAGGAGGGGCAGGAAGTCGGCGGGGGCCGCGGACGGCAGGGCCGTCAGGTCGTTCGGCAGGTGCAGCGCACCACTGACGAGCAGGGCGAGCGCGACGGGCCAGCGCAGTACGTGCCGCAGGGCCGGGGAGCCGGCCTGTTCGGCGACGGGGGCGGTGCGCCGGCGCGGGTCGTGCTGCCGCTGGGGCCGCTCCTGCTGCCGCTCCGGGCGCCGCTCCTGGTACGGCGCGTCGTACAGCTCCGTGTACGGCAGCTCGTACGGCTCGTCGAACCGCTCGTCGTACGGCTCGTCCTCGGACTCGTGGTGGCGCTCCTCGTCGTCCTGCTCGGGGGGACCGGCCCGGCGCTGCCGGTCCGCCGTACCGGGCTCGTCCTTCCCGAGGATGGTGACCAGCAGGGCCACGTCCTCGATGGACCGTCCGACGGCGGCGGCGCGCAGCGTGATGTCCGCTTCGACCACCTCGTGCGGCGACTCGCCCAGGAGGGCGACCATCCGTTCCACGTCCTGTACGGGCCGGGTCACGGCGGCCGTGCGCAGCGCCTCGTGTCCGGCGTCGGGCAGCCGGCCGCCCTCCTTGAGGAGGCTCACCAGGGCGGTGACCTCCTCGAGGGGACGGCAGGTGGCCGCCGCGTCCAGCAGGGTCCGCATGCGCTGTGTGTTCGGCGCGTCCGGCGCGTCCGGTGCGGTGGAGTCGGGGGTCCCGCGGCGGTCTTCGTTGGGCGTCGTCGCGAGGGTGATGGGGTCATTCATGGAAAGCTCCGTTCGCCGACGCGCGGGTCTACACATCGCGCGCCGGTCATCGTGCGTCATGGGAAGCGCACGCTTTGTTACATTGAGTGCCTGTTCTGCTCACTGCGCCATTCGGGGCGGGCAAACGGGGGTGTCCACGGTGGCCGCCCGGGCCCACCCGGCTTCCACGGGGAAAGGTCGTCGGAGTGCCCGACATGCGCCAGGTCCGACGACGGTGCTCGCTGCTGCTGCCGGTCGTGTTGCTCCTGCTGGGCGCCGCGGCTCCGCCGGAGCGGCCCGCCGTGGACACCGAACCCGTGGTGAGCACCGACCGGGGACCCGTACGCGGCCGGACGCACGGCGCGTACAACACCTTCGAGGGGATCCCCTTCGCCGCTCCCCCGATCGGCCCCCTGCGCTGGCGGCTCCCCGAGCCGGCGGCGCGGTGGGAGGGCGTACGCGATGCCGGGGCGCCCGGGGCGCGCTGCGTGCAGCTGCCGCCGGTCGGGTCGGGCGGGCCGAGCGGCTCCGAGGACTGCCTGTACCTCAACGTCACCGCTCCGGCCGGCGGCCGTGATGCCTCGGGCCGGCTCCGGCCCGTCATGGTCTGGTTCCACGGCGGCGGCTTCGTCAACGGCGCGGGCGACCTCTACCGGCCCGACCGGCTGGCCGAGCGGGGCGGGGCCGTGGTGGTGACGGTCAACTACCGGCTGGGCGTCTTCGGCCTCTTCGCCCATCCGGAGCTCGGCGGGGCCCCCGACTTCGCCCTGGCGGACCAGCGGGCGGCGCTGCGCTGGGTGCGGGCGAACGCGGAGCGCTTCGGCGCGGACCCGCGCAACGTCACCCTCTTCGGTGAATCGGCGGGGGCCCTCAGCGTCTGCGCCCACCTCGCCTCACCTCCCTCCGCGGGCCTCTTCCACAAGGCGATCGTGCAGAGCGGGTCGTGCTCGACCACGATGCTTCCCGGGACGGTGCTGCCCGGCCTCGGCCGGTACGAGCCCTTCGTGCCCGAGCGGCGCACGGTCGAGGAGGGCGCCCTGGCGGCGGCCCGGCTCGGCTGCGGCCGGTCCACCGGAGTGCTGGACTGCCTGCGCCGCCGGGACTCCGACACCCTCGCGACCGCCGACCTCATGCAGCGCTTCTCCCTGGTCTCCTACGGCAACGGCACGCTGCCGCTGGAGCCCCGGCGGGCGCTGGAGGCCGGGCGGTTCCACCGGGTGCCGGTGATGCAGGGCAGCAACCAGGACGAGATGCGCATCTTCGTCGCACAGACCCTGGCCGCGTATCCGATCGGCGACGAAGCCACGTACCGGGCCCGGCTGGAGCTGTCCTTCGGCGCCCCGGCCGCCCGTGCCGTGGAGGCCCGCTATCCGGTGTCGGCCTACCCGACCCCGGCCGTCGCGTGGGCCACGCTGCTGTCGGACGCTTCGTTCATCTGCCCGGCGTTGCGGGACGGCGCGGCGCTGGCCCGGCACGTGCCGACGTACGAGTACCGGTTCAGCGACCGTGGCGCGCCCAACTTCACCGGCCTGCCGGAGGTGCCGGGGCTGCCGTACGGCGCTTCCCACGGCTTCGAACTGCCGTACCTGTTCACGATGGCTCCGCTGAGCGCCCCGCAGGAGCAGCTCGCGGACCGGATGACCGGCTACTGGACCGGATTCGCCCGCACGGGCGTTCCGACGGCGCCGGGGGCCCCGGAGTGGCCGCGCCACCGGTCGGCGGCGTCCGTGCTGTCCCTGGCGCCGGGCGCGGGCGGGATCCGTACGGTGGACGCGCGGGCCGAACACCACTGCGCGCTCTGGGACGCGCAGTGGCCCGGAGTCACCACTTCTGGGTGATGACGTCGTAGTCGTGGGCGCGGAGGGTGAGGGTGCCGGTGTCGCCGTAGACCTGGCGCCGCCATGCGGTGAAGACGTCGGCGATCCGGCGGGCGTCCTCGGCGGCGCCCTTGCCCACCTGCCCGGTGGTGAAGGTGATGCGTGCCTCGCCTTCCGCGCGGACCTTGCGGACGCGGGTCTCCCTGAGGCGGATGTCGCTGTCCTGGTCGGTGCGGCGCTTGTCGTAGTAGGCGTTGAAGTCCCGGGTCATGTCGAACCAGTCGGCCGGGCCGCAGGGGCCGCCGCCATTGCCCATCTCGCCGTCGGTGGGCGGGCCCACGTATCCGCCGGTCTCCTGGTCGGTGGGCGGACCGGCAGGGGCACCCGTGTCCTCATCCGTCGGCGGACCGGCGGGAGCTCCCGTGTCCTCATCGGTGGGCGGACCGGCAGGTGCACCCGTGTCCTCATCCGTGGGCGGACCGGCAGGTGCCCCCGTGTCCTCGTCCGTGGGCGGACCGGCGTAGCCGCCGGTCTGCTGGTCCGTCGGGGGGCCGGCGTCGCCGCCCTTGCCCTCGTCCGTCGGCACGTCGAGATCGCATTCGGCCGGCGCGAGCGTGGGAACGCCGGCGGGCGGCGCGGCCTGCCCCGCCCGGGTGGTCCCGCACCCCGCCAGAACGGCGCACAGGAGCCCCGCCACCACCACGCGTCCCGTCACGGACCTCGCTGCGATTGTCATGACCATCCACTCTCCCCCTTTGGCCATGAAGAGGTGATCCGGGCGGTCCCGGTTCCGCCCCGGCTCACCTGATCGCGGCCGCTACGCGAGGACGACGCGCTCCCCGACCCGGACCGTTCCCGGTGTGATGACGCGGGCGAGCATGTCGAGGCGGTTGTCGTGCGCCTTGGCGATGGCCTTCAGGATCAGCGGCGAGTGCGGAAGGTCCTGCTGCGCCTGGTTGGTCATCACGCACCGCTCGCTGGAGCGCAGGAACTCGATGTGGAGGGCGTCTCCCACCCGGGCCTTGCGGCCGATCCACTCGTCCTCGACGAACGGCGGGGTGCCGGGCGGGGTGCGCAGCAGGAGGTTCGGCCGGAACCGGCGTTCGTCGACCGGTACCTCCGGCACCTCGTCGCGGATCCAGTCGAGGGTGGCCGTCGTCAGGACGCTGAGCGGCAGCTGGTCGAAGTGCGAGACCTCGCCCTCGCGGGCCAGCTCGACGTCGTCGCGGCCGAGGTGGGTGCGGAGGTACGCCGTGGGGTCGGCCACCACGCGTCCGTGCGGGTCGATCAGCTCCGGCAGGCCCGGCTCCTGGTCGCCGGGCGCGTAGCGGGAGCTCAGGTGGAGCAGCCCGTCCATCCGCCGGAAGCGCCGGGTGTTCTTGCCCGAGCCGAACTTCCCCTCGGCGTCCCGCACCGCGTACAGCCGGTCGCCCGCCAGGCCGCGCTCGTCGACCCGTACGCCGCGCAGCCGTTCGCCGCCTGTCGACTTGATCGGGTACCGCCAAATCCGCTCTATCACGCCCGCGTTCTCTGCCACCGGCACGACGGTACTACGGTGGGATCATGACCGGTTCCCTGGTCCGTCCCCTCCTCTACCTCGATGTCGACGGCCCCCTCATCCCCTTCGGCGCGGGGCCGTACCCGCCCGGGGACGGTGCCGATCCGCTGCTCGCCCGGATCGATCCCGCGCTCGGGCCGCGGCTGGCGGCGCTGCCGTGCGAGCTGTGGTGGGCCACGACCTGGATGGCGGAGGCCAACGAGTGCGTCGCGCCCCGGCTCGGCCTCCCGGAGCTGCCGCTGGTGGCCTGGCCGGAGCCGTCCGACGCCGACGGGCGGGGCGGGATCCACTGGAAGACCCCGGCCCTCGTCGCGCACGCGGCCGGACGGCCCTTCGTCTGGGTCGACGACGAGATCACCGGCGCCGACCGGGACTGGGTGGCCGCCCGGCACCCCGGCCGGGCGCTCCTGCACCGCGTGGATCCCGGCCGTGGGCTGGGCGGGGCGGACTTCACCGCCCTGTGGGCGTGGCTCCGTTCGGCATAGCGGCCCAGGACGCGGCGACCAGCGAGCGTTCCGCCGCCGCGAGGTGGGTGGCCGCGGCCAGCCAGGCCCAGGCGTACCCGTCGGGCGAGGGGTCGGTGAGCCGGCCGAAGGCGTTGCGGGGGCGGCGGTCGGCCTCGGCGGCCAGGGCCGCGGACAGCTCCGCGGCCGCGGTGAGCCCGGCCCGGCGCAGCGGGCCGAACGAGGCCAGGGGCGCCGTACCGCGGCCCGCTTCGGCGACGGCGCGGCGGCCGCCCGCGACCCCGGTCTCCAGGAGGCGGCGTACTCGCCACAGCGGGGAGTCGGCCAGCGGGTCCGGCCCCTGTCCCTCGGCCGCCGGGACCTGCCCGGGGGCGTCGGCCGGTGGCGGGAAGTGGATGCCCTGGAGGCGGTCGTAGCCGAGGTCGGCGCGGCCCAGCCATTCCTCGGGCAGCCGCAGCGTGTACGGCGCGCCGGGCACCGGGCCGACGGCGAGGGGGCGCAGCGTGGCGGCGCGGTCCAGGTCGGGGCGGCCCAGGACGCGCAGCCGCAGCCCGGGGTGCGCGGCGATCCGGCGCAGGTTCGCCGTGTGCGGCAGCTCGGGGTGGGGGTGCGCGGGCAGCAGCCGCAGGAGCGGGGCGTCCGGGCGTGCCTCGCGGACGAGGAGGTGTTCGCCGGCCGCGCCCACGACGGTGACGTCGCAGCCGAGCAGCGCGGACTCGGCTCCCTCCGGATCGGCCAGCAGCTCGGCGACGGCCTCGGCGGGCGGGCGGGCGAAGAGCGGCGCGGCGGGCTGCTCGGTCCAGAGCGTGCCGCGCAGCGGGGTCGCCCTGACCCCGCGTCCGGCGCCGAGCCGGCCCTCGGCGGAGACCGTCGCGCCGACGATGCGCAGGCCGCCGCGGGCGAGACCGGCGTGGTCGAGGGTGGCGCCGCCGAGGGCGACGGAGGCGGAGCCGGCGCCGCGGGCGCGGGCCAGGCCGCCGGGGCGGACGTCGGACACCGAGTAGCGGGCGCCGTCGGGGGCCAGCAGGTGGGTGACGACTCCGCCGTATCCGGTGGCGGAGAGCACCGGTTCCCGGCACAGGCCGTGCACCTGGAGGCTGCCGCCGGGCGCGTAGGCGCGGCGGGCGGTGCCGGTCAGCGCGGGGTCGGCCGCTCCGGAGGCCAGCACGCCGGCGGTGTGCAGGAGTTCGCGGAAGGCGTCGGTGAGGGCGCCGAGCCGCTGCGTGGCCCGGCGTTCCCGGGCGGCGCGCAGGCCGCGTACGACCCGGAGGGCGGCGGCCTCGGCGCGCGGCAGCCCGGCGAGGCGGGCGGTGTGGGCGGCGCGCAGCAGCTCGGCCTGGACCACGGCGCCGCCGGCGGTGACTCCGGCGGCGAGGGCTTCGGCTGCGGCGTGCCAGAGCGCGGCCGCGGCGCCGAGCTGGGCCTGGGTGAGGGCCGGTGCCGGGCCGGCCGGCTCGGCGGACCCGGCGGACCCGGCGGACCCGCCGGGCCCGGACTCCGTCGGGGCTTCCGCCTCGGGCCGTTCCACGGGCGGTGGCGGCGGGGCCGCGTCCGCGAGCGGGGCCGCGCCCAGTGCGGCGGCCCGGTGGAGGCAGCGGGGCGCCAACAGGCAGCTGCACGTGGCCTGTCCGGCCTCGGTGACGGTGCCCGAAGGGCCCGGGCGCAGGGTGACGAGGGCGTCCTCGCCGAAGCGGACGGTGACGCTGCCGTCCGCCTCACGGGCGGCGCCCGCCACGCAGCCCTCGGTGGCGGCGTCCAGCTTCTTGCGCAGGCGGGCGGTGAGGTTCTCGACCGCTTCGGCGAGCACCTCGGGTGCGACGGGCGGCAGTTCGGTGCTCAACGGGACTCTCCACGGAGGCGGTCGCCCACCCAGCGGGCGAGGGCGAGGGGGCTGAGGGCTGCCACGGGCATGCCGGCCGCGACGAGTTGCCGCGCGACCGGGACCGAGTACCGGGGCGTTCCCGCGTCGTCGAGCGCGGCGCAGCCCATCAGGTGGGCGCCGGAGGCGGCCAGCGCGCGGACCTCCCCGAGGAGCCCGCCGATCGGGGCGCCCTCCTCGAAGTCGCTGACCACCACGACGAGGGTGCGGCTGGGGACGGTGATCAGGGTGCGGGCGTGCGCGAGGCCGGCGGCGATGTGCGTACCGCCGCCGACGCGGACCTCCAGCAGCAGCGAGAGCGGGTCGTCGACGCGGTCGGTGAAGTCCACGACCTGGGTGGAGAAGGCGAGGAAGTGGGTGGACAGGGTCGGTACGCCGCCCAGCACGGCCGCGGTCAGCGCGGACCAGATGACGGACGCCTCCATCGAGCCGGAGACGTCGACGACGAGGATCAGCCGCCAGTCGGCCTCGCGGTTCGCCCGGGTGCTGAAGACGGGCCGCTCCGGTACGACGACGACCGTGCCGTCGGCCCGTCGCCGGGTGTGCGCGAGGTTGGCGCGCAGGGTCCGGGCCAGGTCGAGTCTGCCGCCGGGGCGGCGGGTGGGACGCGGGGTGGCGAGGCCGGAGAGGGCCGGGCGCAGGCGGGTGGCCAGCTCCTTGGCGAGCTCGTCGACCAGCCGCCTGACCAGGGGTCGCAGACGGGCGAGTTGGGCCTCCGGGAGCCCGCCGGCCAGGGACAGTACGGAGCTCAGCAGTTCCACGGAGGGCCGTACGGTCGCCGGGTCGAGCTGGGCGAGCACGTCGGTGCGGCCCGCTTCGGCGGCGCCGGCGAGCACTTCCTCCCGTACGTCCGCGCCGAACAGTGCCTCCAGCTCCTGCGACCACTCGCGGGCGGTGGGGAAGGAGGCCTCCTGGCCGCCGCCCTGGCCGCCCCCTTGGCCGGAGTCGAGGTCGGACGCGCCTTCGCCGCGCCCGGTGCCGTACAGCTCGTCCAGTGCGTGGGCGTAGCGGCGGGCGCCCGCGGGGAGGCGGTCGCGTTCGCGGCCGAGCAGCAGCCGCCAGCGGTCTGCGGGGGCGAGCCGGTGTTCCTCGGCCTCGGGGGTCCCGGCGGGCGGGGCGTCGGGAACGTCCGGGCCCGGGGCGGGTGCCTCCGCTGCGGGCAGCGGGAGGGCCTTGAGCGCGGCGAGGCCGGCGGCGTCGGCCGCGGCCCAGAGGGCGAGCAGGGCGGGCGACGCGTCGAGTGCGAGGTCGATCCGGTCGCCGAGCCGCTCGGTGACGGTGTCCAGCAGCCGGTCGCGGGCGGCGGGCGACAGGGCGTCGAAGCCGCCGCGCAGCGCGGGGAGGCGGTCCAGGAAGTCCTGGTCGGCGAGGCTCTCGACGCGGGCGAGGAGCGGGGTCAGGGCGGCGGGCGAGGACCCCAGCAACGGGCCCGCGGCGGTGAGGAGTCCGGCGAGCCGGCGGGTCAGGGCGCGCCTGCTGTCGGCGGTGCCGGCGGCGTCGATCCATCCGGCGGCGCGGTCGCCGAGCCCGGCGGCCGGGTCGAGGTCGAGGAGGACCCGTACGGCCAGGGCGGCGCCCTGCATCAGCGGGGACGCGGAGGCCGCCAGGCCGGCGAGGGCCTCGTCCGTGCGCAGGCCGAGGTGGTGGGCGGCGGCGCGGTCGGCGAGGGCCACGAGGGCGGCCGCGTCGGCGGGGTCGTCGCTGCCGGCGAGGCCGGGCAGCGAGCGTACGGCCGCTTCGAGGAGGTCCGCGGTGAGGGCGGCGGCGGTGGCGCGGGACCCGTCCGAGGTGCCGGGGAGGTGGCCGCGGTGCAGGGCCTCCAGGAGGTCGAGGGCGTCGAGGAGTTCGGGCAGGGTCGCCGTCTGCGGCAGGGCGGTGGCCGCCTCGTGGAGGCGTACGTCGACCAGCTCGGGCAGATCGCAGCGCGCGGCGGCGGCCAGCCCGGCGAGGATCTGCGCCGGGGTCGGCCCACCGTCGGCGGCGGCCCGGCGGGCGGTGTCGCGCAGGGTTCCGGCGGCCGCCTGGGCGGCGGTGACGCCGCGGACCCCGGCGAGATCGAGGCGGGCCGGGACGGAAGGCGTCCAGGACAGCCGCCACTTGGTGCCGAGGGCGGTGCCGTCGCCGGTGGCGGCCACGGTGAGGGGCTCCCCGTAGGAGGCCCCGCACACGAGGAGCCGCTGCAGCAGGACCTCGCGGCGGCCGTCCAGGGCGGAGCGCAGCGGGTCGAGGCGGACCTCGCGGGAGGCGGGCTCGTCGGGGCCGGGCAGCCGCAGTTCCGTCAGCTCGGCCTCGACGGAGGGGCCGAGGCCGGAGCGGGGGGCGTGCGGGGTGATCCGCCCGCGGGCGGTGCCGACGAGCACGGCCTCGAGGGCGCGGGCCAGCGCGCGGCCGCGGCCGAGCGGTTCGCCCTGGCCGAGGACGGTGGTGACGGCTTCGAGGAGCTCGCCGCGGCCGGGGGCGGGCAGCCCGCGCAGGACGGCGAGGTCGCAGGCGAGCCGCAGGGTCTCGGCGGCCTCGCCGGTGCCGGCGGTGTGGCCGGCCCGGCGCAGCTCCCGGCAGAGCCGGACGACGGCGACGGAGGCCGCCTCCCGGACCCGCCCGGGGTCCCCGCCGGCCTCCAGAACGGCCTGCTGCCAGAGCGGATCCCGGATCCCGGCGGGGTACCCGGAGCGGGAGTCGAGCAGGTCGAAGGAGTACGGCACGAAGGAGGTGACGGCCCCCTCCGCCCCTGCGCCAGGACCGGCATCCGCCGTCCTCGCGGCCCGAGGCCCCGGCACCGAACCGCCGACCGGCGCCCCCGCGCCGCCACCGCCGGACCCGGTCCCGGCGTCCACGCCTACGAGGGCCGGGGCTGCCTCAACGAGCCCCGTGCCCACGGGGGCGGACCCGCCCCCGGCGCCCGCGCCCGCCGGGGCGACGGCAACGGGCCCGGCACCCACACCCGCACGGGCCGGCGCCACCTCGGCGGGGCCGGTCCCGGCACCTTGGCGCGCGCGGTCGGCAACAGCAGGGCCGGTCCCGGCGCTCGCGTCGAGGAGCGTGGGGTCGGCAGCGACCGCCCCGGCCCCCACGTCCACACCCGCAAAAGAGGAGTCCGCAGCGCCAGGACCCGTCCCGGCAGCCACACCCTGGCGGGCGCCGTCGGCAGCAGCCGGGCCGGTCCCGGCGCTCGCGTCGAGGAGCGTGGGGTCGGAAGCGGCCGGGCCGGCCCCCGCGTCAACACCCGCAAGAGAGGAGTCCGCATCGGCAGGACCGGTCCCGGCTGCCACACCCGGGCGGGTGCGGTCGGCGGCGGCCGGGCCGGTTCCGGCACCCTGGCGGGCGCCGTCGGCAGCGGCCGGGCTCGTTGTGGCGCCGGCGCGCGCCGGGTCTGCGGCGGAGGCGTCCGCGCCCAGGAGGGCCGGGGCGTGGAAGGCGCCGATCACGGCGGCCACCCGGTGGCCCGCGGCGGTGGCGCCGGCGATGACGGAGCGCATGTGGGACTCGCGGGCCAGGTCCCTGGCCGGTGGGGTGGAGTCGGCGCGCAGCGCCCAGCCGACGCCGAGCGCGGCCCGGCGCACGGCTTCCGGGGAACAGCCCGGTGCGAGGACCTCGACGGCGCGGTCCCACAGATCGTCACCGTCCCGGCCGGTACCGGCGGCGGTGAGCGCGTCCGCGAAGGACCGCCCCCGCGGCGCCCGCGCATCCGGCTCGAAGCCCGACTCCGCCGGAGTCGCAGCGTCGGGGCCTGCCGGGTACGGGGTCGAGCCGACGGGCTTCGCCCCGCCCGGGATCGGCCCCGCCGTGACCGCCGGGTCGGGGTCCGGGCCCGTGGGACCGGCCGGGGCCGGCTCCGCGGGCTCGGCCGTCCAGGCGGGGGACGGGAGGGGGAGGTCGCAGCAGAGGACGGTGGCGCCGGTGCGGCGGGCCCAGCGGATGGCGGCCAGTTCCGGGGAGAAGTCGGCGAACGGGTAGAACGCCAGGCGGCCGTCGCCGTCGGTGCCCGCGAGGGCGACGGGGGCGACGGTCTCCGGGTCGGCCAGGTGCTCCAGCCACGGCTGGAAGTCCGCCGGGAGCTCGACGCAGACCACGTCCGCGCCCGAGGCGTCCAGCAGCTCGGGCACCACGGCGGCCAGCGCCGGGCTGTGGTGGCGCACCCCGATGAGGTACGGCTCGCGGGTCGCGGCGAGGTCGTCCACCGCCGCGCGCGGGTCGGTGTGCGTCAACGCAGGCTCCCGCGCAGGTCCCAGAGGCGGCGCCACATCGCCGAACCGTCCTCGGCGCGGCGGCGCACCGGGCCGTCCCAGTAGCCGAGGAGGCGGCCGTGGTCGGCCGGGTCGTCCTTGCGGACCACGCCCAGCAGGTGCCCCGGCAGCAGGTCCAGCACGTCCCCGCCCGGCAGGTACGCGGCCGCGACCCCGAGCGAGGCCGCCACCTGCACGGCTTCGGCGGTGGACATGACCGTACCGGGGCGCTCCACGTCCCAGCCCTCGGCGGAACGCCCGGAGCGCAGGTCGCGGAAGACGGTGACGAGCGCGTCGAGGACGGCGTCGTCGACGCCGAAGGCCGCGCCGGCCCGCTCGACGGCGGCGACCGCCTGCCGGCGGATCAGCGTGGCCTCGGCGTCCGCGTCGGCGATCGGGGCGACCGTCTCGAAGTTGAAGCGCCGCTTGAGGGCGGCGGACATCTCGGAGACGCCGCGGTCCCGCAGGTTGGCGGTGGCGATGACGGTGAAGCCGGGGGCCGCGGAGACCACGGCGTCCTCGGTGGCGGTCAGTTCGGGCACGCTGATCCGCCGGTCGGACAGGATCGACACCAGCGCGTCCTGCACCTCGGGCAGGCAGCGGGTGATCTCCTCGACGCGGACCACGCGTCCGGTGCGCATGGCGGAGAGCAGCGGGGAGTCGACCAGGGCTCCGGAACTGGGCCCCTGCGCGAGCAGCAGCGCGTAGTTCCAGCCGTAGCGGAAGGCGTCCTCGGTGGTACCGGCCGTGCCCTGGACGGTGAGGGCGCTGGTGCCGCTGACGGCGGCGGCCAGCAGCTCGGACAGCATGGACTTGGCGGTGCCGGGCTCGCCGGTGAGGAGCAGGCCGCGCTCTCCGGCGAGGGTGACGACGCAGCGCTCCACCAGGGCGCGTTCGCCGACGAACTTGGGGGCGATGGCCAGCTTGGCGGGGAGCCCGGCGCGGCGCTTGGGCAGGGCCAGCTCGGCTCCGTCGCTGCCGCAGACGAAGGTGACGACGGCGCGCGGGGTGAGGGCCCAGCCGGGCGGCCGGGGGCCGGGGTCCTGGGCGGCGAGGAAGTCGAGTTCGGCGGCGTACCGCTCCTCGGCGGGCAGTACCTGCCGGGCGGCGGGGACGGATGGTGCGGTGACGGTCATCGGGGTCCTCCTGGACGGGAAGGGAAGGGAAGGGAAGGGAAGGGGCGGGGCGGGGCGTGGGTACGCGTGTCGGGCTGGGGCGCGGCGCACCCCTGCGGGGGGGCGCCGCGCCGAGCGGGCCGGGACGGCCGGTGGTTCAGCGGCGGCGGCCGCGGGTGCGCTTCACCTTGAGCTCCTCGAAGCGCGGGACGTCGCCCTCCCGGACCCGCTGCCAGGCCCGGCGGTAGAGGTCCGCGGCCGGTTCGGCCGGGGTCAGCACGCCCAGCAGCGGCCGCTCGCCGGCGCCGAGGCCGTACATCGGCAGCTTCCACTGCTCCACCGGCAGCGTCGGGGAGGCCATCTCGGCCCATCCGCCCGGCAGGAACAGCGAGCGCCCGGCGCGGGTGCGGCCGGCCGACACCACGAGCTCGGTGGCGGCCAGTTCGGCGCGGGCGGCCTTGAGGCGGGCCGGCTTCCAGCCCGTCCACCGCGCGGTGTTGCGGTCGGTGGGATCGGGCATGGCGAGCAGCGCGAGGTACAGGGTGGCCGCGTCGGCGCCCAGCCCGTGCGCGGCGGACACCTCCTCGACCAGCTCGGGGACGGAGCGGCTCGGGTCCTGCGGCCACCAGGTGCCGTCGGCGTCCACCGCACCCGCCGCCGGGGCGCCCGGGTCGGCGAGCAGGGCGGCGAAGCGGGGGTCGTGGACGGTCCGCAGCGCCGTCTCGACGGCGGAGGGCCGCTGGTCGGCGCCCCGCAGCGCCGGGAGGTACGGGTCGGATCCGGTGGAGTCCAGCAGGGCCGGGTGCAGTGCGGGCTTGGGCTGGTCGTCGTGGGTGGCCATGACGACCGCGCCGTAGCGCTCGTAGCCCTCGCCGGTCTCGGTCGGCGTGCCGGCCGCCTTCCGGAAGTCGGGAAGGCTGGTGTAGTGCCCGAGTTCGAGGAGCAGTTCGGGCGCGGCGAGCCGCTGTCGTACGGCGGTCAGGGCGGGCGGCAGGGCCGCTCGTACGGGGTCTCCCGCGGGCAGCCGGTGCGCCAGCCAGGCCGCCGTGGCCACCGTCCCGGTCAGGACGCTCGCGGTGAACGCGTTGGTGGCCGGCTCGCGGGGCTCCACGTGGTCGCCCTTCACCGCCCAGGCCACGTCGACGGAGAGTTCGCGCGAGGCGGCCGGGTCGAGCAGTGCGCCCAGGCCCCGGTGCGCGGCCCAGCCGCGGCCGACGGCGCGGGCGACCTCGGTGGCCAGCCAGTCGGGTACGCGGGTACGCCGGCCCACGCGCCGGTTCCACACCTCCGCGGCGGCGGCCGCGTCGGGTCCCTCGCTCCACAGCTGCGCCGGATCGGCGGGCAGCAGGGCGGCGACCACGGCGCGGCGCACCTCGACGTCGAGGTTCTTCAGCTCGTCGCGGGCGTGGGCCGCGTCGGGGGCCTTGACCCCGAGGGCGGTGCGCAGCTCCGTGGGCAGGAAGTTGCGCTCGTAGGTGTCGATGTGCGGCAGTCCGGCGATCACCAGGCGGGCGAGGGCGCCGGAGACTCCGGTCAGCCGGGAGAACTCCTCCGCGGCCTCCTGGTGGAAGGGGACCGGGCCGTGTTCGGCGACCGCGGCGAGGAAGTCGGCCAGCCAGCCGGCGCCCCGGGCGCGGTCGCCGAGGGGGGCTTGGCCCCGCACGGTGTAGGGGCCGGGGACGGTGAAGCGGCCGGTGGGGTCGTGCAGCAGGGCGCCGAACTCGTGGCCGTGGGACACGGATTCGGCGTGCTCGGTCAGGGCGAGGACGGCTCCGCCGCCCAGCGGCAGCAGGCCGCGGTGGTACAGGTCGCGGGCCAGGCCGTCGGGGCCGGTCAGGTGGGGGCGGTCGAGGTGGATCAGGACCCGGCGCCAGCGGTCGGCGGAGCCCTCCGCCGAGGCCAGGCCGAGGGCGTCGACCGAGCCGAGCAGGCTGACGAGGGCGGCCCGCTGTTCGTCGGTGGCGGACACGGTGGAGGCGCGGTAGGCGACGGCGGCGGGCTCGTCGAGCAACGGAGTCCAGGAGAAGGTGTAGTGCGGCAGCGGCGGTACGTCGAAGTGGAGCCTGCCGGGCACCTCGGCCTCGTCGGTCCGCGCGCAGGCGGCGCGGAGTCGGCTCAGCATGTGGTGGGCGCCGTCCTGGTCGCTGCCCCAGCGGCGGTACCCGTAGCCGATGAGTCCGCTCAGCGCGTCGCCGAGCAGTCCGTCGCTCGGGCCGTGCTCGCGCTCCTCGGCGGGGGTGTCGTCCGGGTGGAGCCGGGCGGCGACCTGGTCCAGGGCCTTTTGCTGGGTGAGGGTGAAGCGCAGCACCTCGACGATGCCGCCGATCAGCTCGGGGGCGGTGACCTGCGGCAGGGCCGCGCTCACCAGGCCGGGCAGGTCGGTGACCTTCTCGGCCGCGGCGGCCGCCTTGAGCAGCGCGGCGACGGTCTCCCGGTCGGCGGCGCGCAGCGCGGCCGAGCCTTCGGTGTCGCGGGGGCGCAGGGCGTACCAGTGCGACAGCGGCGGCAGGTCCACGCTGCCGGTGCCGAAGTCGGAGCGGCGGCGGTGGTCGCCGCGCGAGCGGGCGGTGACCACCCCGTCGGGGTCGATGATGCTCAGTTCCTGCCAGTGCTGCGTCAGCGCGCGGGGCCGGTCGTCGCCGGGGAAGGCGAGCGCCGCGAGGGGCATGTCGCGGCCCTCGGGCACGGTGACGCTGCGGCCGCCGGTGTCGGTCCCCTCCCAGCCGTGGCCGGGGATGCGGACGGTGCGCCAGCCGAGCAGGCCGTCGGCGGGCGCGCCGAGCACGGAGCCCGCCACGGTGGGCGCCGGGCGCAGCCAGTTGGAGTGGCCGCTGCGGCGGGCGTTCTCCGGGTGGGTGCGCAGCGCGTCGGCGAAGAACCCGGGCAGGGAGGTCCGGCCGTAGGCCGCGCCGGCGGGGTCGTACTCGAGCCAGCCGGCTTCGTTCTTCTCGTCGCGCCGCTGCCACACCCAGTACGAGGTGCCGTCGGACAGCAGCGGCCGCTCGTCGGGGAGCTTCGTGTCGCCGCGGTGCAGGACGCCGCCGCCGGTGGCGCGGCCGCCGCCGGGGAGCGGCAGGGAGATGTGGTCGCTGCGCAGCGACCAGTGGTTGCGGTCGGTGTCGAGGGTGAAGACGCTCTGGGGTGCGGAGTGCCAGTAGCCCTCCGTGCTGTTGGTGCTCCAGGCGGACCAGAAGACCAGCAGGTCGCCGTCGACGTAGTGGAACGCGTGCCGGTGATTGGATCCGGCGGGGACGCGCAGGTCGTGGGTGAGGACGGTGGAGTCGGCGTCGAGGACGCGGACCTCGGTCTCGTTGGCGACGATCAGGTACGGCCAGGCTTCCGTCACCGTGAGGCCCCGGTGGCTCTGGCCGGGGCTCAGTTCGGCGAGGGCGCGCTCCCAGGAGGGCCAGGCCAGCTCCTCGAAGAGGCCGCCGCGCAGGGTGCGGGCGAGGGTTTCGGCGAGGTCGGCGGCGGCCGCGGCGGCCACTTCCTCGGGGGCGAGTTCGAGGGCTTCGGCGGGCAGCCAGGTCAGGCGCTGGATGGCGTCGGGCACTCCGGGCAGGCCGGCGGCGATCGAGGCGCGGGCGACTTCGCGCATCCACTCGGTCAGGAGCGGGCGGCCGCCGGGCGACTCGGCGACGCGCCGGATGACGTCGGGGCCTTCGCCGCCGCCGAGGGCGTTCAGCGCCCGGCGGAAGGCGGGGTGGAAGCGCGGGTCGGCGCCGAGGGCGCGCAGGTCGCGGCGCTGGTCGGAGTCGGCCCAGCCGGTCAGGTTCAGCTGGTCGTGCCGGTGCCGCTTGTTCTCGGGGTCCGGGTCGGGGTCGGCGACCGGGATCTCCAGGGCGAGCAGCAGGTCGAGGAGGTCGGCGTCCTCGACCCCGATGCGCAGGCCCGCTTCCCGGCCGGGCCGGGCGAGTTCGGTGCGCAGCTGCTCCGCGCAGCGCTCGACGACGTCGAGGAGGGCGGTGAGGGCGGGGCGCACGCCCCAGCCGCCGTGGCGGGCGGCGTGGAAGCGTTCCAGCCAGCCGGCGGCGCCGTCGGGGGACCGCTGCTCGGCGGGCGGTTCCTCACTGGTCAGTCCGGCGGTGGCGCCGGACTCCTCGAGGATGTCCAGCCACAGGGTGGTGAGCTCCTCACCGGAGGGCGGGGTCAGGCCGAGGAGCGTGCCGCGTACGTCGGGACGGCGCTGGGCGAGCGCGACGAGGGCCGCGCGGTGGGCCTTCCACCAGCCGGCCGCGGCGCGCAGGGTGGCGGGCAGGGGCAGCAGTTCGGCGAGGTAGTCCTGTTCGGCCTCGGTTCCGGTCAGGCCCGCGGCGCGGGCGAGGCGGCGCAGCTCGACGACGGCCTGGGCGGAGGGCGGCAGCCCGCCGGCGGTGCGGCGTACGCACAGGCGGCGGAAGCGCTCGTGGGCCTCGGCGGGGGTGACGCGGCCGGCCAGGGCCTTGCCGTAGCCGGTGAGCACCTTCACGGGCAGGGCGCCGGCCAGGGCGAATTCGAGGAAGACGGAGTCGAGGCGGTCCTCGTCGATGGCCAGGCCGTACTGGGCTTCGGCGGCGCGGGCGCGGCCGAACAGCTGGGCGGCGTAGGTGGTGTTCTCGACGGCGAGGAAGACGCGGGCCGCCTGCTCGTGGAAGACGGGCAGGAAGTGCGGGACGGAGGCGGCGAGGCGGTCGGCGAGTTCCTGGCAGGCGTCGAGGGCGGCCTTGGGCTTGGTCTTGGCCTGCCGGGCGATCCGGTCCAGTTCGGGGACGACGGCGAGGGCGTGGTGGCCGTCCTCGGGGTGGTGCACGAGGACCCATTCGGGGAAGCCGAGTGCCTGGCGCCGGCTCAGGCCGACGACGGGGGGCTCGTCCTCGTCGCGTACGAGTCCGAGGAAGCCGGCGGCGAGGTCCTCGGCCGGGCCGAGTTCGGCGGGCGAGAGCCGGACGACGACGCGGTCGTCGCCGAGCCCGGGGTGGCGGTAGGAGCGGGCGGTCAGTGCGACGGCGGTGGGGCCGGCGCCCTTGGTGTCGTGCGGCAGTACGGCGCCCGCCTTGAGCAGCAGTTCGGCCGTGTTCATCTCGGTGTCCCCCAGGTTGGTGCTCATGCGTCCCCGCCCTCCTCGATCTTGCGCCCGGCGTACAGCGCCGCGGCCATCCGCATGCCCTCGGACCAGGCGACCGGTCCGACGGTGGCCAGCGGTACGGTCCGGCCGTCCTCGTCGTGCCAGCTGAGGGCGCCCGTGGTCATCTCGTCCTCGTAGTAGGGCTCGCCGATCCACACGGCGGCCTCCGCGCCGGCCCCCGCGTCCCTGACCTTGCAGGTGGCGTAGCCGCCGGAGACGCGGTAGCCGAGGGCGGTGGCGCGGGCGGCGAGGCTGAAGCGGGTGGGGAAGACCCCGCCCGCGTAGTCGCGCACCTCGGTGGCGGTGGCGGTGAGCCCGTCCGGCTTCTGCCAGGTGGCGCGGTGGATCTGCTCGACCCGCTGCACGATGCCCAGCTCGGCCGCGAACTCCCGTACGTCGTCCAGGTCCGGCAGGAGCACCGGGTGGGGCAGGGTCACCGTGCGCGGGGAGAGCCGTACGGTCTCGCCGTCGAGGTTGACCACCTTCAGTTCACCGGAGGCGGTGGCGTCGCGCAGGAAGCCCACCTCGTCCGGGTCGTCGCCGACGACGGCCATGTCGCGCAGGGCGTGCTGCCAGGCCTCGTCCGGCCAGACCCGCGCGAGCAGTTCGGTCGGTACGGGCAGCGAGGACACCATCCAGGCGTCGACCTGTGCGACGCACGCGGCCTCGTGCCGGTCGAGCCATTCGGTGAGCCGGCGCAGCCGGTCCACCTCGGGATGGTCCTTCAGCGCCTTCGGCAGCGTCTTCAACTGCCGTCCCGCCGTCCGGCCGGTGGCGGACCTCGCCACCACCCGTCCCTCCACCAGGGCGATCTCGTACCCCTCGCCCGCCGCCAGCCATGCCATCAGCCCGTGCCCCTCCGCCTGTCGCATCCGGTTCCGCGCAGCCCGGACAGGGGGGAACTGACCCCCCTGAGCTGCGGTATGCCGGGAGACTAGCGAGCCGCACTGACAACGCCCGCCGGAGGGTCCGCATCCGGTTTTATGTCCGGTTCTGGGTAGTCTTCCGGGGACAGTTGCGACGCGGGGCCGGGCAGGGGTGGGGTTATGGGACGTCAGATAGGTGTGCCGGGTGCGGTCCTGGCGGCCGTGCTGCTGGCGGCGGGCGCCGCCGGTTGCTCCGGTGCGGACGCGCCGGGCGGCGGGGACGCGAAGCCGTCGGCCACGCGGACCGTGCGGCCCCCGGATGCGGATCCGGACTCGAAGCCGGATTCCAAGCCGGGCGGCGGGGACGTGCTGCCGGGAATGGTCACCGTTGCCGTGGCGCGGACCCAGTTGGCGGCGCTGAAGGTGGCGCCGGTGGGCACGATGGCCGGCTACAGCCGGGACAAGTTCACGCACTGGGCCCAACAGGGGAACAAGTGCGACACCCGTGAGGTGGTCCTGGAGCGCGACGGCTCCGGCGTCAAGCGGGACGGGGAGTGCCGGGCGGTGTCCGGCAACTGGAAGAGCCTGTACGACGGGGCGGTCGTCACCGACGCCGCGAAGATGGACATCGACCACATGGTCCCGCTCGCCGAGGGGTGGCGCTCCGGCGCGGCCGGCTGGGACGCCGCCAAGCGCAAGGCCTTCGCCAACGACCTGACCAACCCCCAGCTGCTCGCCGTGACGGCGGCCTCGAACCGTTCCAAGGGTGACCAGAGCCCGGACCTGTGGCAGCCGCCGGACAAGGCGAGCTGGTGCCAGTACGGACGGGCCTGGACCACCGTGAAGTCCACGTACGGGCTGACCGTCACCGAACCGGAGAAGAAGATGCTCACCACGATGCTGGACACCTGCGCCTCATGACCGGAGCACACCACCGGCGGTGGCAGGACCGGGTGACTCCCGGGCCGGGCGGCGCCATGACCGACGAGGTCGGCGTCATCACCGGCCCGCTCACCCTGTGCACCACCGCCGTGGCCGGGGACCTGGTCCGCTTCGACATCCAGTACGAGGGCGCCGACGAGTGGTACACGCTCTCCGGCAGCCCGCTCCCCCACCACGGCGATCCGGCCGCCCTGCACGCCGCCGCCCTCGCCTCGGTCCGCCGGGGCGGCGCGGCCCGCGCCCCGGGGACCGCGCCCACCTGAGCGGGGCGCCCGGAAAGGATCTAGAGGACGGCGATGCCGAGCGGCCTGGTGCCCGCCGGGAGGCGGCGGGCGGCGCCCGTGTCCAGGTCGACGACCGTGATGCCGTTCCAGTGACCGTCGCGGGTGTAGCCGCCCGTGACGTACGCGGTCCGGCCGTCCCGGGACACGGCCACGTCCTCGTGCGGGCCCTCCAGCGGGTACACCCGCTCGGCGCCGTCCGGGGAACGGACCGTCAGCGACGGGCCCTTGCCCGTGCCGGGCTCCACCGCTCCCGTACCGACCACCAGGAGCCGGCCGTCGGCGGTGACGGTGGCGCCGTGCTGGTGGGTGTCCGCGGTCATCGGCTCGACGGTGGTCCGGCCGCTCCGCGGGTCGACCACCGCGAGCCGCTCGCCCTCGAAGGGGAGCAGGAGCTTCCCGTCGGCCGGGCGGACGGCGGCGTAGTGCGGCTTCAGCCAGGAGCCGAGCCCGCCCTCGGTGCCGTACGGGGCGACCTCGATCCGCCGGGGCCGCAGCGAGGCGGCCGCCACGACGGTGACGTCGAAGGAGTCGTGGCCGGTGACGTACACCTCGGCGCCGTCCGTCGAGACGTCCACGTCGAAGGGGCGCCGGCCCACCGGTACGACGGCGCTGACCCGGCGCGTCGCCGTGTCCACGACCTCCAGGACGCCGGTGGTGCCCGGGACGTTGACCCCGACGTAGGCGTGCGCGCCGTCGGGTGAGAGCGCGACGCCCATGCCGCCGCCGCGGTACTCGCCGTCGGTGACCGGGCCGGTGGCGGTGCGGTACGGGACGCGGGCGAGCAGGGCGCGGGTGCGGGTGTCGACGACGGCGAGGCCCTCGGCCGTGGCCACCCACGCGCGGCCGTCCGCGCCGACGGCCAGTCCGTACGGGGCCCGGCCCACGGCGACGGAGGCGACCGCTCCGCGCTCCGGGTCCACGAAGGTGACGGTGTCGGCCCCGAAGTCCGCGGTCAGGAGCAGCCCTTGCGGGGTCGGCGCGGTGGCCGGCAGCGGGGAGGCGGCGGACGGCGCCGGGCTCGGCGTCGCGGAGGCCGGCGGGGTCGAGGAGGTCGTGGACCCCGTCGAACTCCCGTCCTGTGTGCAGGCGGACAGCAGCAGGGCCGCGGCGAGCGCCGCGAGGGTGGTACGGGCGCCCCGTGCGCGGCGGTTCACCGCCCGGTCCCCGGCTCGTTCCCGGAAGCCCCGGAGGCCCCGCCGGACCCGCCGTCCCCGCCCGCCCCGCCGTCCCCTCCGGCCCCGGCCGCGCGCAGGATCCGCGCCATGCCCCCGAAGCCCCGGCGCACGGCGTGCTCGTACGGGGTCACCCCGTCGTGGTCGGCCAGTTCGGGAGCGGCTCCGGCGGCGAGCAGGAGGGCGACGACCTCCTCGTGGCGGAGGCCGCCGTCGCCGAGGATCACCGCCTCCAGCAGGGCGGTCCAGCCGAGCCGGTTGACGTGGTCGACGTCGATGTCCGTCTCGTCGAGCACCGCCCGCACGTACGCGGTGTGCCCGCGCTCGGCGGCCGGGATGAGGGAGATCCCGCCGAAGCGGTTGAGCTGCTTCAGGTCGGGCCCGGCGGGCAGCAGCAGGCGCATCATCCGGACGCTGCCGGTGACGCCGGTGACCAGCCAGGGGCTGTCCTCGCGGGAGTCCGGGGCGTTCGGGTCGGCTCCGGCGGCGAGCAGTACCCCGGCCGCGGCCAGGTGGTCGCCGAGCGCGGCGAGCAGCAGCGGTGTGCGCAGCTGCTCGTCGCGGGCTTCCACGGCGGCGCCCGCGGCGAGCGCGGCGCTCACCGCCGCCGCGTCGCCGCGGCGGGCGCCGTCGAGGAGCAGTCGGTCGTGCGCGTTCATGGTGTCCCTCTCGGCTCCGGGGCGGGGAGGGCCGCGTACGCCCTCCCGCTCCCCCGGTCCATGCTCGCCGCGCCGCAGCCCGCGGCCGGTCCGCCCGCCGGACGGAGCCCGGGAGCGGTCCGGTCGACCCCGGGGTCGGCCGATCGGCTGATGCGGGACGGCGGGATCAGGCCTCGTACTCGGTGAGGTCGATGCCGTGGACCCGCACGGAGGTCTCGTACCGGGGGTCCGTGGTGTCGCGTTCCATCACCATGCCCAGCTTGCGGATCACGTTCTCGGAATCGGTGTTGCTCATCCGGTTGATCGCGACGACCCGGTCCAGGCCGCGGTCCTGGAGGGCGAACTCCAAGGTGGCGTGGGCGGCCTCGGAGGCATAGCCCTGGCCCCAGTACTGGCGGCCGAGGCGCCAGCTGATCTGCACGTCCGCGCGGGCGTCCGGCAGGTTCTCTAGGACCGAGAGGCCGACCGCACCGATGAGCTCACCGGAGCCGAGGAGCTCGACGGCGAAGAGCCCGAAGCCCTCGTCGTCCCACTCCTCCTCCCAGCGCTCGATCTCCTCGGCCGTCTCGTCCAGGTCGAGGGTGGACCCGTCACCGATCCAGCGCATCACCTCCGGGTCGGCGTTGATCTCCGACAGGGGGACGAGGTCGTCGTCGGTCCATCGGCGGAGGAGGAGGCGGGGGGTACGGATCTCGGTCATGCCCCACATCCTGCCGAATCTCCGCCGACCAGCGGTAATCGGCCGTTGCGGCAGTGTTTCGAGTGCGTGGCCATCGCCCTGGGAAGGTTCCCGCGGCTCGCCCCGGACCTCTACGGTCCGTCGGGAACCACGACCGAGGAGAATCCCACCATGCCCGTCGACCTGTCGGACGAGAGCCGGTACGACCGCACGCGCCTGCGGCAGTGGACACGCGGCCGTGCCCGCTCCGCCGGAGTGGACCGCCGCGATCTGCTGAAGCTGTTCGCGGTCGGGACGGCCGCCGGATCCCTGGGCGTGGCCACGGGCGCGCCGGCCGCGGCGGCCCCGAACCCGGCCGGCGTCGCGGCCGCGGGCCCCGTCACCGTCAAACCGCTGCCGCCCGAGCTGTTCACGCTCCGCGGCACCAACGCGGAGACGAACTTCGCGGCGCTGCGCGGCACCGGCCCGCTCACCCCGATCGACCGGTTCTTCGTCCGCAACCACACCTCCACCCCGCGCGTCGACGCGGGCGGGTGGCGGCTGAAGGTGTGGGGCGACGGGCTGGCGGGCGGCCCGGTGGAGTTCTCGTACGAGCGGCTGCGGGCCCTGCGGGCGGTCGAGCGGACGCTGTTCATCGAGTGCGCGGGCAACGGCCGGAGCTTCTACACCACGCAGCAGGGGCAGCCGGTGACCGGCACCGCATGGACCCTGGGCGCCATCGGGGTCGCGCGCTGGCGCGGGGCGCGCCTGTCGGACGTGCTGCGGCTGGCCGGGGTGACCCGCGGCGCCGTCGACGTGCTGCCGAGCGGGCTGGACGACGAGGTGATCGCGAACGGGGTGAACCTGGGCCGGGTGCGCCGCCCGCTGCCCGTGGCGAAGGCGCTGGACGACGTCCTGCTCGCCTACGAGATGAACGGGCAGCCGCTGCCGCCCGACCACGGCGGTCCGGTGCGCCTCGTCGTACCGGACTGGGTCGGGATCTCCTCGATCAAGTGGGTGGGTGACATCGAGGTGAGCGACGAGCCGCTGTACTCGCCGTGGAACACCGACATGTACCGGCTGTTCGGGCCCGAGCACCCGGCGCAGGGCAGCGCCCCGCTGACCCGGCAGACCCTCAAGAGCGCCTTCGAGCTGGAGCTGGGGGCCACCGTTCCGGTGCACCGGACCCGGCTGCTGACCGGCCGTTCCTGGTCGGCGGCGGCCCCCGTCACCCGCATCGAGGTCAGCACGGACGGGGGCGGCCACTGGCGGCGGGCCCGGATGCACGACGCCCCGCGCCGGGGCGGCTGGGTGCGCTGGTCGCTGCCGTGGACCCCGCGGACGACGGGTGCGACGGCGCTGCTGGCCCGGGCGACCGACGCGAGCGGGCGGACGCAGCCCGAGACCTCGGTCCACAACACGCAGGGCTACCTCTTCGACGCGGTCGTGCGCCACCCGGTGACCGTGGTCTGAGCCGCGGTTCAGGGGGTGTGGAAGCGGACCTCCGGCGCGTCGGGGGACGGGCCGTCGAGGAGGGGCCGCGGTATGCCCTTGAGGTGCTGGTCGAAGAAGGCGGAGACGTAGCGCCGGGTCAGCTCGACGGAGCGGGCTCCGGGGAGCGGGGCGTCCTGGTCGGGGAGGCCGAGCTGTTGGGCGATCGCCGGGAAGTCGGTGAAGGTGAAGTGGCCCGAGTCCGCGAAGGTGACCCAGCGCTTCCAGCCGTCGAGCTTGGGCCAGCCTTCGTCCCACGACGTGATGTCGCCGGGGGCGCTCTTCTGCTCGCCGAGCAGCATGAAGGGGCGCCCGCCGAGTCCCGTGTCGGGGACCGGGGTGTGGAGTCCGCCGTCCATGTTCACCCCGGCGCGGATCCTGGGGTCGACGGCCATCGCGGCGACCGCGGAGGCGCCGCCGATGGAGTGGCCCGCCATGGCGATGCGGCTCTGGTCGATGAGGCCGGCGTGGCGCCAGGCGGGGTGGCGTCCGGTCAGGCGGTCCAGCAGGAAGGACACGTCGCGGCCGCGGGTGTCGCTGACCGTCCGCATGGGGGTGCCCGACTCGGTCTTCTCGCAGGCCAGGCACTTCAGCACGCGCCCGCCGGGGAAGGCGGTGCCGACGCTCTCGTAGGCGTGGTCGACGGAGGCGACGACGTAGCCGCGGGAGGCCAGGTCCTCGGCGAGCGCGGTGAGGGTGGCGCGGTGGACGGTGAAGCCCGGGGAGAGCACGACCAGCGGGTACCGTCCGGCGAGGGGGCGGGCGTGGGTCCGGGAGGCGCCCGCCGTGCCGGTCAGGGTCTCGACCGGGATGACCTGCTCGAGTCCGCGGTCGACCAGCAGCAGCCGGGCCTCCTCGTCGGTGAGGTAGCGCGCGGGGCCGCCGGTGTCGCGCCGCGCCGGGTAGCGCATGGTGACCATCAGCTCGCGCGGCCCGGATCCGGCCCAGGGGTCGGTCCGGCTGCGGTCCACCAGGTGCAGGTCCTCCCGGCCGACGGCGAAACGGCCGGTGGGGCGCGGGAGTTCCACCGTGGTGCGGAGCCGTGCGGCGGCGGACGGCGAGTCCGCGGCGGCGGTACCCGCGCCGGCGAGCGGGAGCGGCAGGAGGAGGGCGAGCAAGGCGGCTGAGGCGACAGCTCTGCGTCGGTTCATGAACCCGAGGCTATGCAGAGGCAGTAGACGGATCGTCACCTCCCAGGAGGATCGCCCCGTCCCTCCCGAGTAGACCCCACCTCCCCCTCAGGTCTCATCCCTCGGTGACGCCGATCGCGCCGACGTACCTGGCCCGGCGACACTGCTATCGATCGCTACGGCCTGAGAAGACCACCAACCGGTTCAGAATCGCGGCGCGGCGGTCGCAACCCGTGCAGGGTCGGGGCACAGCAACACGGGTGACGCGCTTCACGACGTCGCCCAGGCCGATGTCCTCGTTCAAGAAGCCCGGCAGCTGTACCCGAAGCGGGCGGGAATCCTTGCAGCTGCGCTCATTTTCATTCCACCTTCTGTCGCGAGCCACGCCACACCCTCCTTCAATTGTCTACAACATCGCAAATTCAACGAATGCGACACAGTTGCAGACCGTCTACCAACGCCAGACAATATAAGCATACCCCCACCTTCCGAGGAGGCCGACAAATGGCAACTCTGCGCATATTGAAGATCGAATGCCACAGGGTGACCACCGGTATCGGTGATGATGACTGCGAGATGCTGATCGACAATGAGAGCGTATTTCGGAAGCAAATGGGGGATGGCGACGAGCACAGTTTCAACAATCTCCAGAGGACCTTCACCAACAGGATCAAAATACTGGTGTGGGAGCGGGACAGATCTTCCCCTTCCGACATCATCGGCGTGTTCTACGCGAACAAATTCCAGGCAGATCAGGGTGATACAAAGGAAGCCATGTCAGGCGACGGGTCACTCTACGACCTCACCTACCGAGTCACCCAGTGAAATAGATCCCAGCATTCACGAAAGAGCGCTCCGACAGTTACGTCGAAGCGCTCTTCGCATCGCCGACCGTCAGGCGCAGCGATATTTTCCCGTACTGGACTGGTACACGGCATGCTGTCCAGGCAGGCAACACTTTCCTTTGTCGCAATGCTTGCCGGGCGGGCAGGCCACCCCGTTCTCGCAGCATTCTCCTTCAGGACAGCATTCGCCGGAGGCGCACGTCTCACGGGGCCTGCAGCACGTCTCGGTCCCTTCTGCCTCATCGGTGCCTTTGCACACGACTCCACTGCAGCAGGTGTTCGACGCCGTGACCCGGTCCTTCGGGCAGCATCCGGTCGTGGTGCAGTCCTCGCCGGCGCAGCACCGGCGGGTGCCATGGCACACCGGACCGCCGCAGCATCGTCCGGAGATGCAGTCCTGCCCGGGGAAACAGCAGAGCCCGTTGCAGACGCGCCCGGGAGGGCACGCCCCGCCATCGGTGCACACCTCCTGCCCCGGGGTGTAACACCTGCCGGCGCAACACCCTTGCCCTGGGCTGCAGCAGGTGCCGTTGCAGCATGCCTGGCCCACAGGGCAGCAGTCACCTCCACAGCAGGATTTTCCGGGAGGACAACATGTCAGGCCGCTGAGGTATCCGGCTCCCGAGGGGCAGCACTCATAGGACTTGGGGCAGCATTGGACCGGAATTTCCCGGGGGTCCGCGGCGGGCCAGGCGCAGCTCTTCACATCGGGCCGCTGGCACGACGAGTGAAGCGGCGGCGGCCGCCCGTGTTGGCGGCACCACGAGCGGCACTCACTCGGGGGCGGGTATGCCAACTCCGACGGCACGTCATACTCTGTGGGGGCATTCTGGCACTCGTTGATGCACCGGGTCAGCCACCCGACCTCTCCGATCAGGACGCCACCGGTCCACTCAAGCCCGGCTACCGGCGTGCGGTAGCGCTCGGTCGTTTGGTAGAGCGAAGCCTCAGCCGTAGAGCCTGGCGCTGCCATCCCACCAGCACCTCCCACCGCTTCTACCTGTCGTAGTACGGGGACAGTTTGGTCACCAGGAATGGAAACTCTTCCGTGACGTCGACCCGGACGAAGTACTTCTCCGTCACGTCCGTCTTCCTATCGGTGTACGAGAAGAGGACATCCTGGATGTTCCGCGAGCCACCAAGACGTGAGGGCCGTGTCTCGATGGCTGTCAGCGCGAGTCCCGCAATGGAGGACTCAGCACTCTTCACATAGATCTCCGCATACCGGACGGCAAGGTAGTTGAGGGCCCGGTGCGCATCGGAGGAGCCGGCGTTGTCCGCGAGTTCCAGCACTCGCTCGAACAGATCCGCACCAGCGTTCCGGAACGCTTCCTCTTCAACTGCATCCGGCTTGGGCAGTCCGGTGATGAGTGATTCCGTGTCGAACGCGTAGATCTGGTCGAACGCCAGGACCGGAAGCATCAGCCCGTTGCATCGATCCGGTGGTGCGAACGGGCTCAGCAGGCCGATCACCACGTGAAGGTCGCTCATTCGCGGCGCTGCGCCCAGCGCGTCCACGAGGACGCTGTAGTCCGCGCTGTCCCGGGGCTGGACGATGTAGGCATCAATGCCCCGAATCATGAGGACGTAGCACAATTGCCTGCTGAGATACCGGTTCTGAGGGGCGGAGAGGACCGCGTGCAGGGCTTGGCGGTCCGACATGCGGGCCGTCTCGGCGCGTCCCGTGGCCTGTGCGAACTCCTTCTCCGCTCCTAGGCTCGGGAATCGCGGCTCGATCCTGCCCACCGCGTACACGAACGGGGGAAGGCCCACTGTCTGCTGCCCGACGTCCGCCTCGGCGTTGCCGCCTCCGCAGCGACCACCGCAGCCACAGCTGTGCGGCGCCGCCGCGCCAACAGGACCGTGATCGTGCGCTTGCCGAGGAGACTCGACCGATTCCTGAGGTGTTACCGCAGATTCATCCATGAGATCAGCGTCCTTCCGCGCATGCACACGGACCGGGTCACGGACTGCCTCTACACACGAAGGAGCGATGTCATCCCTGAGGAGCCTCTACCAGGCTACGCCGACCAGATCCCACCCGCGAGGCCAAGCGGGAGCGTCCCGCCACACGATCCCGTTGAGGACCGCGCTGGTTCTTCCCACCACGACAGCCCCAACACGGGCCGGGCCAAAAGGCGTCCGCGGGTCAGGCGCGGGCGAGGCGGGGGAAGAGGATCTCGGCGTTGCCGCGGTGGATCGCGTGGAGTTGCCCGTCCTCCCAGTGCGGATATTCGTCCAGCCCGTCGTCGAAGCCGCTGCACCATTCCTCGGGGACCATCGGGAAGTCGCTGCCGTACAGGACGTGTCCGGGTTCGGCGAAGGCGAGGAGCGAGGGCAGCGAGGCGGGGCCCGCGCAGAACGCGGTGTCGAAGTAGAAGCGCCGCAACTCGGCCAGGAGGTCCTCGGGCGCCTGGCCCGGACGCAGCCGGGCGGCGGCCGCGAAGCGGTGGGCGGCGTACGGAAGGAAGCCGCCCGCGTGCGGGAGGATCATCTTCAGCCGGGGGTACCGGCCCGGGACACCGGCGACGGCCAGGTGCAGGGCGGTGCGGGCGGTGTCGTACGGGAAGTCCACCAGCGGGCTGGGCAGGCCCGGGACCATCGCTCCGGGTGGCGCGGTGGGGTGGACGAGGACCACGGCCTCCCGCGCGTCCAGTTCGGCCCAGAGGGGCTCGAAATCCGGGTCTCCGAGGTAGCGCCCGTGGGCGTTGGACAGGACCATCACGCCGTCGGCGTCCAGTTCGTCGAGGGCGTGGGCGGCTTCGACGAGCGCTCCGTCCACGTCCGGCAGGGGGAGGACGGCGAAGTTCCCGAACCGGTCGGGCCGGTCCTTCATCAGCTCGGCGGTGAACTCGTTCACGTCCCGGGCCGTGGCCCGAGCGCCCTCCACGTCGCCGGGGGCCCCGAGCGGAGCGGCGTACGAGAGGACGCCGGTGGCGATCGAACGGCGGTCCATCATCGCGATCGCGCCCTGCCGGTCCCAGGCGGGCACCGGCCAGCCGAGGGCGGCGGCGCGGTCGGCGATCGCGCGGCTGTGGTCGGGCGGGATCACGTGGTGGTGGACGTCGATCCGTGCGTGTTCGCTCATTGCGGTCCTCGTCTCCTCCCGCCGGCCTCCGGGGCGGGCCGGTGCGCGGTGGACGGGAGCGCGGCGGGCCGGCCGCAGCCAATGAGACTCCACGGACGGCGATGGCCGCTCGTACACGCGAGCGCCGCCAGGGCCGTTCCACCCGTCCGGCCTCTCGTACGCTGACCGTACCGACGCGCACTGCCCGTTTGCCCGGCTCCCCCGATGCCGGCGCGCGGTCCGTGTCCGCCGCGTCGGGAGACAGGGTGCACCCGCGGTCGTACCGTCGCCCCGACCTCCGGATCGACGGACCTTCTCGCGCCCGCCGGCGTGAGCAGGCTACGGGCCGCCGGTGACCGGCAGGGCCCGCACCCAGGTGTGGTCGCCCGTCAGGTAGGCGTCGACGGCGAGCCCTGCCTCGCTCAAGGCAAGCTCGAAGGCCTCGGTGGTCAGGGGGCGCGACAGGAACGTCTGGGTCCATCGGGCGTCCGGGAAGACGTATTCGACGTGGACGGACCGCACACCGGGGCCCACCGGATCGGAGGACAGCACCCGAACGAGACCGTCGGCGATCTTCCGCTCGTGCGGCAGGTTCTCGTGCCTGCCTTCGCCCTCCCGCTGGATCAGTACGCAGCCGTCGTTCGCGACATGGCGTCGACAGGTCCGCAGCAGCCCCCGCAGCACTTGTGGATCACCGGCGTGGACGAGGAACGACCCCAGCAACACCACATCGAAGTGCTCGTCGAGTGCCAATTCCTCGATCGGACTGCAGACGGTCCGGGCGCCGTGCACCCGCTCCAGCATCCGGGGGAATTCATCGACGGCAGTCACGGTGAAGCCGCGCTCGACCAGCGGATGCGTCACGCGGCCCACACCGGATCCCAGTTCGAGGATGCGGGCCTTGGCGGGGACCGCCCGTTGGATGATGTCCGGCTCGTCGCCCACGGGGAGCCGCTCGTACAGCTCGACCGCGCACCCGTCCGGCGTGATTGCTCCCGGCCCGGTTCCTCGGTGACCCTCGCGCATCCGCCTGCCCATATGCCATGGGACCACGGCGGGGGCTGCTGCGAAAGACCACGTCTCCCCAGGTATCGCGATGGCCCATGGCCGGCAAATGCACATGGAGGGCGGGAAGTCGGCCGCATCAGACCGGTCCCTTCCCTGAGGCGTGCTGGACCGGTACACCCGGTTCGTGTCCTGGCAGGCGGATCGCCGGGTCCACCGGCAGGCAACCGCCGTAGGAACGGCAGAAGGGGTACCTGCAGGCGCGGGCCCGGACCGCCGGCCGGAGTGAGGGTCCGCCGGCGCCCCGAGCCGTCTCGATCTCAGCCCCCCTCCGTGACGCTGATCGCGTCGAGCTTGCCGCGCAGGTACGTGTGGGAGTCGACGGGGTCGTGCACCACGCGGCCGACGGGGGCGGGGAGGGATTCCACCCGGGTGTGCGCGTCGCATTCGTAGAAGTAGACGAGGGAGATCAGTTCCTCGGCCGGGGTGTCGGCGGGCGGGGGCAGGACGCGGTGGCGGCCCGCGCGCCAGCGGTCGCCCGTCCAGCGGGCCATCAGGTCGCCGATGTTGACGGTCAGTGCGGCCGGGTCGTAGGGGGCGTCCTGCCAGCCGTCGGCATCGGTGTGGATCTGGAGCCCGCCCGCGCCGAGCTGCCTGTCGAGGACCGTGACCGTGCCGAAGTCGGTGTGCGCGCCGATGCGGAACTGGCCGGGCAGCGGCGGGCCGACGGTTTCGGTGCCGGGGTACCAGTTGACGTTGAACCCCCACGTGGGGTGGGAGGTGTGGCGCGTGAAGTGGTCCTCGTCGAGTCCGAGGGCGGTCGCGAGCAGTTCCAGCAGTTCGTCGGAGAGGTTCCGCATCAGGTCCAGGTACTCCGTCACCAGCGGCCGCAGCGCCGGCACCTCGGCGGGCCAGGCGTTGGGCCGGAACCACTCGGCGTCCACGGCGGGGTCGCCGGTGGGGTCGTCCGCCGCGAAGGACCAGGACTCCTTGAGGTCGGGCGGTGAGGCCGCGCCCTCGGCGTAGCTGTTGGCCTCCGCCCCGGGGCCGAGCCAGCCGCGGCCGCCGACGGTGACGGCGTAGGGCTCCTTCACGGCGGCCGGCAGCCGGAAGAACGCGCGCGCCGCCTCCCTGATCCGGGCGGGCAGCGAGGGGTCCACGCCGTGGCCGGTCACGAGCAGGAATCCGGCCGCGCGCAGGGCCTCGTCGACACGGGCGGCCGTACGGGCACGGTCGCGCGGCCCCCCGGACCGCCACGGTCCGAGATCGATGACGGGAACCTGGGAACCGACCATGGGAGACCTGCCTTCCGGGGCTGCGGGGTGGCGTCCGGAACCGAGGCTAGCGCCGCACGCCGCCGGCCGGGATCGACACGGAGCGTGATTCTCGGACACCTTCCGTGTGCGTGCGCCGCCGCCGGCCGCGAGGAACGGCACGAAAAGGACCAGAATGAACCGGGGGACTCATCAGGGACGGAGCGAGCGGTGGAGATTTCGACGAGGGAGGTCTTCGGGGCGCCGTGCTGGGTGAGCCTGATGACCCGCGACCTCGAGACGGCCCAGCGTTTCTACGGTGCGGTCGCCGGCTGGCGGTTCCGGCCCGCCCGCCTCGGCGAGGCCTTCTCGGTGGCGTACCTGGACCGTGTCCCGGTGGCCGGCATCGGAGCGCTGGCCGGGGACCTGGGGGTCGCGGTGGCCTGGACCCCGTACTTCGCCGTCGACGACGCGGATGTGGCGGTGGACCGCATCCGGGAGCGCACGGGCACCATCGCCGTCGGCCCGGTCTCCTTCGAATCCGGCGGCCGTGCCGCGCTCGTCGCCGACCCCGACGGTGCGGTCTTCGGGATCTGGGAGGGCGCCGTGGCCGCGGACTGGCGGGCGGGCAAGGGCCCGCTGCCGGCCTGGCTGGAACTGCGTACCCGCAACGCCCTCGACGCGGCGATCTTCTACGGCGCGGTACTCGAATGGGCCACCGACCGCCCCGGCTGCTGCGAGGTCTCCTACGAGGAGGACCAGGTCGTCCTGCGGCAGAACGGTGAGCCCGTGGCCCGCCTGAACAGCGGCCCCGTCGAGCTCGCCGCCTACTCCCCGCACACCAGGCCCCGCTGGCACGTGCACTTCCGGGTGCCGAAGCTCCGGCCGGCGATCGAGGCGGCCGTCGCCCTGGGCGGACGCGCGGTCTCGGACATCACCTCGAACGCCGTGGAGCGCTGGGTGACGCTCCGCGACCCGGACGGGGCCCTGTTCACCCTCACCACCCTGCTCGGCGCGGACACGGACCTGGACTGACCCGCCCGACCCCCGGACCGCCCAGGAGCCGGGGGGTGCGGATCACGCTCGGTGACGCTTCGAGATGCGGGCGCCCGGCAGTGCTGGTTCGCTGAATCCGCCCGCTCTCCCCACTGATCCAAGGAGCGATCATGAGCGTTTCAGGCGAATCCCGCGGCCGGTCCCAGCAGATGCGCGCCAAGGCCCAGGAACTGAACGACGCGGCCGAGCGTTCGACCGACCCGGAAGAGCGCCGTCGGCTGAAGGAGAAGGCCCGTCGCCTCCAGGAGCAGAGCGAGCAGGAGGGCCGGATGGACGACCGGGGCATGGACCCCATGTAGCCCGGAGCCCACGCCCCGCGTCTGTCCCCCGTACCCCGGCCGGTGGCCGCCGCGATCCGTCGCGCGGCCACCGGCCGGTGCGCTGTCGCCGGGCAGTGCACCGGCCCGCACCGCATGGAGGGGCGGCGCCCGGGTAGCCGCACGGAGAATCGTCCGGCACGCGGGTCCGGCGCGTACGCGTCCGCCCACCGCGCCGGACCGAGCGGAAGGGGGGCTGGTCTCATGGTCGGCCGAATGGCACGTGAGGGCGCACGGACCGGGTCCCGGGGCGGCACGGGGCGCGAGGTGGTGGCGCGGTGCGGACTCGTGGCGCGCGGACTGCTGTACGTGCTCGTCGGCGTGCTCGCGGTGCGGGTGGCGTTCGGCGACGGCGGCCAGGAGGCGGACCGCACGGGCGCGCTGCAGGAGCTGGCGGAGAAGCCCCTCGGCGGCTTCCTGGTGTGGGCCGTCGGAATCGGCCTCGTGTGCATGATGCTGTGGCGGCTGTCGGAGGCGGTGTTCGGCGCCGCCGGCCCCGATGGCGACAAGGCCTCCAAACGACTGGCGTCGGCCGCCCGGACCGTGTTCTACGGGGTCGTGGCGTTCTCGGTGCTGTCCTTCGCGGCCGGAACCGGCGGCGGGCGGTCCAGCGACGAGCAGTCGCGCGACGTGACCTCGAAGGTGATGGAGGCGCCGGGCGGCCCGTGGTGGGTGGGGGTGGCCGGGGCGGCCATCGCCGTGGGCGGCATCGTGATCGCCGTACAGGCGGCCCGCCGCTCGTTCCGCAAGCAGCTGGAGATGGGCCGGGTGCCCGAGGGCGTCCGCAGGGCGGTCGAGTTCCTCGGGGTCGCCGGCGGCCTGGCCCGCGGCGCGCTCTTCACGGCGGCCGGGGCCTTCGTCGTCTACGCGGCCGTCAGCTACGACCCCTCGCAGGCGAAGGGCGTCGACGACACCCTCAGGGCCTTCGCCCAGACCCCGGCGGGACCGTGGCTCCTCGTGCTGGTCGCCGCCGGGCTCGTGCTGTTCGGGCTGTTCTCCTGGGCGCTGGCCTGCTGGCGCCGCGTGTGAGGCGAGCGGCCGGTGGGGCGCTGGTCAGAGCCGTGGGGCGCTGGTCAGAGCCTGACCGTCCAGGTGGCCGTGGACCGCAGCGTACGGATGGTCTTCGGGTCGCGCACCGACGGCGTTCGGTCCTCGGCCGTGACCGACAGCCGGTGCGTCCGGAGGTCGAACAGCCACAGCTCCGCCACCGGCACCTCGGTACGGCCCTCGAAGCGCTTCAGCTCCCTGCCGTCGAGGTACCAGCGGACCACCGGCTGCCTGCCGTCCGCCCCGAACAGCCTCGGTACGGATGCCTTCGCCGTGTGGCGCAGCCGCAGGGTGCGGTCGGTCGGGGTGAGCGGGGTGACGATCCGCGCGTGCTGGTAGAAGCCGGCGATCATGGACTCGACGCCCGGCAGGTTGAAGGGCTTGCCGAGGACCCGCATGAGGGAGTTGTCGGTGGGCCGGTACAGCCCGGTCACGAAGTAGTTGCCGCCCTCGTGGGCGCCGACCGTGCCGCCGTCGGGTGACTCCTCGCCGAGCCAGCGGTACCACTTGGCGCGCTGCGCGGCCATCCGGTCGGCGGTCAGGGCGGTGCTGTTGGATTCGGCGGGCTCGGGTCCGGTGTACTTCTCGTAGTCGGGGACGCCCGGGTAGAAGTACTCGTCGGCGAGCTTGCCCAGCGAGTGGCCGGTCTCGTGGATGGCGACCTGGCCTGACTTCGGGTGGCCCGCCGAGGCCGTGGAGATCCCCTCGTAGCCGAGGGTGGCGCTGCGCTCGTTGTAGCCGGCCCCGCCGTACTTGGCGCTGTTGGCGAGGACGATGACCAGGTCGGCCGCGGGCGCCTTCGCCACGTACGCGTCGACCTTGGGCTGGTCGATGCAGAGCAGCCGCTCGATGTCCTCGCACCAGAAGTACGAGCCGAGGGCGGTGTCGCGGACGGTGGCGGGATCGGGGTCGCCGGAGACGCCGGAGTCGTGGGAGACCGCGTCGACGGTCCAGACGTTGAAGAGGTTCCGGTACGTGGTGTACGGCTCGACGGCCGTCACCTCGGCCCACTTCTGTTCGGCGTCGGCGTGGAAGCGCGCCAGCTCGGCGGCGGTGTAGCCGTCACCGATGACGACGACGTCGAGGCGGTCGGCGGTGGAGCCGTTGTCGATCAGTTTGGTGACCGCGCCGTCGGCCTCGCGCTGCGCCGGGGAGAGCCGGCCCGCGCTCTTCGCGGGGCCGCCCGCGGCCGGCACCCGGGCGTGGCCGGATCCGGCGTCGCCGCCCTGCTCCGGGCCCGGTATCTCCACCTCCACCCGGCTCTTGGCGGCCGGCGGGTCGGCCGCGTCGGCGGGCCCGGCGGCCACCAGCGCGGCGGTCGCGCAGACCATCGCGACGGCCGCGCGCAGCGCCGTGCGGACGGCCGGACGTCTGACTCGAACCATGAAGTCCTCCCCCGTGAACGGAAGTTAAGCAGTCTGGTAAATCTGCTGAAGTGGTTGCTTAAACTAGGTGGCGCGCGAGTGGTGCGCAATGCCTGCTCCCCCTGAATACTGGGGAGTTCGAGCAACCAGGGGGACTTCATGGACGAACCGGCCCTGATCGGCCGCAGGGTTCAGCGCATGCGCGGTGAACTGGGCCTGACCCAGCGACAGTTGGCGGAACCGGCATATACCCCGGCCTATGTCTCCACCCTGGAGTCGGGCAAGGTCCGCCCCTCCGAGACCGCGCTGCGCTTCCTCGCCGCACGCCTGGGCACCTCGTACGAGGAGCTGACCACCGGCCGCCCCGCCCACCTGGCCACCGAGCTGCGGCTCGCCCTCACCGACGTCCAGCAGACGCTCGCCACGGGCGAGGCCGCGGAGGCCGCCGTACGCTACCGGCGCCTGCTCACCGAGGCGGAGGGCCTCGGGCTCGTCCCCGAGCAGGCGGAGGCCCGGCTCGGACTCGGCGAATGCGCCCTGGAAGCCGGTGAACTACCGGACGCGATCGGCCACTTCGAGGCGGCCGAGCGACTGCTGGCCGACCAGCCGCTGCCCCGCCGCGCACGGCCGATCCGCGGGCGCGCCGTGGCCCACCTGCTCGCCGGTGAGCTGCGCTACGCCTGTTACCTCCTCGAATCCACCATCGACGAGCTGGGCGCGAGCGGGCTGGCCGATCCGGACGCGCTGGTGCTGCTCCACGCCGCGGTGATCGGTCCGTACATCGACATGGGCGCCCATGCCCGCGCCGCCCACGCCGCCGAGCTCGCGCTCGCGCTGGCCCCGCAGGTCAACGATCCGGCGCTGGTGGCGGGGATGCACCGGCAGGTGGCGCGGACCTTCCTCGCCGAGGGGCGGGTGGCCGACGCCGACGCCTCCCTCGCCAAGGCCCAGGCGATCTACGGGCAGTTGCGGCTGCGGACCGATCTGGCGCACTGCCACTGGATGCGCGGCTACGTACAGGCCCAGAACGGCGAGCTCGCCTCGGCGGAACGGGAGCTGCGCACGGCCCGGGACATGCTGTCGGCCCGGCGCGCGGGCCTCTACACGGCCCAGGTGGAGGTCGAGCTGGCCGATGTACTGCGGCAGCTGGGCCGGTACGAGGAGGCCGCCGGGCTGCTCTCCGCACTGTTGGACCTGGGCGACCGCCACGGCGCCGTCCACGCGGGGGGCGCGCACCGGCTCCTCGGCCTGATGGCCGAGGAGCGCGGTGACACCGAGGCCGCCGAGGAGCACTACGTGAAGGCGCTGGCGCTGCTGGAGCGGAGCGGGGCGACGGGGGACCTCGCCGATCTGTGCCGGCTGCTGGGCGACCTGATGCGGCGTACGGGCCGGGTGGAGGCGGCGATGGACGCCTACCGCACGGGCCTGGGCCACCGGGCGGCGCCGGGCACCACCACCCTGGGCCCGGCGCCCGCCGCGCCCGCGTTCCGGCCGGCGCGGCTCAGTGGTTCTCGGTGGGCCGCAGGTCCCGCGGAATGAGCGACCAGGTGGTGGCCGCCGCGACGACCGCGAGGCCGCCGGCCAGGAGGAACGCCGGGGTGATCGCCAGGGTGTAGGCCTGCGAGGCGGTGTCGAGCAGCGCCTGGCCGACGGAGCCGCCCAGCCGCTCCGCGGTGTGCGCGGCCTCGCCGACGGAGTCCCGTACGGCGGCGGCGGTGGGGCCGTCCAGGTCGAGGGCGGGCAGGTTGCCCCGGTAGAGCACGGCCGCGGTGGAGCCGAGGACGGCGACGCCCATGGCCGAGCCCAGCTCGTAGCAGGTCTCCTCTATCGCGGCGGCGCTGGAGACCTCGGCCGCGGGCGCGGCGGAGACCAGGGTCACCGAGGCGACGGTGGTCGCGATGCCGGCGCCGGCGCCCATGACGGCGAGGGCGGCCGCGAAGGCCGGGTAGCCCAGGTCGGTGAACTGCTGGAGGGTCCAGGGCAGGGCCATGCCGGCGGCCAGGACGACCAGTCCGGCGCCGAGCACGTGGCGGATCGCGAAGCGCTGCATCAGCGAGGGGGCCACCATCGAGGCGGCGATCAGGGCGAGCGGGGCGGGCAGGAGGCGTATCCCGGCCTGGAGCGGGGTGTAGCCCTCGCCGTACTGGAATCACTGGGTGACCAGGAACAGGATCGCGCCCATGCCCACCATGGGCAGGAAGATCGCGGTCGCGGCGACGCTGAAGGCGGGCTTGGCGAACAGCCGGACCTGCAACAGCGGGTTGTCCAGGCGCAGCTGGCGGCGTACGAAGACGGTCAGTGCGACGGCGGCGACGAGGAGCAGGGCCCAGGGCAGCGGGTCGGCGACCCCGCTCTTGCCGAGCTGCTTGATGCCCCCGGCCAGGGCGAGCATGCCGACGACCGACTGGCCGACGCCCCACCAGTCCCAGCGGCCGGCGCTGCGCGGGGAGCGCGATTCGGGCAGGTAGCGCAGGCCGGCCGCGACGATGACGGCGGCGACCGGGAGGTTCAGGAGGAAGGCCGAGTGCCAGCCGTAGTCCTGGACGAGGAGCCCGCCGACCACCGGCCCGAAGGCCATGCCGCCACCGAAGACGGCCGCCCAGACGGCGAGCGCGAAGGCGCGCTCCTTGGCGTCGGTGAAGACGGTGCGCAGGATCGACACGGTGGACGGCATGATGGCCGCGCCGCCGATGCCGAGCAGGGCGCGGGCGGCGATCACGTGCCAGGCCTCGGTGGAGAACACGGCTATGAGCGAGGCCAGCGAGAAGATGCCGAAGCCCGCCATGAGCAGCCGCTTGCGTCCCCAGCGGTCCCCGAGCGCGCCCGCGGTGACCAGCAGGCCGGACAGGGCGAGCGCGTAGACGTCGATGATCCACAGCTGCTGCACGGCGCCGGGCCGGAGGTCGCCGACGAGCGAGGGGAAGGCCACGTTGAGGATCGTGGTGTCCATGGAGATGAGCAGGAGGCTGCCGGAGAGGATCGCCAGGACGATCCACCGGCGGGGGGCCGGCGCGGGGGTGTGCATCGGGTTCCGTTCGAAGTGGTTCACGGTGTGCGCACGGTGGCGCGCGGGTCAGGGTGCGGGGTCGCCGGCAGGGGGCTGCGCGGCGGGCCGCGTCCCGCTGAGGAAGGAGGTCAGGACCAGGTGGCCGATCTGGCGGCGGGCCAGGTGGCCGTCGCGTACGCCCTCGGCGGCCGCGTCGAGCAGGCCCCAGAGCGAGTACCAGATCCAGTACGGCGGCAGGTCGGCGCGCAGTCGCCCCAGCCGCTGGCCGAGGGCGAGGAAGGCCAGGGCCCGCCGGTCCTGCCGGTCGACGCCGGCGCGGAACTCCGGGTCTGCGAGGACGGTGGCGTCGCGCGAGGTGAATCCGTAGAGGTGCGCGGCGGGCATCAGGGCGAGGACCAGGTCCTCCAGGGCGGCGTCGAAGGCGGCCCCGTCGGCGTCCTCGGCCAGGTCGAGCGGGGCCAGGCACCCGTCGACCACCTCGATCGCGCGGACCGCGACGGCCTTCAGCAGGGCCTCGCGGGTCGCGTAGCGGCGGCTGAGCGTGGCGCGACTGGTCCCGATCCCGGCGGCGATCTGCACCATGGAGGCGCTGTGATCGCCGGCGAGGACGCGTGCGGCGCCGTCCAGCAGTTCTTCTTCGTGCACCATGACGATGAGCCTCCTTCGCCTCGAACGATACAAGATTGTCTCATTCGAAGCAAAGATGACCCACGTGTCGCGGCGCTGGACGCGCACCGGCCCGCACCCCCGAGGGGGTGCGGGCCGTTCTCGTCACCCGGGAGTCACCAGGAGGACTTGGTGACTCCGGGCAGGAATCCCGCGTGCGCCTGTTCGCGCATGCGGACGCGGGAGAGGCCGAACCTGCGCAGGTGCCCGCGCGGCCGCCCGTCCACGCCGTCCCGGTTGCGCGCCCGGGTGGCGCTGGCATCGCGCGGCTGGCGCCGCAACTCCGCGAGTGCGGCGGCGCGTTCGGCCTGGGTCGAGGACGGCCGCCGCACGGCCTCCTTCAGCTCCGCCCGACGGGCGGCGTACCGCTCGACGACCGCCTTGCGGCTCCCGTTCCGCGCGATCTTGCTCTTCTTCGCCATCAGATCCTCACCCCGCACGCCTCGATCCGCGCCGCCGCACTCTCGACACCCATGACGTCGACGGCCTTGATCGCCCTCGCCCTGAGGGCGAGCCGCATGTGACGCCCTTCATCGAGGGCCTTATTGATAATGGAAACCATTTGCATATACTAGCGGCATGGCACGCAACGAAATACGCCCGATCGTCAAGCTCCGCTCCACCGCCGGAACCGGCTACACGTACGTCACCCGCAAGAACCGGCGCAACGACCCCGACCGCATGGTGCTGCGCAAGTTCGACCCGGTGGTGCGCCGGCACGTCGACTTCCGCGAAGAGCGCTGACCCCCTCCCCCTGCCCCTCTGATCCCCAGGAGAAGAGCCCCGTGAAGCCCGGAATCCACCCCGCCTACGGCCCCGTCGTCTTCCGCGACAAGGCCGCCGACTTCGCCTTCCTCACCCGGTCGACCGCCACCAGCGACAAGACGGTCAAATGGGAGGACGGCCACACCTACCCCGTCATCGACGTGGAGATCTCCTCGAAGAGCCACCCCTTCTACACCGGCACCGCCCGCGTCCTGGACACCGCCGGCCGCGTCGAGCGCTTCCAGCGTCGGTACGGGAGCAAGCCGTGACCCTGCCCGTCGTCATCGTCGGCGGGCTCCACGCGGACGCCCGCCGGAGCGTGGTACGGGAGCTGCTCACCACCGTGCCCGGCAGTGTCGCCCTGCACCACGACCTCTCGACGGCGGCCGAGGGCACCGTGCGGCGCCTGGTGCGCGACTCCTCGGGCGAGCTGTCCCGGGGCGAGGCCCCGCTCGTCAACGACTGCGCGTGCTGCGCGCTGCGCGAGGACCTCGTCCCGGAGCTGCGCCGGCTGGCAGCGGACGGGCCGGCCCGGCTCGCCGTCGTCGAACTGTGGGATTCCGTCGAGCCGCGCGCGATGGCCGAGGTCGTCGCCGCGCACGGCGGCGCGGCGCTGGACCTGACCAATGTGATCACCGCCGTCGACCCCGCCCTCGTCCTGCCGTACCTCGCCAACGGGGACGACCTGACGGAGGCGGGGCTCGCCTCGGCGGCCACCGACCAGCGGACCGTCGGCGACACCTGGGCCCGGCAGCTGGAGTACGCGCCGGTCCTCGCGCTCGTCGGCGGTGCGGACGCGGAGGCGGAGGACCGCGCCCTGTTGGCTCAGCTCCACCCGACCGCTCGGCGGGTGGAGACCGGGACCGGTGAACTGGCGCGGACGGCCTTCGCGGGATTCGACACCGAGGCGGCGGCCGCCGCCCAGCACCCGGCCTGCGCGCGGCTTCCGCAGGAGGCGGACGAGGCCGGAGTGGCCACCCTCGTCTGGCACCGCCACCGGCCCTTCCACCCGGAGCGGCTCTACGCGGCCCTGGAGGACCTGGCCTGTGCGGCAGCCCGCAGCCGCGGCCGCTTCTGGCTCGCCGACCGTCCCGACACCCTGCTGGCCTGGGACGCCGCGGGCGGCGCGCTCTGCGTGGAGAACGGCGGTCCGTGGCTGGCCTCGCTGCCGGACGCCGCGTGGGAGATGGTGCCTCCCGTGCGCAGGGCGGCCGCCGCCCTGGGCTGGCACCCCGAGCACGGCGACTGCTGCCAGCACCTGGTCTTCACCTCGCCCGGTCTCGACCGTGAGGGGCTGGCGCGGCTCCTCGAGTCGTGCCTGCTGACCGACGCCGAGTACGCCGCCGGGCGGGAGGCGTGGAAGCGCCTGCCGCCCGCCTTCGGCGCGCTGCTCGACCCCGTCTCCTGACCCGTCCCGTCCCGTCCCGAAAGCCGAAGGAATCCGCATGGCCCGCCGTCACGACCCCCGCAAGCCCGTCAAGGCCCGTCCCAATCCGCTGGACGCCGCCGAGATCACGTACATCGACTACAAGGACACGGACCTGCTGCGGAAGTTCGTCTCCGACCGCGGCAAGATCCGCAGCCGCCGTGTCACCCGGGTCAGCGCCCGGCAGCAGCGCCGGCTGGCCGCGGCGGTCAAGAACGCCCGCGAGATGGCCCTGCTCCCCTACGCCACCCGGTGACCGGGCTCCGGCGGTCGGGTCCTCGGGGAGGTCTCCCCGGGCCGGCCGCCGGGTACGGGACGGGCCCGCGATGGCTAGTCGGCGCCGCGGGCACGGGCCCCCGAGCGGGTGCGACCCGGGGTCTGGGCCCGCTGCGGGTGGCGGCGCACGTACTCGTGCTCCAGTTCGTTCATCCGCTTCGTGTGGGTGACCAGCGCGTCGTCGGACCCGTGCAGCAGGGTCTCGTGGCGCGTGCGGTGGATGGCCTCCAGCTCCTTCAGGAGCCTGCCCTCCTCCAGATTCCGCGCCGCCGGACCGCCGTCGTGCTCCGTCATGGCACGTGCACCTCCTCCGCCGGGCCGCGGGATCACGCCTGGCCTTCGTCCCCGGCCCCTCCATCATCCTCCGCCCCGCGCCCCGCGTCCTCGTCAGCCGCCGAACCCCCGTGGCGGCCGGGGGTACCGGGGCGTCACTGCTGCCCGGCGGCGCGCGCCCGGCAGCTGCGGGCGACCTCGTCGGCGAAGACGAGGGCCGGCGGGGCGAGCGCGGCCCAGCGGCGGACCGCCCAGCCCACCGCGAGCGGCGGCAGGGCGGGAACGGGCACGAGGCGCAGCGGGCCGTCGGCGCCGGGGACCTGCCAGCCGGGCAGCGCGGGCACGACGGCGTGGCCCAGGCCCAGTTCGGCGAGGAGCAGGGCGGTGTCCCAGTCGGCCACGCTGGTGTCGGAGCGTACGTGGATGCCCGACTCGGCGAAGGCGGCGTCGAGGTGGGCGCGGGAGGCGGAGTTCTCCGGGAGCCGGATGTGGCGGATGTCGGCCAGGTCGGCGGGATCGATGCGCGGGCGGGCGGCGAGGGGGTCGTCGGCGCCCACGGCGAGCACCCAGGGCAGTTCCATGACCGGACGCTGTTCGATGCCGCGGACCGGTTTGCCGATGGTGATCCAGGCGAGGTCGAGGTCGTCGGCGGCCAGGGCGTCGAAGCAGCTGCGGCTGGAGTTCTCGGTCTGGAACTCCAGGCTCACCCCGGGGTGGAGGCGGCGGAAGGTGACGACGGCCTCGGACATGAAGTGCCGCACGGTCGTCGCGCCGGTGGTGACGCGCACCGAGCCGCCGCCGCCCCGTACGAGGTCGTCCACCCGGCGCAGGGCTCCGTCGAGACCGGCGATGCCGTCCGCCGCGGCGGCCTGGAGGATGCGGCCGGCCTCGGTGGGCACGACCCCGCGGGCGTGTCGCTCCAGGAGGCTCGCGCCGGTCTGCTTCTCCAGGTGTCGGACGTGCTGGCTGACGGCCGACTGGGTGCAGCCGAGGTCGCGGGCGACGGCGCTGAGGCTGCCGGCACGGCAGACGGCCACGAACACACGAAGATCGTCGAGGGTCACGGGATCCAAGGTATCGCTTGGGTGTGGGGAGTAAACCGGAGGATTGACTTGGGGTTTCGGCTGGATCAAGATCGATGCAGGGCCCGGGCGGCAACCCGTCCCCGCCGTCGCCACGGGGTCCGGACCCCCGGCGATAGGTGTGGACGGGTGCCGACCCACCACCACGACCCGAGGGGAGTACCCGTGTCGGAGCGCGCGGTCGCGTGGCTGCGGGATCTCGGTGCGCAGGATCTCGCCCACCCCGGCGGGACCCTGCTCGCGCACCTGGAGCGCGTACGGGCGCTGCTCGCCTCCTGGGGTGCACGGCCCGCTCTGCAACGGGCGGGCCTGTGCCACGCCTTCTACGGTACGGACGGGTTCCCCATGCCCCTGCTGCCGCTCGCCCGGCGGGCCGAGCTGGCCGAGGTGATCGGCGAGGAGGCCGAGGCGATCGTGTACCTCTACGCCGCCTGTGACCGGGCGGCGTCCTATCCGACGCTCGCCGACGAGGAGGCGGCCTTCCGGGACCGGTTCACCGGCCGTGTCCACTCCCCCGCCGTGGAGCTGCGGAGGGACTTCGCCGAGCTGTCGGCGGCCAACGAGCTCGACCTGGCGCGCATCGATCCCGCCTTCCGTGAGGCGTGGGGGCCCGGACTCCTCCGGTTGTTCGGCCGGTTCCGGGGGTTGCTGAGCGAGCCGGCCCGGCGGGAGTGCCGGGCCGTGCTCGGCGGCTGAGGGGCATCAGGGGGTGAAGGTCCAGCGCTGGGCCGGGGTGTTGTCGCAGGCGGCGCGGGTGAGGGTGGTGCCGTTGGCGGTGCCCGAGCCGGCCGGGGTGAGGCATTGGCCGGCGCTGCGCAGGGTGCTCTGAGGTCCTGCCTGCCAGCTCTGGCCGGGGCTGCCGTCGCAGGTCCGGATGGTCAGGCGGGTGGCGTTCGCGCCGTCGAGGCAGACGCCCGTGAGGCCGGTGAGGCGGCCGTCGCTCTGGAGGGTCCAGCGTTGGTTGGGGCCGCCGTGGCAGGTGTAGAGGGTGGGTTCGGTGCCCGGGGTGGTGGCGCTGTGCGGCAGGTCCAGGCAGCTCCCGGAGGCCGCGTTGACGAGGGTGGCGTCCGCGGGGAGGGGGGCCGGGCGGCCGGTGAGGGTGATCTCGGCGGCGCTGGTCCAGGGGCCGCGCCCGCCGGCCTCGGTGAGAGCTTTGAGGCGCAGGTAGCGGCCGCTCTTCGGGGTGAGGGGGACGGTCTTGGCGGCCGCGGTGTCGGGGAAGGTGCCGCCGGCCACCGGTGGCCCCCAGTCGGCGGTGGTGTTGGAGACGTAGACCTCGTAGCCGCCGATCCGGCCGTTGACGCCGCCGTCCTGGCGGGGCAGGTAGCCGAGGCCGTCGACCGCGTAGCGGGCGCCGAGGTCGATCTGGATCTCGTGCGGCAGCGCTGCGGGCTTCGCGCCGGACCAGGCGGAGTGCCACAGCGTGGCCGGGTTCCCGTCGAAGGCGCCCGCGGCGGCGCCGTTCTCGGCGCTGGTCTCCTGGCTGTCGGCGTAGGCCAGGGACCAGGACGACCTGTCGATGGGGGCGGCGGAGGGCAGCGCCTCGGCCGCGGGGAGGCTGGTGCCGGTGGCCGAGACGCTGAAGGCGCCCGCCTTGGAGCCCGTCTTGACCCAGAGCACGCCGGAGCGGTCCGCCGGGTCGAAGAACCAGCCCGAGGCGGCGGAGTCGTAGGCGGCCTTGGAGGTCAGGCGCACCGCCGCGGTTCCGTCCACTGTGAGGGACGTCGGCGCGGAGGCCACGTGGAGGGTGAGCTCGTAGCCACGGGAGGCCGGCTTGCCGGTGTAACTGCCGTTGGGGGCACCGACGTTGACGGTGACCGTGCCGGAGCCGGCCGTCGGGGCGGCGACGTCGACCCGCTGGCGGGCGTAGGCGCCGGACTGGTGGGCACGGGTGCGGCCGTCGTCCTCGTAGAGGCTGAAGGAGGAGTTGCCGCGCGGGTGGATGTCGTAGGTGAGGGTGGAGACGGGCTTCTCCCCCGTGTGGTTCATCTGCGGCCACATCGGCACGACGGCGCCGCCCTTGACGAAGAGCGGGAGGGTGTCGAGGGGTGCCCGGTAGCCGTTGAGGCGGCCCGGGCCCGCGTACGTCTTCCCGGTCCAGTAGTCCGTCCAGGTTCCGGCGGGGAGGTAGATGCCGTCGCGGACCGAGGTGTCGGAGACGACGGGGGCGACGAGGAGGGAGTCGCCGGCCATGAACTGGCCGCTGGTGGCGTTGCCGCGGGCCACCGGGTCGTCGGGGTACTCCAGGACCATGGCGCGGGTGCTGGGGACGCCGCTCTCGTGGGCGACGCGGCTCATCGTGTACAGGTACGGCATCAGCCGCATCTTGAGCTGGAGGTACTTGCGGTTGATGGAGAGGTAGGGCTCGGCGAAGCGCCAGGGCTGCTTGTCCTGGTAGCCGGCGGACGGGTTGGTCGCGCCCCAGCCGGACATCGTCATGAAGGCCGGGGTGAAGGCCTTCCACTGGAGGTCGCGGGTGTAGGTCTTGGGGCTGCCCCCGAAGATCCCGTCGACGTCGCCGGCGGCGTAGTTGAGGCCGGAGAGGCCCGCTCCGGTGATGGCGGGGACGTGCCAGCGCATGTCGTCCCAGGTGCCGTGGGTGTCGCCGGTCCAGACGACGGCGTTGCGCTGGGTGCCCGCCCAGCCGTCGACGGTCCAGACGTAGCGGCGGGCGTCGGAGTTCTTCTCGATCCCGTCGACGGCCTGCTGCACTCCGTCGAAGGCGTACTTGTAGCCGCTGCCGATCCACGCCACGTCGGTCTTCACGCCGCGGCTGCCGGCCGTGCCCACCTCGTCGGCGATGGAACCGAGGCCGGTGGAGGTCCACAGGCCGGTCTGGAATCCCTTGGCCTTGAGGGCGTCCACCGTGGACTTGAGGGGCTTGGTGTAACCGCAGCCGTAGCCGTCGTTGGGCAGGAACCAGCCCGAGGGCATGTCGGCGGCGCGGGCGTCGGCCGCGTAGCCGACGACGTCGGGGGTGGTCTGGTGGCGCGGCCGGTTGTGATCGCCCTGGTAGTCGGGGTTGGAGGCGTTGAAGCAGTCGGCGTTGCCGAGTTCGAAGCCCCACATCGGAGCCATGAACGGCTTTCCGCTGACGTCGGTGTACGCGTCGAGCACGGACTTGAGGGAGTCGCCGGTGAAGTACCAGGCGTCGAAGCGCTTCTCGTCGTGGGTGAGGGTGGTGGGTGCGTTGAAGCCGTACGAGCCCGGGGCCCAGGTGTTGCGCATGACGCCGTAGCCGTTGGTGGACATGTAGAAGGGGGCGGGGCTGGCGTTGTCGTTCTCGCGCCACTTGTTGTCGACGGCGATCGGGACGGTCTTGTCGCGCAGCGCCCATTCCCCGAGGCGCAGGCCGGTTCCGTAGAACTGCTCGTCCGCGCCGCGCGCGAGGTACTGGGTGGTCTGGCTGCCGGTCCAGCTGGTGGGCTGGGTCTCCTGCCAGACGGGGGTGGTGTTGTCGGCGCGGTAGACGGAGAACCGCAGGGGCGCCTTGTTGACCCGGATGGAGAGGGCTCCGGTGGTGATCCGGTAGTACGCGCCGGCGTCGGAGAAGGACGTGGCCACGGAGCCGAAGTCGGTGGTGGTGGCGAGGTCGGAACCGGCCGGGTCGTTGGTGAAGGTGCCGTCGGGCGAGAGCCAGAGGCGGAAGATGTCGGCGCGGGCGACGACCACGCGGGCCTTGGCCCCGCCGGAGGCCGTGACGGTGAAGGTGTTCCCGGACTGGGTGAAGCCGGTGACGTCGCCCGCGGTGGCCGTGGCCCCGGCTGGGGCCGCGGTGGCGGGCGGGGCGAGGGGGCCCGCGGCGGCCAGGCCCGCGACGGTGAGGGCGGCGGCGAGCAGGGCGGCGCCCGGGGCGCGGCGGCGCCTGCCCGGACGCGCCCGGGCACCTGGGCGGCGTTGCCCGTCGTACTGGTCTTGTCGGCGCTGGCTCCTGCGGATGCTCGGCAGTCTCATGGGCAGCTCCTCGTGCGGTCCGCAGCGCGGACACAGCTCTTTGGCATGCGCCCGACAAGATAGCGCTCCATAGCCCATTGATGAAAGATGATGCTCGAAGTCGGCCGAGATCACGCACCTTCGAGCATCGGTGGTGTGAACATCAGGGCAACATCAAGCAGGGCACGGCACCCGCCGGCCGGCCCGCCCGCCCGCCCGTCCGTCCGTCCGTCCGTCCGTCCGTCAGGAGAAGGGAACCCGGTCCGGGCCGCAGACCGTGCCCGGGGGCGGAAGCGTCCCGTCGACGAAGTAGCGGCTCTCGTACGCGCTGATGCAGCCGCTGTTGTGGTTGAACAGCGCGGTGTGCCCGTACCCGTCGTTGGTGAGCAGGCGGGCGTCCGCCAGCTCGGCGGCCATGGCCTGGGCACCCGCGTAGGGCGTGGAGGGGTCGTACCGGGTCCCGATCACCAGGACGGGACGGGCGGTGGGGCTGTTCCACGGGCCGTCGTACCCGGCGGCGGACCGGGCCGGCCAGGTGGCGCAGGGCTCCGCCGCCCACGTCCAGAAGCGTCCCGCGTCGCCGGCCCGCCGGGCGCTGTCCTCCTCCAGGCCGTGGTAGGCGGCGGGATCGCGCGGGTTGGGGCTGTCGGAGCACCACACGGCCGCCGCCTGCTCGCCCCCCAGGTACGGGTTCGGCTGGGCCACCGGGGGCGGCGGCGGGTACACCGGGGGCTCGGGGGTTCGGCCCTGCGAGAGCGCCTGGAGCCTGCCCGCGAGAGCCGTCCAGCCGGGGTCGACGATGTAGAGCCCGTTGACCGTGTCGGCGACCGTCTTGGCGTACGTCCACGGGCCGATCGGGCGCTCCCGCAGCCGCTGCATCAGCCTGTCGAACTTGTCACGGGTGGCCTCGGGGCTGCCCGCCGAGAAGGCGCAACGGGCCGTGGGCGCCGATCCGCACAGGGTGAGGAACCGGTCCAGGGTGGCCGCGGCGGTGAGGTCCGAGCCCATGCGCAGGAGGGTCGTGGTGCGGGGTTCGCCCTGCCGGGCGCCGTCGTCGGTCCAGGCCCGGGGGGCGATGTTGCTGTCGAGGACCATCGCGCGGACGTGGCCGGGGAAGAGGTTGGCGTAGGTGGCGCCGAGGATCGTGCCGTAGGAGACGCCCAGGTAGTTCAGCTGTGGTTCGCCCACCGACCGGCGGAGCAGGTCGAGGTCCCGGGCGGTGTCGGCGGTCGACACGTGGCGCAGCAGGTCCGGGTCGCGCTTCTCGCAGCGCCGGCCGAGGTCCTCGTACGCGTCGATCCACGCCTTCCGCTCCTGCGCGCCCACCGGGAAGCCGCCGGGTGGGCGGGCCGCCCAGGCACTGGCTTCCTCCGTGGTGTCGAAGCAGTTCACGGCGGTGCTGTTGCCGATCCCACGCGGGTCCCAGCTGACGATGTCGAACCGCTCCCGCAGTTCCTTGGGGAAGGCGTCGTAGTTCTGCGGCACCTGCACCGTCCCGGGGCCGCCGGGACCGCCGGGGTTCACGAACAGGGTGCCGATGCGTCGGCCGGGATCGGTGGCCTGCCGGCGGACGACCGCCAGGTCGATGGTGCGCCCCTCGGGGGCGGCGTGGTCGAGCGGCACCTTCGCCGTGGCGCAGTCCCACGGGCTGCCGGGCTTGCACGGACTCCAGTCCAGTTTCGGAGCGGTCGCCGAGGGTGACGGCGAGGGGGCTGTGGGCGCCGGGGGCGCGTTCGGTGCGGCGGCCGGTCCGGGCCCGGTGAGCAGCGCCGAGCAGGCCAGCGCGGCGGTGAGGACTGCCGCACGGCGTCGGCGGCGGGCTGTGGGGCCTGGTGCGGACATGTTCCGCCCTCCTCCGTAGCGGCGAGGGCTCGGTCCGGTGGTCGATGCCGCCGCATCGGTACACACGCCTCTGCCACCACGAAACCGCAAGGGGGCAGTGCGCGCGAGCCGGGCGCGGGATCGGTGCGGGCCCGGCCGACGGCTCGCTCCCCGGCGCCCGACGACGAGGGGAGGGGGCGAGGGTAGGTTGGACGTGTGATCGACTTTCTCCGGGGCGCCCCGGTTTCAGGCAGTCTCGACGTCGTCTGGCACGCGGGCTGGCCCTCCCCCAAGCACGACCCGGCCCCGGAGATCCAGGTCCACGCCTACTCCGAACACACGGTGATCCTGCGCCAGAACAAGTCCGTGCACTACGAAGCCCCGTTCCTCTTCCTCCTCTTCGGCAGTGACCGCGCGCTGCTCCTCGACACGGGCGCGTCCGCCGACCCGGCCCACTTCCCCCTGCGGGAAACGGTCGACCGGCTGGTCACCGAGTGGCTGGAACGCCATCCGAGGCCCGCGTACGCGCTGCTGGTCGCCCACACCCACGGACACGGCGACCACGTCGCGGCGGACCCGCAGTTCGCGGACCGGCCGCTCACCACGGTCGTGGGACCCGGACTGGACGAGGTCACGGCCGCCTTCGGCCTCACCGACTGGCCGCACCGCACCGGCGCACTGGACCTGGGCGGCCGGATCCTCGACCTGATCCCCGGCCCCGGCCACCAGCAGGCCGCCCTGGTCTTCCACGACCGCCACACCGGCCTCCTGCTGACCGGCGACTCCCTCTATCCGGGGCGGCTCTACATCGAGGACCGGGCGGCCTACTCGGCCACCGTCGACCGGCTGCTGGACTTCTGCGCCACCCGGCCGGTCCGCCATGTCCTCGGCTGCCACATCGAGATGAGCACGGCCGGCGAGGACTACCCCCGCGGCACCGTGCACCAGCCGGACGAGCCGCCGCTCCAGCTCGCCGCGGGCCATCTGCGCACGCTGCGCAGGGCCCTCGACGAGACGGCGGACCGCCACGGCACGCACCCCTACGGAGAGTTCGTCCTCGTGTACCGGGACTGACCGGCCGGGAGCGGGGCGATGCGGGATGCCGCCGGCGCGTGGGCCGGCGCCGCGTCGGCGGGATGTCGGTCGTCCGGCGGGACCGTCGCCGATCCGTGGGCGAGGTGTCGGTGGCCGCTGGAACGGTGGGTGTCGAGCTGCCCGAGGGGGCAGCCGCCCGCAACCGCAAGGGACCCCGTCGCCATGTCGTCCATACTGTCCACTTCCTCCGCCCCGCCCTGGAATCGCCGACGACTGCCCGGGGCCGATGGCCGCGTCTTCCTGGTCACCGGCGGCAACGCCGGCATCGGGTACTTCGTCGCGGAGCAGTTGTCGGCGACCGGAGCCACCGTCGTGCTCGGCAGCCGCAGTCCCGCCAAGGCCGAAGCCGCCAAGAACTCGATCCGGGCGCGCGTCCCCGGCGCACGCGTACGGGCCGTACGGCTGGACCTCGCCGACCTCTCGTCGCTCGCGACGACGGTGGAATCACTGGAAGTGGAACGCCTCGACGCGGTGGTCCACAACGCCGGCGTCGCGCTTGACGACCCGCCGCGCAGGGAGACCGGGGACGGTCACGAGCTCATGTTCGGCACGAACCACCTCGGGCACTTCGCCCTGACCCGGTGGCTGATGCCGTTGCTGTCGGCCGCGCCGACGGCCCGCGTGGTGACCATGGGCAGCTTCGCGGCGAAGTCCGAGCGGCTCGACCTCGACGACCTGCAGTCCCGAAAGGGCTACCAGCCAAAGCGTGCCTACGGACGCTCCAAGCTGGCCCAGATGTACTTCGGCGTCGAACTCGACCGCCGCCTGCGCGCTTCCGGCAGCACGGTGGCGAGCGTGGTGGTCCATCCCGGCGGCGCGCTCGACTCCCTCACCCCGTCACGGCCGCCGGTCCATGTACGGACCACCGGCGCACGGCTGGGCGCGGCACCTGCGGCTCTCCTCCTGCAGGGCAAGCACGCGGGCGCGTGGCCCGCGGTGCGGGCGGTGCTCGACCCGACCGTACGGGGAGGCCAACTGTGGGGACCGCGCGTCTTCGGCCTGCGCGGCGAGCCCCGACGTGAACCGGTGTGGAACCACCTCGCCGACCCCTCCGTCGCGGCACGCTTGTGGGAGGCGAGCCGTGATCTGACCAACGGTCGGGAATACTCGTCACGTGCGTGATCATGTGGAAACGTCGTCAGGTCTGGTGCTGCGGCGCTGGGCGCCGGGAGATGCGGCAGCGGTGAGCGCGGCGTTCGCGGACCCGCTCATGCGCGGTCAGAGCAGTGAGCCGGTGGACTCGGTTCGGGCTGCCGAGTCGTGGATCGCCGACCGCGGCGGTCAATGGGCGGACGGCTCCGCCTTTGCCTTCGCCGTGGTCGAGGGTGACGGGACCGTACTCGGCAACGTCGCGGTCGGTGCCGTGAACCGGCAACACACCACCGGGTGGGTCTCCTACTGGACGACAGCCGCAGCGCGCGGCCGGGGCGTGGCCTCCGCGGCCTGCCGTTCGCTCTCGCGGTGGGCCTTCGACGACGCGGAACTCTTCCGGCTGGAGCTGGGGCACCGGGTGAACAATCCGGCGTCCTGTCACGTCGCCCTTGCCGCGGGCTTCACCGTCGAGGGACTGCAGCGCCAGAAGCTCGCCTACGACGGCGTCCGCCACGACGTGGAACTGCACGCCCGGCTGGCGACGGACCCGCTCCGCTGACCGGCCCGCCCGCACGCGCCCTCAGGTGACGCGGCCGGGGCGCGGGGGTGGGGTGACCGCCAGGACCGGTGGGGCCGGGGTCGACCAGTGGTGGCCGCAGGGGTCGAAGACCAGCGTCACCGGCCGGCCGGGGCGCTGGCGCCAGGAGATGCGGTCGGGTGCGCCGTCGCACACGGGGCAGCAGGGCAGCGGGCCGGGCTCCGACTCCGGCACGCGGTCGGGGGCGGCCGCGAGCGGCGTGGCGTGCGGATCGCGCATGGAGGCTCCCTGGTCGTGCGTGCGGTCGGGCTGATCGCACTGTGCCATGGAGGTGCCCTTCTCCGCACGGGCGAATCATCCAGTGTTTTGGCTGGTCAGAGGTGTGGTCACCAGGAAAATTCCGGTGCTCTTGCGGGCACTTGGTGATCAACCGCTCGCACAACCGGCCTCGACCAGGCCCGATTCGTAGGCCGCGATCACCGCCTGCGCGCGGTCGCGGACGCCCAACTTGCCGAAGATGCCCGTGATGTGGTTCTTGACCGTGGAGACACTGATGTCCAGGTCCAGGGCGATCTCGGCGTTGCCTCGGCCGCCGGCCAGCAGACGCCAGATCTCCAGTTCGCGCGGGGTGAGTTCGGCCGGGGTCGCGCCGGCCGACGACCGCGGCCGCACGGGGGTGCGTACGTAGGCGGAGATGAGCCGGGTCAGCAGCCGCGGCGCGACGGCGGCCTCGCCGGTGTGGACGATGCGGACCGCGGCGATCAGCTCCTCCGGGGAGATGTCCTTGGGCAGGAAGCCGTACGCGCCGGCGCGCAGGGCGGCGACCACGTACTCGTCCATGTCGAAGGTGCTGAGCGCGAGGACGCGGGTGGAGGGGAGCGTCCGCGCGAGCTCCTCGGTGGCCTGGACCCCGTCGAGGACCGGCATCCGGATGTCCATGACGACCACGTCGGGCCGCAGCTCCTGGGCGAGGGCGACGGCCCGGGCCCCGTCCTCGGCCTCGCCCACGACCTCGAACTCCGGGTCGGGGCCCAGGATCAGGGCCAGGCCGCGCCGCACCAGCGGCTGGTCGTCGGCTATGAGCACGCGGATCATCGCTGCCGTTCCTCTCTCTCGCCGTACCCGGGGCCCGCGACCGCGGAGGGGACCGGGAGGCGGGCCGCCACCCGGAAGCCCCCGCCGTCGACCGGGGCGGCCTCCAGGGTTCCGCCCTGCAGGGCGACACGTTCGTGCATGCCGATCAGACCGTACCCGGGGCGCGCCGCGGGCCGGGAGGCCGGTGCCCGCGATCCCGCCCCGTCGTCGCGCACCTCCACGGCCACCTCGTCCAGGCGGTAGGTGAGCCGTACGTGGGCCCGCGCGTCCCCCCCGTGCTTGCGGGTGTTGGTCAGCGCCTCCTGCACGATGCGGAAGACGGTGAGGCCCACGGTCGGCGGCAGCGGGCGGACCGGGCCGTCCACGGTGAACTCGGTCTCCGTGCCGGCCAGCCGGGATTCGGTGACGATCCGGTCGAGGTCGCCGGCCCCGGGCTGGGGAGCGGGCGGGGTGTGCTCCGGCTCCTCCCCGGCCCTGAGGACGTCGAGCAGTTGGCGCATCTCGCGCAGCGCCATCCGTCCGGAGTCCTCCAGGGTGACGAGGGCCTCCCGGACGACCTCCGGATCGTGCGCCAGGTTGGCCCGGGCCCCGCCCGCCATCAGCTGCATGGTGGTGATGTGGTGGGCGACGATGTCGTGGAGTTCGCGGGCGATCCGCCGGCGTTCCTCGGCCACCGCCCGGTCCGCGAGCAGGGTCCGGTGCGCTTCGGCCTCCCGCTGCCGGTGCTTGACCACGGCGGCCGCGCCGACGGCGCCGAGCGTGCCGAGCGCGTTCGCGATCAGGCCCGACCAGCCGAAGGGCAGGGGCCAGCCGCCCTGGCCCGCGGAGATCAGCGGCACCGCGACGACCGCCGCCGACACGGCCACGGCGGGGCGGCTGAACCGGGCCACCGTGTAGAGGGCCACCAGCAGGGTGAGGGTGAAGTGCGGGGTCGGCGGGGTGCTCACGTTCACCAGCACGCCCAGGGCCAGCACGGCGGCGAGCACCGTCACCGGCCGCGCGCGCCGGGCGATCAGGGGCATCGCCGAGACGATCAGGGAGACGGCCGCGGTCACGCTCAGGACCCGGCCCTCGGTCTGCATGCCCAGGGAGTAGCCGACGAGGTCGATGGTGCCGGCCGCGACCGCCACGAGTGCGTCGTTACGGGTCCACGGTGGGCGCTCGGCGCCGCGGTCCGCGCCCGGGACGGCCGCCCGGCCGGTGTCGCCGCTTCCGGTGTCGCGGCCCGTGGCACGGCTGCCCGCGTCCCGGTCCGCACCCGCACGCGCGCCGCCGCCCCGGTCCCCTCGCACACCCACACCCACACCCATGCTGCCGGTCCTCCCCCGTCGGCCACCGATCCGGCAGGTGCCGGGCGGGCGCGGCCGCGCTCTCCGGTGATCCATTCTGGCACCGCCCCCGTCCCCTGCCACCGGTCCCCGGTGTGAGCCCGTACCAGGACTCCGGTCCTGGTCCGCGCCCCCGTACGGACCCTGGTCCCGTGGTGCGGATCCTCCCCTGCCCCGACGTTTTCCCCGCTCCCCGCTGATGGTCTGGAGTCAGGCCGGGAACCCCGGCCGTACCGCACAGACCGGAGGAGACCAGTGATCCGCGCCCTGACCCGATTCTCGACGCGAAGTCCATGGAAGGTCATCGCCCTTTGGGCGGTCCTGGGAATCGCAGCCACCATCCTGGGCCAGGCGTTCGTCTTCCGCGCCACCCAGCCCGGCAACGCCGGGTTCCTGCCCGCGCACTACGACTCGGCGGCCGCCCTGGAGATCGCGGAGGAGCGGTTCGGCGTGAAGCCGGACGCCAACCTCCTGACCCTGTTGGTGGCCCGCTCGGACGACGCGCCGCTCGGCGCCGCCGACGAGCAGCGCATCGACGCGCGGGCCGCGCAGCTGGCCCGGAAGCGGGTCACCATGCCCCGGACCGAGGACACGATGCCCCTCGCCGAGGACCACTCGCAGATCCCCCGGGTCAGCCCGGCCATGACGGCGCCCGACCGCTCCTTCCGCCTGCTCTCCGTCGAACTGACCGGAAATCCCGCCGATCCCGGGGTGCAGGACACCTACCGCGCCTTCCGGGATTCCGCCCGGGACGCGTTCGCGGAGGAGGGACTGCGCACCGGCTTCACCGGCGGGATCGCCGACCGGGTGGACACGGCGGACGCCGAGAAGACCAGGACGGCGGTGGTCGGGGCGCTCATGCTCGGGGTCATCGTCCTGCTGCACGTCCTGGTCTTCCGCAGCGTCCTGGCGGCCCTGCTGCCGCTGCTCGCGGTCTCCGTGATCGGCGGCGCCGCGGCCGGCGTCGTGGTCGGCGCGGCGCTGCTCACCGGGACCGGACTGGCCGATTCCACGCCGGGGCTGATCAGCGTGGTCCTGGTGGGCATCGGCATCGACTACTTCCTCTTCCTCCTCTTCCGCTTCCGCGAGCAGCTGCGCGAACACCCCGAGCAGTCCGGGCGCGAGGCGGCCGCCGAGGTCGCAGGGCGGGTGGGTACGGCCATCACCTCCGCGGCGCTGACCATCGTCGCCGCGTTCGCCACGCTCGGGGTCGCCTCCTTCGGCCAGTTCCGGGTGCTCGGGCCGGCCATCGCCCTGTCCGTACTGGTGATGCTGCTGGGCAGCCTGACCCTGATGCCGGCCCTGCTGGCGGTCACCGGCCGCAAGATGTTCTGGCCCTCCCGGGCCCTGCGCCACGCTCCCCGCGCCGGCTCCGCCGCGCGGCTGGGCGACCGCGTGGCGCGGCGGCCGCTGGCACTGGTCCTGGGTTCGGTGGCGCTGCTCGGCACGCTGGCCGCCGGTGTCGTGGGGATGCGCATGGACTACGGGCAGGGCGGCGCGGGCGCGGAGCGGACCGCCGCGGTCGCCACCGCCGCGGAGATCTCGCGTGCCCTGCCGGCCGGGGTGTCGGACCCGACCAGCGTGTTCGTCACGGCTTCCGACGGCGGCACGCTCACCGCCGAGGGCCTGGGCGGGCTGTCCAAGGCGCTCGCGGGGGTGGGCGGCGTGGGCCAGGTCGCGGGGACCGTGCTGAGCGAGGACCGGCGGGCGGCGCGGATCGATCTGTTCCTGACGGTCGACCCGCAGCGCCAGGAGGCGCGCGATCTGGTCACCGGCCCGGTCAGGGCCGCGGTACGGGCCCACGCGCCCGCCGGTACCGAGGCGCACGTGGGCGGCACGCCGGCGATCTTCGCCGACATCTCGACCGCGGTGGACAAGGACCTGAAGGTGGTCTTCCCGGTGGCCGCCGTGCTCATCGCGCTGATCCTGCTCGCCCTGCTGCGCAGCCTGTTGGCACCGGTGATCCTGCTGGCCGCGGTCGGCCTCGGGTTCGCCGCGACCCTCGGCGCCTCGACGCTGGTGTTCCAGCACGCCCTGGACCGGCCCGGGGTGGACTTCACCCTCCCGCTCGTGCTGTTCCTGTTCGTGGTCGCGCTGGGCACCGACTACAACATCCTGATGAGCGACCGGATCCGGGAGGAGATGGAGCGGCCGGGTCCGGCGCGGGCGGCGGTCGGCCGCGCCGTGCGGCACACGGCGCCCGCCATCGCCACGGCGGGGCTGGTGCTGGCCGCGTCCTTCGGCAGCCTGGCCGTCACCCCGGCCCCGTCCACCCAGCAGATCGGCTTCGCGACGGCCCTCGGGATCCTGCTCTCCGCCTTCGTCCTGTCGATCGTGCTGGTGCCCGCCTTGGCCGCCCTGCTGGGCCGGTCCACGTGGTGGCCGGTGCGGCCGCGCCGACGCTCCCGCGGGGCCGCCGGACCGAAGGAGGCCGCGGACCGCGTCCTGGTCGGCTGAGCCGGGCGCGGCCACACGAAAGGCGCCGGCGCGCGCCGGCGCCTTCGACGGTCGCCGTCAGGCGAGCTGGTCGACCTCGGGGTGCTCCTCCAGCCAGGCGCGCACGGCCTCCTGCTCCTTGCCCTTCCCGGTTTCCTGGATCTTCGCCTCCAGGCCGGTCAGCTGCTCCTCGCTGAGCTTGAACGAGCTCAGCCAGCGGGCCACCTCGGGCTCGTCGGCGGCGAAGCCCTTGCGGGCCAGGGTGTGGATCCCGTCGCCCTTGCCCCAGGCCGCCTTCGGGTCCTCCAGCTTGGTCAGGTCGTACGTGGAGTACGCCCAGTGCGGGGACCACAGCACGACCGCCACGGGCTCCTTCTTCTCGTAGGCCCGCTTGAGCTCGGCGAGCATGCCGGGCGTGGAGCCGTCGACGACCTGGTACTCGCCTTCGAGGCCGTACTCCTTCAGGACCTTGTCCTTGAGGATGGACATGGCACCGGCGCTCGGCTCGATGCCGATGATGCGGCCCTTGAACTGGCCGGCCTTGCCCTTGAGGTCCGCGAGCGAGCGGACGTCCTTCATGTACGAGGGCACGGACAGCTCCAGCGAGGTGGGGCCGTACCAGGAACCGAGGTCCTCCAGCTTGTTCCCGTACTTCTCCCAGTACTGCGCGTGCGTGACGGGCAGCCAGGAGTCGGTCTGGAAGTCGAGCTGGCCGCCGGCCAGGCCGGTGTAGAGCGCCCCGGCCTCCAGCTGACGGGCGTCGACCTTGAAGCCGCGCCGCTCCAGCAGCTCCTTCCACAGGAAGGTGGAGGCGATGCCCTCGTCCCAGGGGATGTACCCGACGGAAACCGTGCGGCCCTTGCCGATGTTCGCCGCGCCCGCCGGTCCGTCCTCGGTGGTGGAGCCGCCGAAGGTGCTGAGGCCGCCCGCGACGAGGGCGAGCACGACGACGCCGCTGAGGGCGTGGACGGGCTGGGGGCGGTGGTTCCACACCTTGGCCGCGCCGGTGGCCGCGGCCTTCGCCTTGGCGAGGGCGCGCCGACCGAGCGGGGAGACCTGGCGGCCGAGGGCGCCGGTCATCCGGTCCAGGTACATGGCCAGGATGACGATGGAGATGCCAGCCTCGAAGCCGAGGCCGATGTCCACGTTGCCGATGGCGCGGTACACGGCGCCGCCGAGTCCGCCGCCGCCGACCATGCCGGCGATGACGACCATCGACAGGCCGAGCATGATGACCTGGTTGATGCCCGCCATGATCGTCGGCAGGGCGAGGGGCAGCTGCACGCGGAAGAGGGTGTCGCGCGGGGTGGTGCCGAAGGCTTCCGCGGCCTCGACCAGTTCCGCGTCGACCTGGCGGATGCCGAGCTCGGTCATCCGGACGCCCGGCGGCAGCGAGAAGATGATGGTCGCGATGATGCCGGGCACGACGCCCACCCCGAAGAAGATGATCCCGGGGATGAGGTAGACCATGGCGGGCATGGTCTGCATGAAGTCCAGGACGGGCCGCAGGACGGCGCTTACCCGGTCTGATCTGGAGGCCCAGATGCCGAGCGGGATCGCGAAGACCAGCGTGACGAGGGTCGCGACCAGGACGAGGGAGAGCGTGGACATCGCGTCGGACCACAGGCCGACGGAGTCGATGAGCGCGAGGCCCGCGAAGGCCAGCAGGCCCGCGAGGAGCCCGCGCAGCCACCAGGCGCCCAGGTCACTTGCACATCGGGGAACCGCGGCGCGCGGGGCAGCGCCGCGCTGCGGGTGGCGACGCGCGGCCACCGGGACGGAGTTGGAGCGGGCGCCCGGCGACCGCGTTGCGCGCCGGGCCCGGCGCGCCGCCGCCCGCGGCGTGTCGGAGCCCACACCATGCGTCCGGCGGATGGACCGGGATCCGCCGGGCCCCGGGTGTGACCTACGTAACGCGGAAGCCGGTCGCCGCGGGGTCGCGGCGGTCGCGGTGGAAGGTCAGCCGGTCCCACGTGGGGAAGGCCAGGTCGGTGACGGCCAGCAGCCGGCCGGAGGTGTCGTGCAGGGTGCGGCGCACGGTGAGGCCACAGGCCGGGGAGGCGGCCCGCGGGTGGGTGGTGCGGGTCATGGTGATGGTCTCGGCGACCCGGCCGCCCGCCGCGGCGCGGTCGAGCCAGCGCCGCACCGGGGCGAGGTCGTCGTCGCGGAGCGTCACCCCCCGGCCGCGGTAGCCGGCCAGCTCGGGGTCGCGCGCGACGACGCCCGGGCTGAAGTACGTGACGGCGTCCCGGAGGGTCTCCCCGGCCGGGCCGCGTTCGCGGTGGTGATGGACCAGGGTGCGGTCGCCGCCCGCCATGCCGAGCAGCCCGGCGAGCGAGGGCGGGACGGTGACGAGGGTGAGCCAGCTCAGGGTGAGGGCGGGCACGGCGGAGGCGGGCCGGGCGGCGACCGGTTCGATCGCCGCCCCGCTCCCCGGCCCGGCGGCCGCGGGGACCACCACGGCGGTGACGGCGGGCCGGGTGCCGCGGCGGCCGGTGACGACGAGGCCGTCCTCGCGCAGGTGCTGGAGGGCGGCCCGGATGGTCTGCCGGTTGACCTCGTAACGGGCGGCCAGGCTGCGCTCGGAGGGCAGTCTGCCGCCGGGGGTGCGTGCGGCGCGCTCGAGATCGCGGCGCAACGCTGCGGCGATCCGCTGGTACTTGGGCATGGCGGCCGGGCCGCCGCCCCGCGAAGGGGAGGGCATGGCTTCTCCTCTGACGGGTGGTCAAGGACTGCGCGGTCTGCCCGACCAACGTAGCATTGGTCTATACCTTTAGGTGAGAGGAGATCCCGGAACCCGACCCACCTTGGCCGGTTCCGTACGCACCCGGCCCCATCGGCGGACCCCCTACTCCCGCAGCGGGTTGGGCAGGGGCAGGTAGCGGGCGTCCGCGCCGTCGGCCCGCGTCCAGCGCAGCAGCAGGTTGGTCTTGGCCGGCAGGGTCGGGGCGGCGAGCAGCTCCGCGATCTCGGGGAGCCCGCGCGTGGCGTCGTAGCGCCGGAACTCCTCCCGTACGGCCGGCCACAGCAGCGGCGAGATGTCCGGATGCCGTCCGGCCAGCGCCCCCGCGATCTCCGCCAGGTGGTTGACGACCAGGCAGTAGACCAGGCGCTGCCAGGCGTCCGCGCGCGGCAGGTCCGGCAGCAGCTTCACCCCTTCCGCGTCGCGGAAGAGGGCCTGCACGGGCATGCCCTCGGCGTCGACGGCGACCAGGGTGTTCTGCAGGTGGGCCTCCAGCACGACGCCGTGGCGGGCGAACAGCTCCAGCACGGGTGGCACCACCTGGCGCAGGTACGCCCGCCACCAGCGGGCCGGGTCGGTGGCCCCGGCCGGCGGGCTCCCCGCGTAGCCCTCGGCGAGCGCGGCGGCCAGCAGCGGCGTGGCCCCGGGCACGGTGTGGGCGTGCAGGCCGTCGCGGACCAGGACGGCGAGCTCCTCGAAGGCGAAGGAGGCGGTGCGGTAGCCGCGGTCGGCCAGCCAGGCCGCCGCCGAGCCGGTCCGGCGCAGCGCGGCGAACCCGGCCTCGACGGCCGCGTCGGTGCGGCGCAGTTTCAGCAGGTCGTGCCGCCACAGCCGGCGCACGTCGTTGGTGATCCGGACGTCGAGGCTGAACTTCACGAAGAGGTCGGCCACCGGTTCCGGTACGTACAGGGTCCGGATCGAGGCGGTGGGCCAGGCCGGCCGGCGGCTCTGCCCGAGCCGCAGCAGCCGCCCGTCGGCGAAGGCCTCGCGCACCGCGGGCCGCTCGCCCACCAGGTCGAGCTGCCAGGGGTGGGCGGGCAGCAGCCGGTAGCCGGCCGGGGCGCGCGGCCCGTCGAGGGCATCGGCCAGGGAGTCGATCGCGTCGGCGGCGGCCGGGCCGCCCTCCTCGGCGGCCTGGTCCTCGCGCAGGCCGAGGAAGACCAGCGGGAAGCGGGCGTGGGCCTCGGGCGCGTACGGCAGCCAGCTCCCGGCCGGGGCCCCGCCGCGGGCCTTGGGGGCGGGGTGGTGCGGATGGCCCATCACCAGGGACTGCTCGGAGAGGACGTACGGGTCCTGCGGGGGCTCGGCCCCGGCGCGGGCCGCCAGCAGCGCGGCGAGCGCATCGCGGCTATCGGTGATCTCGACGGGGAGCTCGTCATTGGGGACGCCGGTGAACCGGCCCAGTTCGTCGGAGACGAGTTTGACCAGTTCGGTGTGGCTGAGCGGGTGCCAGCCGGCGGCCGTCCGCAGTTCGGGGCGGACCGGCCGGCGCCCGCCGCGCACCCGGAGCAGCCGGCCGCTGCCGCGCAGCCGGTGGACCGCCACGCCCACCCCGGTGCCCGCGCCGTACGCTTCGGCGGGGCCGCCGGGCTCGGCGGGCTCCACGGGATCGGCCGTCTCCCGCAGCAGGCAGTTCAGGAGCGGGGTGGCGGCGTACGCGTCGGCGGCGGCGTTGAGGTCCACTGGTTCCATTCGGTCCATCCGGTGCGCCGGAGGTTCGCCAGGCGTAACCACCGGTCGTGATCGTCGGTATCCGCAATGATTACTTGATCATCCCGTAAAGCGATATTCCGATGTCGGAGCCCAGCATGCACTTTCCCCACTCGCCGGCCGAAGAGGCCGTCGCCGCCGAACTGGCCGGTGTACGGCCCCGGCTCGGCCCCGGGTACACCGCCGCGCTGAGCGGCGCCCGGGCGGCCGTGCTGACCCGGCTGTGGCGGGCGCTGGCCTTCGAACCGCTGCCGTGGGTCGTGGGCCGGGAGCGCGGGCCGGACGGCCTGGCCCTCCTGCTGGAGGGCGGCTCCCGACTGGAGGGCCCGTTGCCGGATCCGTACGCGACCGAGCCGTACGTGAGCGAACTGTTGCTCGACGGCAAGGCCTACGGGCAGGCTGCGGCCCTGGTCACGGCGCTGGGGGTGACACACGGGAAGGAGTTCGCCGCCGAGCTCGACGCCAGTACCGCCTCCCTGGCGCTCTCCCGGGCCGGACAGCCGCCCGCCGGCGAGGATCGCCCCCCGCGGGCCACGTGGGAATGGGAGCAGCGGGTCGTCGACGGCCATCCGTACCACCCGAACTGTCGTTCCCGGCCGGGCTTCTCGGTGGCCGAGCAGCTGGCGTACGCCCCCGAGCACCGCCCCGTGGTCGAGCTCGGCCTGGTCGCCGTACCGGCTGAGAAGTGCCTGGTCACCGGCGACTGGCCGGAGCTGCTGCAGGACGCGGGGCGGATCCTGGTCCCGGTGCATCCGTGGCAGGCCGCGCACGTACTGCGGCACGAGCGGGCGCGGCCGGGATTCGCGGCGCACCCGCTGATGGCCCTGCGCACGCTGGCGCCCGCCGACGGCGGCCCGCACGTGAAGACCGCGCTGAGCGCCCGGCTGACCTCCTCCGTACGGGACATCTCCGTCTACTCCGTGGAGACGGCGGCGGCCGTGTCCGCCTTCGCCCAGGACCTGTCCGAGCGGCTCGACGGCCGGCTGCACATCACCCGCACCCTGGGCGCGGCGACCGCGCACACCCCGGACCTGGCGGCCGTGCTGCGGGAGCCGCCCGAGGTCCACGCGGACGCGGCCGCCGGTGAGCGGGTGCTCCCGGTGGCGGCCCTGGCCTCGTTCCCGCCGGCGCGCTCGGCGGCCTGGCGTGCGGACTTCGCCCGTCTCGCGCTGTCGGTGTGCCTGCGGGTGCTGGAGCTGGGGGTGGCCCTGGAGGCCCACGGCCAGAACCTCCTCGTGGTCCTCTCCCCCACCGGGACCCCGCTGCGGCTGGTCTACCGCGACCTCGCCGACATCCGGATCAGCCCCGCCCGGCTCGTCCGGCACGGCCTGCCGGTGCCGCCCCTGTCCGGCAGGCTGATCACCGACGACGTGACCGTGCTGCGGCGCAAGCTGTTCGGGTCCCTGCTGACGGGTGCGCTCGGCGCCACGGCGGGCTCGGCCGGCGCCTTCGCCGAGGCCCTCGCCGAGGTCGCCGCGCTGCCGGCGACCGCCGACACCGAGGCCCTGCTGACCGGGCCGCTGCCCACCAAGGCGCTCACCCTGATGCGGCTGAGCCCGGGCACCCCCGGCGACCAGTGGGCCGAACTGCCCAATCCGCTTCTCGGAGGGTGATCCGGAGCACCGGAGCCGGGGGTCCCCCGGACGGATCCGGGCGGCTACTGTCCAGGGGTATGACGCAGACCTCGGACCTGACCTCGGTGAGAGCGTCGTACGACGCCGTCGCCGTCGACTATGCCCGGCTGGTCGGGACGGAACTGGCCCGGAAGCCACTGGACCGGGCCATGCTGGCGGCCTTCGCCGAGTACGTGCGCGGTGACGGCGGGCGCGGTGACGGCGTGCGCGGCGACGAGGGCCGCGGTGGCCGGGCGGTCGCCGATCTGGGCTGCGGCCCGGGCCGGGTGACGGCGCATCTGGACGGGCTCGGCGTACGGGCCTTCGGCGTCGACCTGTCCCCGGCGATGGTGGCGGTGGCCCGCCGGACCTACCCGGGCCTGCGGTTCGAGGTGGGGTCGATGACCGCGCTGGACATGGCCGACGGGGTACTGGGCGGGGTGCTGGCCTGGTACTCCACCGTGCACACCCCGCCCGCGGAACTGCCCGTGGTGTTCACGGAGTTCGCCCGGGTGCTGGCGCCGGGCGGGTACGTCCTGATCGCCTTCAAGGCGGGCGACGAGAGGATCCGGCTGGAACACGCGTACGGGCATCCGGTCGAGCTCGACGTGTACTGGACGCCGCCCGACCTCGTCGCGCGCCTGCTGGCCGGGGCCGGACTGACCGAAGTGGCCCGGCTGGTCCGCGGCCCGGACCCCCGCGAGAACTCCCCGCAGGGCTTCCTGCTGGCGCGCAAGGGGTGAACGTGGACAGGGGGCCCACCCGCTGACCGGCGGCCCCTCTCCCCCTCTCCTTCACCAGCGCAGCGGCAGCCGGGTCACGCCCCGCATCAGCACGCCGGGGAGCCAGTCCCGCGGACCCGCCTCCGGATCCTCGGCCAGTTCCGGGAAGCGCTCCAGCAGGGCGCGGATCGCGATGCGGCCCTCCATCCGGGCGAGCGGGGCGCCGAGGCAGAAGTGGATGCCGTGGCCGAAGGCGAGGTGGCCCGGTCCGGGGCGGCGGATGTCGAACACGTCGGGTCCGGGCCGTGCGAAGCGGGCCGGGTCGCGGTCCGCCGCGGCGAGGGCGACCAGGACGGAGGAACCGGCGGGGATCAGGGTGCCGCCCAGTTCCAGGCCGGTGCGGGCGAAGCGGTGGGTGGCGTGCTGGACCGGGCCGTCGTAGCGCAGCATCTCCTCCACGGCGCCGTCGATCAGGCCGTCCGGGTCGGCGCGCAGGGCGGCGAGCTGGTCGGGGTGCGCGAGCAGCGCCCGTACTCCGTTGCCGATCAGGTTCACGGTGGTCTCGTGGCCCGCGACGAGCAGCAGGAAGGCCATCCCGATCAGCTCGTCCGGGGAGAGCCGGTCGCCGTCCTCGTCACGGGTCCGGATCAGCGCGCTGAGCAGGTCGTCGCCGGGATCCTCGGCCTTGGCCCCGACGAGTTCGAAGAGGTACGCGGTCATCTGCTCCAGCACCCGGCCGTCCGCGCCGACCCCGTCCAGCGGGGCGACGATCTCGCTGGACCAGTAGCGGAACCGCGCCCGGTCCAGGCCGGGCACGCCGAGGAGTTCGCAGATCACGGTCATCGGCAGCGGTACGGCGAGGGACCGGATCAGGTCGGCCCGCCGGTCGGGACGGGCCGCCATCTCGTCGAGCAGTTCGCCGGTGATCTGCCGGACACGGGGGCGCAGGGACTCGATCCGGCGGGCCGTGAACTCCCGCGCCACCAGGCCGCGCAGCCGCGTGTGGTGGGGCGGGTCCGCGTCCAGCATGCTCGTGGCGACGGCCGGGACCGGTGCGTCCCCGAACAGCCCGGTGCCGAACCAGTTCTTCGACAGGTCCGGGTGGTTCAGGGCCTGCCGGGCCTCCTCGTGGCCGACGACCAGCCACGACCGCTCGCCGCCCACGACCACTTCGTGGACGGGGCCGGCGGTGCGCAGCGCGGCGTAGAAGGGGTACGGATCGGCGTTGAAGTCACCGGTGTGCGCGCTGAGGTCGACGAGGGGCATGGGTGCAGCCTAGGCGGGTGGTGCCGATCGGGCCGGTCCGTCCATACGACAAGCCGAACCGTTTCGGCCATGAGCCGTTCGGGGGGCTGCCCGGTGTGTGTGGGCCCGCCTTCACGGCGATCGGGGCGGGCGGTGGCAGGAAGGAGGTATGAGCCTCCATCGCCGCCAAGTCCTCGGCAGCGCCGCCGCGGCGGCGGTCCTCGCCACCGTCGGCGCGGCCGCCCGGAGCCCGGACTACGGGGCGCTGGCCCGCGGGATCGACGGGCGGGTGGTGCTCCCCGGCGACCGCGACTACGCGGAGGCCCGCCTGCTGTTCCAGCCACGCTACGACGCGGTCGCGCCCGCCGCGGTGGCCTACCCCGCGCACGCCGCGGACGTGGCCGTCTGCCTGGACTTCGCGCGCCGCTCCGGCGCGGCCGTCGTCCCGCGCGGCGGCGGGCACGGCTACGCCGGCTGGTCGACCCGCGCCGGGGCGCTGGTCGTCGACACCGGGGCCATGGCGGGAGTGGCGGTCGAGGGGGACGGCGCACGGATCGGGGCGGGGGCCCGGCTCGGGGACGTGCACGCCGCCCTCGCCGGGCGGGGCCTGGCCGTCCCGACCGGACTGTGCCCCTCCGTCGGGATCGCCGGGCTCACCCTCGGCGGCGGTCTGGGGCTGGCCTCGCGGGCGTACGGGGCCACCGCGGACCGGCTCACGGGGGCCCGGGTGGTCACCCCCGACGGACGCGTGCGCGAGGTCGGCGCCGACCGCGATCCGGAGCTCTTCTGGGCCCTGCGCGGCGGCGGGGGCGGCAACTTCGGCGTCGTCACCGAGTTCCGTTTCCGTACGCACCCGGCTCCCCGGGACTGCGCCTTCGCCGAACTCCACTGGCCCGGCGGCGACTCCGCGGACGTGCTGCGCGGCTGGCAGCGCTGGCTGGCCGGGCTGCCGGACCCGTTCTGGAGCCAGGTGGAGTTCACGATCGAAGCCGGTGCCGGTGCCGGTGCCGGTGCCGGTCCTGGTGCCGGTTCCGGAGATCCGGCGCCGCCGGCGGTCCGGGTGGTGTGCCTCGACGGACGCGGGGAGCTGGAACGGCAGTTGACCCGGCTGTCGGACCTGGTCGGCGGCCCCCCGCAGGACGACTGGATCGTCGTACGCAGTCACGCGGACACCCTGCGGGCCATGTCGGGCTGTCTGGACCTGACCGCGGCGCAGTGCCGGCTGCCGGGCACCCTGCCCGGCCGGGACCCGCAGGGTCGGCTGGAGCGGCACTCGTACGCCGCCCGCTCCGACTTCTGGGCGGGCGCCGGGCTGCCCGACGCGGCGATCGGCACGGTCCTGGACGCGGTACGCCGCTACGGGTCCGAGGCCGGCCTGCCCCGGGGCGGCCTGGCGGTGGTGCAGTTCGACGGGGTCTGCGGCGGCGCGCTGAACCGGGTCGCGGTCGCGGACACGGCCTTCGCGCACCGCGACAGTGCCTTCCTCGGCCAGTACCTCGTCCACTGGCCCGAGTCCGCGCCGGCGGCCGAGGTGGCCCGGCACGAGGCCTGGCTCGACGGGCTCTGGCAGGACCTGCGGCCCTGGGCGAGCGGCCGCGCCTACCAGAACTACACCGACCCGAAGCTCACCGGCTGGCGCGAGGCCTACTACGGCCCGAACCTCGCCCGCTTGCAGGAGGTCCGGCGTGCCTACGACCCGGACCGGCTCTTCCGTTTCCCCCAAGCCGTTTAGGGAGTGTCCGGAATGCGACGTATGGTGATGGTGGCCGCGCTGGCGGCCGCCCTGCTGGTGCCCGGAGGTCCGCTGCCCGTGGCCGAGGCCGGGAGCACCGCCGCGGCGAGCGCGGGCCGTTGGTCCGCCCGCGAGGCCGAGTCCTTCTGGACGGCCGAGCGGATGGCCGCCGCCGCCCCGCTGCCCCCCGTGACCCCGGAGCCGCCCGAACCCCCGGCGCCCGAGCCGCCGTTGGAACCCATCGCGCCGCTGGATCCGGTGGAAACGCCGGAGCCGACGCCTGCCGGAACGCCGACACCGACCCCGACGCCGACACCGACGCCGGCACCGACGTTGGCTCCCCTCCCGGCGCCGATCGCGATCCCGGACACGACCCCGGCGCCGGACACGACCCCGGGCCCGACCGAGCCTTCCGTGACTCCGTCCGCCTCCCCATCGCCCCTCGTCCCCGCCCCCGCGACTCCCACACCGACGCCCACTCCGACGCCGACGCTGCTGCCCGTTCCGAAACCGACGCCGAAGCCGACTCCCAAGCCGACTCCCAAGCCGTCGCTGCTTCCCGCCCCCGCGCGTCCCGTCGTCCCCCGGGTGCCTGCCACCGACCCCGGCATCGGGCAGAACTTCGACGGCATCCCGGTCGTCGGCCGGATGTTCCTCGTCAAGAACGGCGGGTCCTACTTCTGCACCGCGAGCGTGGTCGCCTCCCCCGGCCGCAACCTCGTGCTCAGCGCGGCGCACTGCCTGCTCGGCTCGGACACCCAGCAGGTGGCCTTCGTACCGCGCTACACCCGCGCGAAGCCGCAGCCGTACGGCATGTTCCCCGTCCTGCGGGACGCGGCCGGGCGCTCCAGGATCTGGATCGACCCGCGCTACCGCTCCCAGGGCCCCGACCGCGCCGCCGCCCTCGACGTGGCCTTCGCCCAGGTGGGCCCGGACGCGCGCGGCTTCCCGGTGCAGGACGTGGTCGGCGGGAACCGGCTGGTCACCGGCGCCGGTTACGCGCACGCCAAGGTCTCGCTGATCGGGTACCCGGCCTCCGCCGCCCGCCCGCGCCTGTGCGTGAACCGGACGACGAAGTTCACCAGCAAGGACGCGCGGATCCCCGGATCGTTCCTGCGCATCGACTGCACCGGCTACCCCGGCGGTACCAGCGGCGGCCCGTTCCTGCTCCGCTACAACGGGCAGACGGGGACCGGCGACGTGGTGGGGGTCATCGGCGGCTGGAAGACGGGCGGGGACACCGCCGACACCTCGTACAGCTCCTACTTCGGCACGGACATCAGGAAGTTGTACGAGAAGGCGGTTGCCGGGGCGAAGGTGCGGTGAGCACCCGCACCCAGCGGGTCCGGCGCGGGTTCCCGACCGTACGCGGGGCCGCCGGGAGCCCGTCGCCGGCGGCCACCTCGGCGGTGGCGAGGCCGAGCCGGCGACGGAGGTCGGCGAGGGCGGCGTGGACGGGCGCGAGGACCACCTCGGCGCCGGGGTCGATGGACGCGAGGGCGTGGGCGGTGGTCTCGATCGCCTCGGCCGCGTCCTCGGCCGCGGTCCGGCTCCACCCTCCGGGCGCTCCGATGCCCCAGGGCGCGATGGTGTCGTAGAGGTGGCAGGCGGCATCGGCCACGGCGTCGGCCCGTTCCCCGACGCCCGGCGCCGCGATGGTCGGCAGTTCCATACCGGGTCAACGAGCCGGTGCCGCCCGGAGGTACGACCGGATCCCGCTGGCGGGTACGACCCAGGGGTTGTCACGAAACGGTCATCACTCGGTCCCATTGTGATGAAAAACGGAGGCAAGCATGCCGATGTAGAACGTCTATGCCCGCCCAGTCCGTACGGAGCCGCGTGTCCCACCGGAAACCGAAGCCGCGGCTGATGTCGCGCCGCACCGCCCTGGCATGCACCGGGGGCGGACTCGCCGCCACCGTCATCGCGGGCACCGCCGCCTTCAGCGGCACGGGCCCGCGCCCCGCCCGGGGCGAGGGCCTGCCCGAGCAGGAGCAGGGGGAGGGCCGTGCGGGACCGCCGGCCGAGAAGGCTCCCGTGCCGGGGCAGGCGTGGATGCCGGATGCCACCAGCAAGCCATTGACGGTGAACTTCACGCCGGGCGGGCTCACGGAGATGCGCGGTCTGATCCTGCACGTGCAGGAGGGCGAGAACTCGCTCCACGAGCATTTCAGCGATCCCGCGGTCAAGTCCTCCTCGCACTTCTGGGTGTCACAGTCCGGCGAGATCGAGCAGTACGTCTCCGCACACGACCGGGCGTGGGCGCAGGGCACCGGGAACCCGCTGTGGCTCTCGGTGGAGACCTCGGGGTTCGCGCGCCGGCCGCTCACCGCGCACCAGGTGGAGGCCGTCGCCCGGATCTACGTCTGGGGCATGGCGCAGCACGGGTGGCGCCTCGAACGAGCCTCGACGCCGCTCGGCCGGGGGTTCGGCATCCACAGCATGGGAGGCCGGGACTGGGGCGGCCACTCCTGCCCCGGCCCCCTCCGCGCGGCCCAGACGGTGGAAGTGCTCTCCTCCGTCATCCGAATGCTCCCCCGCTAGGGCGCCCCTTTCGGATCTTGGCCGCCGGTAGAGTCGGTCCGAAGAGGGCGGATCTGGGGGGAACTCATGACGGCTGCGGATGCACCGCCGATCATCTTCGTACACGGGACACGGCTCAGCGCGGGCCAATGGAGCCCACAACTCGCAGCGCTCCGGGAGGACTTTCGGGTAGCCGCCGTTGACCTGCCGGGCCACGGCGCGCGCTCTGCCCAACCCTGGAGTCTGGACGCGGCCACGGAGATCATCGCTGCCGCGGTGGACTCGCTCGACCGCGGACCAGCCCTGGTCGTCGGGCACTCCCTTGGCGGTTACGCCTCGCTGGAGTTCGCGCGACGCTGCCCGGAGCTGCTGCGGGGGCTGGTTCTTGCGGGGGCCAGCGCCTCGACGCGCGGCCCGTGGGCAACACCGTACCGGTGGGTCGCCGGGCTCGTCCCTCGCCTGCCCGCGGACCGGTTGACCCGCTGGAACGACAGGATGTTCCGTCGGCTCTACCCTCCCGAGGTGGTGGACGCCACCATCGGCGCAGGCTATGCCTTCCACACCCTGCCGGCCGCCTGGGGCGAGGTACTGGGCCGCTTCGACGCGGATGCGATGCGTCATGTGGCGGCTCCCGTGCTCATCCTGAACGGCGAGAAGGACACCGTCTTCCGGTCCGGCGAGAGGGACTTCGTCCGCGCCCATCCGCGCGCACGCATCGAACTGATCCCGCGGGCGAGACACCTCGCGAACTTCGACGACCCGGAGGCCTTCACCGACGCCGTCCGCCGCTTCGCCCTGCACATGCCTGCTCACGGCTGAGCACGCCGGAGCAGGGGTCCACCGGGCCTGCCCTTGGGTGGAGGACTACCCTCGAAGGGAGGTGGAGCCGCAACTGCGGGAGTCACCGGATCCCGTCGTTACGCGCCAGAGCCCGACCGTCTGAACCCGGACCGAGACAGATCGGGAGCAGCGATGAGTGACGCAGCGACGACGGGAGCGGCCCACATCCACGACGTGGTCGTCATTGGCGCCGGCCCGGTCGGCGAGAACGTCGCCGACCGCACCCGTGCCGCCGGGCTGAGCACCGTGGTGGTGGAGAGCGAACTCGTCGGCGGCGAGTGCTCGTACTGGGCCTGTGAGCCCAGTAAGGCCCTCCTCAGACCTGTACTGGCCCGTGCCGACGCTCGGGGAGTCCCAGGTCTGCGCGAGGCGGTGGCCGGACCGCTGGACGTGGAGGCCGTACTCGCACACCGCGACGCGATGTCCTCGCACTGGGAGGACTCCGGCCAGGTCGCATGGCTCGAGTCGGTCTCCGTTGATCTGATCCGCGGTCACGGCAGGCTGGTCGGCCCCAAGCAGGTGACCGTGACGACCTCTGAGGGCGACACTGCCCAGTTGACCGCGCGTCACGCCGTCGTGATTGCCACGGGCACGGCCGCGGCGTTGCCCGACCTGCCCGGCCTCGCCGCCACCCGGCACTGGACCAGCCGCGAGGCGACCAGCGCCACCCGCGCACCCGGCCGGCTCGCGATCGTGGGCGGCGGCGTGGTCGCCGTGGAGATGGCCACTGCCTGGCAGGCCCTCGGCTCCCAGGTCACCCTCCTCGTCCGTGACGAGGGACTGCTCCGCCGGATGGAGCCCTTCGCCGGGGAACTGGTCGCCGACGCCCTGCGCGAGGCGGGCGCCGCCGTACGCTTCGGCGTGTCCGTCACCGGCATGAAGCGGTCCGGCGACGACGGCGAGGCGACGCTCTTCCTCGACGACGGCGGCGAACTGGTCGCGGACGAAGTGCTGTTCGCCATCGGCCGGACCCCGCGGACAGCCGACATCGGCCTGGAGAGCATCGGCCTGGTCCCGGGCCAGTGGCTGCCCGTCGACGACTCCGGCCGGGTCACGGCCGTGCCAGGAGGCTGGCTCTACGCGGTCGGCGACGTCAACCGCCGGGCGCTGCTGACCCACCAGGGCAAGTACCAGGGCCGGATGGCCGGAGCCGCGATCGGAGCCCGAGCCGCGGGCGAACCGACCGACGAGGGTCGCTGGGGCCGCCACGTCGCCACCGCCGACACCTCGGCGGTGCCGCAGGTGGTCTTCACCGACCCGGAAGTCGCCTCCGTCGGTCTGACCACCATGGAGGCGCAACGGTCCGGACGGCGCATCGACGTGGTCGACTACGACCTGGCCCACCTGGCGGGCGCCCACCAGTACACCGAGGGTTACCGCGGCACGGCGCGCATGCTGGTTGACGCCGACCGCGGCACGGTGGTCGGCGTGACCTTCGTCGGACCCGGCGTTGCAGAGCTGCTCCACTCCGCCACCGTTGCGGTGGTCGGGGAAGTACCCGTCGAAAGGCTGTGGCACGCCGTTCCGGCCTTCCCCACGATCAGCGAAGTCTGGCTCCGGCTCCTGGAGACCTACCGCGGCTGAACAGTCACACGGCGCGGCCCGGATGTCTCCGGGTGAGCGCCGGGATGTGCGCGCCCATCCCGGCTGTAGGAAGATGTGACGCAGGCGTACTGCTGCACCCGCAGGGGCCGGGTCCCGTCCCACGGCGCTGCGACTCCCGCAACCGCGGAGGTGCCCGAGATGAACGACCGGCCCATCGCGGACTACGCCCTGCTCTCCGACTGCCACACTGCGGCACTGGTCAGCCGTCATGGATCGGTCGACTGGCTGTGCATGCCGCACTTCGACTCCCGGTCCCTCTTCGGCCGGATCCTCGGCCCGCAGGCCGGCCACTGGCTCATCCGGCCGGCCGGTCCCTCCACGCAGAGCAGGCGCTACCTCGAGCGCACGATGGTCCTCGAGACGACGTTCCGTACTCCCGCCGGGACGGTCACCGTGACCGACGCTCTCGCCTCCGGACCCAGCGAAACAGGACACGACCTGGGCCGGCACGCACCCCACCTCCTCCTCCGAGTGGCGCACTGCACCGACGGCCAGGTCACACTTGAGATGGAATTCGCCCCGCGACCGGAGTACGGGCTGATCAGCCCCCGCCTGATACCGGTTGAAGGAGGGCTGCTCTGTCACGGCGGCCCCGACACCCTCGGACTGTGCTCCCCGTATCCGCTGGAGATCACGGGCCTGGCCCGTTGCGCCCCGGAGCTGCACGCGGGCCAGTACGCGGCCTTCGCCCTCCAGCACGTCCCTGCCGGCGGGGACCCCACCATGTGGTCCCAGCAGGAGGTCCGCGCCCACCTGCGGGACACCGTCGCCGCCTGGCGCGCCTGGTCGGGGCAACACCAGACGTACGAGGGACCGTGGGCGGACCTGGTCGACCACAGCGGTCGCGTCCTGCAGTCACTCACCTTCCAGCCGACCGGCGCCATCGTGGCCGCGCCGACGACCTCCCTGCCCGAGGAGATCGGAGGCGTCCGCAACTGGGACTACCGCTACGCCTGGGTACGCGATGCCTCATTCACCCTGGACGCCTTGTGGGTTGCCGCCTGCCCCCATGAGGCAGAGCAGTTCTTCCGCTGGATGGCGCAGGCCGCCGCCGGCGCCCCGGACCTCCAGGACGACCTCCAGATCATGTTCGGTATCCGCGGCGAACGCGACCTTAGCGAACGCGAACTGCCCCACCTGCCCGGATGGCGCGACAGCCGTCCCGTGCGGACGGGCAACAGCGCCTGGGCCCAGCGCCAACTCGACGTCTACGGCGAACTGCTCGCAGCCTTCCACAAGTTGCGCCACCACCTGCACGACGCCGACGAACACACCAGGGCCTTCCTCACCGGACTCGCCGACACGGCCGCAGTCCGCTGGCGCGAGAAGGACCAGGGCATCTGGGAGGTGCGCAGCGAACCACAGCACTTCCTGTACTCCAAGCTCATGTGCTGGGTCGCCCTGGACCGCGCCCTGGACCTGGCCGAGGAGTTGGGTGCACAGGAGCGGACCCCCCTCTGGCAGCAGGCCAGGAACGAGATCCGCGTGGCCATAGAAGATGACGGATGGAGCGATTCCGCGGGCGCGTACACGCAGGCGTTCGGCTCGGACACCCTCGACGCGTCGGCCCTCATGATGGCGATCGTCGGTTTCGAAGCCGCCGACACCCCCCGGATGCGATCCACCATCGACGCGGTCAGGTCCCGCCTCACCGGTCCGGACGGGATGGTCTATCGCTACCTCGCGGCCGACGACGGCTTGGCCGGAGGCGAAGGGACCTTCCTGCTGTGCACGTGCTGGCTGGCCCAGGCCCTCGCGTTGGCAGGCGACACCGAAGGAGCCCGCACCGTCTTCGAACGAGTGGCGGGCTGCATGAACGACGTGGGGCTTCTGGCCGAAGAAGTCGAACCGGCGACAGGCGAACTCCTCGGCAACTTTCCCCAGGCCTTCAGCCACATCGGCCTCGTCAACGCGGCCTGGGCCATCCACCAGGCGGAGTCCCGGGCCAAGTGACCGACAGGCCCCCTCCCACCCGTGGCGCTGCCGTCCCAACGCCCGGGTCGAGCCCACGCCCCGCTCTTCGGATGCGAGGCCCAACCGTCCGTGACACCGTGGAGGAGCGGGGCGGTTCGTGGTTGAAATCGTCAGCCTGCCTGACCGTTGGAGGTCGCGAGGGCTGTTGCGATGGCCGCTGCGCCCGGCCCATCTGACCGGCCCGGCGGTCTGGTCCTTCGAGCCCGGCGGCCACTGCCGCTGGTGCCACGTCGAGGGAGCCCTGCCCTGAATGCCGTACGCGGCCTCTCCTCCTACGGTGGCAAAGGGCCCATGTGCACGCGGTGGGCGCCTTTCAAGGGAAGTGACGTCGAATGCCCGGCATGGACATGTTGGCCCTGATCGATGAGAGGGGCCTGGTGGTCGAATGGGGGCATGCAGCTGAGGAGCTCTTCGGATGGTCCGCAGAGGATGCTGTCGGCCAGTCTGTGGCCGTCCTCGTCCGTGAGATCGCCGCTGCCGGCGAATGCCGCCGCGCCGGAGTCTCGGACGGGGCTTCGGTGCTGGTCAAGCCGGTACGGAGAGGGGGATCCGTTCTCTGGGAGGTGTCCGAGGAGGGGAACGCCCTGTCCCGGGACGGAACGATCCTGAAGGCCTTGTTCACACGGTTCCCGGTGAGACTGAGCGTTCTCGACGCCCAGCTGCGCGTGGTCCGCGGGAGGACGGACACCAGCACGCCCGGTGACGCGCGAGCGGGGCATCTGTCGGACAGGCACTTCACCGAGGTGTACGACCTCGGGGACCCCGAGGGAGAAGCCGCCGTTGCGCGCGGGGTGCTGGAATCCGGGGAGCCGGTGGTGAACCGGCTCGTCCGGGGCGGCGAGGCACCGGGCTCGCCCGGGCGCCGCATCCATTCCGTCTCGTACTTCCGCTTGGAGAACTCCCGAGGAGACGTGCTCGGCCTGGTGACATCCGAGGCAGATGTCACCGAGAGGGAGACGACACGGAACCGCCTGGCCCTCCTGGATGCGATCCGCACCCGGGTGGTGCCCCGCCTGACGGTGGATACCGTCTGCCGAGATGTCGTAGAGGCCACAGTGCCCGCTTTTGCGAGCGCTGCCGTCGTCGATGTGGCCGAAGCCATTGTCCGCGGAGAGCAACCACCGCTGGTCTCCGCCGACCAGGACATTCCCCTGCGCCAAGCGGCCTTCCAGGGCCCGATCTCACCTCACCCGGTGGGAAAGGTGCGGCCCCTGCCGGCGGGCACCCCCTTCTCAGGCGTTCTGGCCGACCTCCGGCCGCGCGTCATCCAGATCGAGGAGGACAGCGCGTGGCTGGCCGCAGACCCGGCCAGAGCCGCTCTCATCAAGCGATCCGGTGCACATTCCCTGATCGTTGCGCCGCTCGCGTTGCACGGTCGGGCACTGGGCGTGGTCAGCTTCTACCGCCACCGGCCACAAGAGCGCTTCGAAGAGGACGACGCCGAGATCGCGTCCGCCATCTGCGCGCACGCTGCCCTCTGCATCGACAACGCCAGCCGCTACATGCGCGAATGGGTTGTCGCGCTGACCGTCCAGCGCAGGCTGCTCCCTGAACACCCAGCCACGCAGAACACCGTGGACATATCTCACCTTCACCTTCCCGACCCGGAAGGCGGTGGAGCCTGGTTCGATGTGATCGATCTGCCTGGCGCACGGACCGCGCTGATCGTCGGCGAGGTGACAGGGCAAGGCATCGTCACTGCCATCACGACGGGCCTGTTGCGGACGGCCATCCACACACTTGCCGCCCTCGATCTGCAGCCCGACGAGCTGCTCGCCCGCCTGAGCGATACCACAGTCCGGCTGGCCACCGCCTACGCCGCCAGACCTCCCGAAGATCCTCGCCACGGTCAGTCACTCACCGTCGGCTGCACCATCGCGGTCTACGATCCGGTCGATCTCACGGTCACCATCGCGCGCGCCGGACTGCCGGAGCCTGTCGCTGTCCTCCCCGACGGCACCTCGGCCGACCTGTCCGTCGCCGGCGGTCCCCTGCTCGCCGAAACCGGAGACGCCCCGTTCCCCGCGACGACCGTCAACCTGCCCGAGGGAAGCATCCTGGCGCTGGGCACGGCCGCGCTCGCGGACGAGGTCCTGGCATCCTCCGGCCCGCTGCGCCCGCTCCTCAACAGCGCCGGCAGGAGGCCGCAGCGCGACGTGCTCGCCGACATCACAGCGGCGTTCACAGGGGGTGAGGCACAGCTCCTCCGCCCGTACGAAGTCACTGCCCCCGGAGCGGATTCTGACCTGTGACCTCCCTGCAGAACCCGAGGCCGCACCCATCGCCCGCTCGGCGGTCCGTCGTCAACTGGACGTCTGGGGCGTGGACGAAGAGACGGCGTACACCACCCAACTCATCGTCAGTGAGCTCGTCGGCAATGCCGTCCGCTACGGCTCTCCTCCTCTACGACTACGCCTGATCCACGAGCGGATGCTGACCTGTGAGGTCAGCGACTCCGCGACCAGTTCTCCGCACGTGAAACACGCCCGCACCGTCGATGAGACAGGCAGAGGGCTCTTCATCATCGCCAGCCTCGCGGAGCAATGGGGCACCCGCTACCAGGAGCAGGGAAAGAGCGTCTGGGCAGAGCTGCCGACTGAAGGGCCGGCGAGATCCTCATGACGGGAGCGATCAAGCTGGTTGGCAAGCAGTCAACGGTCCACGAGCGTAGGCTGGAGATCACGTTCCGCGAGCACGACGCCGAGGCGCGCGCGCCACCGAGCCGCGGGAACGGGCCCCGAGAGGCACGATCATCAACCTGCGCATCCCCTGGTGACGATGGCATTCCGCCAGTCGCAGGCTTTCAGAGGCCATGAATCCAAACGCATGGGAGGCAATTACCATGGATATGAAACTTGAGGTCGTAGTGATTCCGGTGGCTGACGTCGATCGCGCCCTGCGCTTCTACCAGGGCTTGGGGTGGAGGATCGATGCGGACTTCGAGACGGGCCCGGAATTCCGAATCGTGCAGCTGACACCTCCGGGCTCGGCATGCTCAATCCATATCGGTCGCGGAGTCACCCCCGCGGCAGCAGGCTCCGTCCAGGGGACGTACCTCGTCGTCGAAGACCTCGAAAAGGCCCGTACCGAGCTGATCAGCCAGGGTGCGGAGGTTAGCGGGATCTTCCACCGCGTCTACGACAGCGGCACCCAAGAACAGGTGGACGGCCCGGCTCCAAATGGTGCCAGCTACGGCTCTTACGCGACGTTCAGCGACCCGGACGGAAATGGGTGGCTGCTTCAAGAGGTCCGGGAGCGACTGCCTGGACGGTGACGGCCGCGCGGGACCGCGAAGAGTACGCGACGGCGGCCACCAGCGCCCGACCTCCTGCCACTGGTCCCGCCCGTCGTCCACCGACTCTGGATTCATTACTCAGCAGGGGGACCGAGAGGACCGCCCATGACCAGCGTTATACGGCCGATTCTGCACGGCGCCGCTGCGGGACTCGCCGGTACGACCGCACTCAATATGGCAGGTTATGTCGATATCGTGCTTCGAGGCCGGCCAATCAGCGATACGCCTGAGATCACAGTGCGCAGCCTTGCCGCGAAGCTCCATGTTCGCATTCCCGGGGACGATCAGATCCGGGAGAACCGCATCGCGGGCCTTGGCCCCCTGACCGGATACACCGTTGGGATGGGCATGGGGGTGGCGCTGTCATTGGCACAGGCGGCCGGCTGGCTTCCGACGAAAGCTTCCCGCTATGCGGTTGCCTCGCTCTTTGCGCTAACTGTCACAAATGTGCCGATTTTCCTTTTGGGAATCTCGGATCCACGGACCTGGACACCCTCGGACTGGGTCTCGGACATCATCCCGCATGGTCTGTTCGCGGTAGTCACGGTCCGCGTCATTGAAAAGCTGGAAGAATCGGACCCCCGGAGCTGAGGGCCCGATTTCAGCCATGGGCCGTGCCGGTCAGGATCGCGCCTGCGACAAGGCCGAAGAGGTGATCGGCGCGCGGAGCGAGCGAGGGTTGATCCCCGAGCCAAGCGAGCGCGGCCACCAGCGCGAACAAATCGGCGCCATCGATGTCGGTCCGCGCCACGCCTGCCTCCTGGGCGCGGGCGAGCAGCTGCGCACCGGCGGCGCGCAAAATGACGCACGAAGCGTGCAGTGCGGACTCGGTGTCCTCGATGGCGGCCGCCATCAGCGTGACCGCACCCCGATACTCCGTCGTCCACGCAACGACATCGCGCAGCCACGAAGCGAGAGCATCCCCGGGCGAGCCGGACGTCCCGAGGGTGTCCGCCTTGGCGGTCAGCGCGTCGAAGCTCGTGCGGAGCAGGGCATCGAGCAGCGCCTCGCGCGTCGGGAAGTGGCGCAGCAGCGTCGCGAGGCCGACATCGGCCCTGCGCGCGATGTCGCGCATGGACACGTCGACACCCTGCTCGGTGATGGCGGTGCCCGCTGCTGCGAGCAGGTGGTCGCGGTTCTTCCTGGCGTCGGCGCGCATCTGCCCCTCTTGACTAAACGGATCAGTGGTCCATATATTCGGATCAGTGGTCCGTTTATATGGATCGCTGATCCGGTAAGCCTATCCCGCAGCGCGGGCTGGAGGAAACGATGTCGACACGCACCATGAGGGTGATCAGGCTCCATGAGCACGGCGGCCCTGAAGTTCTGCGATACGAAGAGGTGCCCATCCCCGAGGTGGGTCCGGGTGAGGTGCTGGTTCGCGTGCACGCCGTCGGCGTCAACCCCCCGGACTGGTACCTGCGGGACGGGATGTCCAACCTGCCCCCCGAGGTGCGGCCCAAGTTCAGCTTGCCCGTGATTCCGGGGACGGACCTGTCAGGCGTCGTCGAGGCCGTCGCAGGGGATGTGGACGGCTTCTCCGTTGGTGATGAAGTCTTCGGTCTCCTTCGTTTCCCCGGCTTCGAGGGCAGCACATATGCCGAGTACGTGGCCGCGCCGGCTTCGGACCTCGCACTCAAGCCGACGAACATCGATCACGTGCACGCTGCCGGGGCACCGATGGCCGGGCTTACCGCGTGGCAGTTCCTGATCGAGCTCGGACACGATCACCCCTCACCCTTCCAGGCGGCGCAGCATCGCCCGGTGCCACTCGACACCGACAAAACGGTGCTCATCAACGGCGCTGCGGGCGGCGTGGGTCACTTCGCCCTGCAGCTGGCCAAGTGGAAGGGGACTCGTGTCATCGCGGTGGCGTCGGGCAAACACGATGCGTTCCTGCGTGAGCTCGGCGCCGACGAGGTCATCGACTACACCAAGAACCGTCCCGAGGAACTCGTGCACGACGTCGACCTCGTTCTCGACGCCGTCGGTGGCCCCAACAGCAAGCGCTTCCTGCGCACGCTCAAGCGCGGAGGCTCCCAGTTCCCCGTGTTCTTCGGTGAATTCGACGAAGAGGAGACCGCGAGGCTGGGCGTCACGGTCACGGGCACCCAGGTCCGCTCGGACGCCGCCCAGCTTGCCGAACTGGGGCGCCTGCTCGACACGGGCACGGTCCGCGTCGCGATCGACAGCACGTTCACGCTCGCGGAAGCCCGAGCCGCGCACGAACGCGCCGCCCAAGGGCACATCCAAGGCAAGATCGTGCTCACGGTCACTTAGGAACGGTCAGCCACAAGGAGGCGTTCAGGCGGCGACGGTCTGCAGCCACAAGGGCAGCAGGAGGAGCGACACGAGCGAACTCTTGATCACCAGCGACGCGGAGAGGTCGACGCCCACGTCGTAGCGCTGGGCGAAGATGAACAGGTTCTGCGGGGTCGGCATCGCCGCGATCAGCACGAGGTACGCCAGCCACTCGCCCCGGACGCCGAAGAGCATCCCGCACACCGCCCACGTCAGGAGCGGGAACGCCAGGCACTTGAAGCCCACGAGGGCCAGCTCCTCGCGCGTGGTGCCCCGCAGGTCCAGGCCGAGGCCGCCGAGGTGGAGGCCGAGGGCGAACAGGGCGACCGGCGAGGCGCTGTCGCCGACGAAGGCGGCGCCGTCCAGGACCACGCCCGGCATCTTCACGGAGAGCAGGTTGAGCAGGATCCCCGCGTTGCAGGCGAGGACCACCGGGGTGGTGAGCGAGGCGCCGACGGCGCGGGCGGGGCGCCGCACCGGGCCCCCCGCGGCCGGGCCCGCACGGCCCAGTTCCATGAGGGCGATGACGACCAGGGACAGCACGCAGACCTGGAACAGCAGGATCGGGAAGATCGGGGCCGCCGTCCCGAACACGGTGATGAAGACGGGGACGGCGAAGTAGGCCGTGTTGACCTGGACCCCGGCCATCACGCGCAGCGCCACGACCCGGGGCTCCCGGATGCCGTGGAGGACCGCCGCCACGGCGACGACCGCGACCGCGAGGGCCGCCGACCCGGCGTAGCCGCCTATCGCCCGCCAGTTGAAGAGGGCCCCGAGGTCACTGGCGTAGATGTTGCCGAAGAGGTAGCAGGGGACGGCGAAGAGGAAGGCGTAGTCCGAGAAGACCTTCGAGGCCTCGGCCGGGACGATCTTGCGGCGCGCGAGCAGCACCCCGCCGCCGAAGGCCAGCAGCACCGGCACCAGCTTCTCCAGCGCGGCTGCCCCGCCCATGTTCTCTTCCCCCATGATCGCCCGGCGAGCAGCCTACTCTTACCCCCGGTTCGGGGTCCGGGCGGGCATAGGCTGGCCCGATCATGAGCGACAGATCCCGCACCTGGCGGGGCGGCCGGAACCGCGACCGCACCCGCGCCCCCTCGACCGGCACCCCCGGTGCCCGCGTGCCCGGCGCGCTCGGCCAGCTCGCCGTGCTGCTGCGCACGCCCGCCCGGCCGGCCCAGCCCCTGCTGGGGCAGGCGGCCAAGCGCTGGCAGCGGATGCTGCCGTACGTCGTCGTCGGCATCTTCGTGGTGACGCTGCTGCCGGTGACCATCGCCGTGCTGACCAACGACTACGGGCTGGACGGCGGCTGGGCGGGTGCGCTCGGGGTGGCGCAGACCGTGCCGCTGCTGCTCGCGGTGGTCCGGCCGCTGCCCGCCTGGGGCATCGTCCTGGCGGCGGACTTCGCGGGCGCGGTCCTGCTGATCGGTGCCGACAAGGTGGCCGGGCACTCCTGGCCGTGGCCGCCGATGACCATCGTCGGCTACCTGCTGCTGATGGCCTGTCTGGGGCTGCGCGAATCCATCCGGACCCTGGTCGGGGTGTGGCTGGTGACCGGCGTGCTCGGTGCGGCGCTGGGCTTCTCCCCGCCGGCGGGCGTGATGAACTCCGCCGCCCTGCTGTTCGTACTGAGCGGGGTCGTGCTGGTGCTGACGGGTGCGCTGCGCGGTCTGGGCGACGCGCAGCAGCGGATCGCCGAGCAGGAGAGCATCAGCGAGGCGGAACGGGCCCGGCGGACCCTGCTGGAGGAACGGGCTCGGATCGCGCGCGAGTTGCACGACGTGGTGGCGCACCACATGTCGGTGATCACCGTCCAGGCGGATTCGGCGCCGTACCGGCTGCCGGGCATGTCCGAGCCGGTCCAGGAGGAGTTCGCGGCGATCGCGGCCGCCGCCCGGGAGTCGCTGGGCGAGATGCGGCGGCTGCTGACCGTACTGCGCGGTGACGGGGCGAACGGCGGCGCGGAGGGGGAACGGGCCCCGCAGCCGGGGATCGACCGGCTGCAGCAGCTCGTGGAGGCGACCGTACGGGCCGGGCAGCCGGTGGAGCTGTCGCTGGCGGCGGGGGCGGCCGGGGCGGCCCCGCCGGCGGTGGACCTGTCGGCGTACCGGATCGTGCAGGAGGCCCTGGCCAATGTGGTGCGGCACGCGCCGGGCGCGCGCACCCGGGTCTCGGTGACGGTCGACGAGGACGACGTGCTGGTGCTCGTGGTCAACGGGCCGGCCAGGGACGCCGTGGTGGAACTGGAGAGTTCGGGCACGGGACACGGTCTGGTGGGGATGCGGGAACGCGTACGGTTGACCGGCGGGACGCTGGACACCGGTCCGCTGCCCGACGGCGGCTTCCGGGTCGCCGCCCGCCTGCCCCTGAACGACCCGACCGAGGACGCGAGTTGACCATCCGTGTGATCATCGTCGACGACCAGGCCATGGTGCGGGCGGGGTTCGCCGCGCTGCTGTCGGCGCAGGCCGACATCGACGTGGTGGGCGAGGCGCCCGACGGGCGGCAGGGCGTGCAGGTGTCCCGCTCCACGCACCCCGACGTGGTGCTGATGGACGTGCGGATGCCGGAGATGGACGGGCTCACGGCGGCCCGGGAGATCCTCGATCCCCCGCCCGGGGTCGTGCACCGGCCGAAGGTGCTGATGCTGACCACCTTCGACATCGACGACTACGTGTACGAGGCGCTGCGCGCCGGCGCCTCCGGCTTCCTGCTGAAGGACGCCCCGCCGGCCGATCTGATCGCGGCGGTACGGGTCGTCGCCTCGGGCGAGGCACTGCTGGCGCCCTCGGTGACCCGGCGGCTCATCGCGGACTTCGTCCAGCAGCGGCCGGCGCCGCGCAAGGACCCGGCACTGCGGCTGAACGGCCTCACCCCGCGGGAGACCGAGGTGCTGGAACTCATCGCGCGCGGACTGTCGAACCAGGAGATCGCGGGTCATCTGGTGCTGGCGGAGCAGACGGTGAAGACCCACATCGGACGGGTGCTGGCCAAACTCGACCTGCGGGACCGGGCCCAGGCCGTGATCTTCGCCTATGAGGCAGGCCTGGTCCGGCCGGGCGACTCCGCCTGACCTGACTCACCGGACTACGGACCCTTACCCCGATCAGGTGCTGCCGGGTCGCCGTGGGTGAGGTCGCCGCTCGCATCGGTCGCTCAGGTGGCAACGTACCGATCCGGCGTACGACCGGGGCAGGGGACGGGGATGACCATGGCAGACGATGCGCCACCGCCGATGCGGGTTCCAGGCGTTCCGGACTCCGAGATCACCGGCAAACGTCTTGACGAGGTGGCGAAGGTTCTCGCGGGCGCATTCGTTGCCGTTACTGGCGTGATGGCGGGGCTCGGCCTCACGAGCGAAAGGGTGTTCATCGCACTCAACAACAGCTCGAATTCACTCTGGATTTCCGTCGCGCTAGCCTTTGCGGCTTTCACGTGCAGCATTGTTGCGCTCTTCATCCCGCGCGATGCTTCCGGGAACGCACGGGAAACCGGTGTACTGATCCTGGGCGGGGCTGCGTTCATTGCGGCACTGGCTGTAGGCGTCAGCGGAGCTGCCGACTCCGCAAATGGCAACGGCAGGGCCACCATCACCAACGTGAAGATCGAGGGCAAGCGGCCCGAACTGCAGTTGAGTTTCGATGTGCACGCGGACGGAGTCCAGAAGGATAGCCACCTCACCGCCTTCGTTCACCCCTCGAACCTGGAGGGATCGAAGATCAGCTCGTTTCAGATGCGCGATGCTTTCTTGGTGGGAACCCTCAGGCCGGACGACAAAGCGATCGTCGACCACAAGGTCGCCATGCCGTTCGCCCCGGGTGAGTTCACTCACCTCACCATCTTCATTGCCACCAGCGAGGATAAAACGAGAGCCAGCTGTGAGGTGGATTCAGACAAAGGGCCCGCATGCGCCATTCTACGAATCCCTTAGCCGTTCAATCACCGTGACGCAGCCTGGCCATTTCGTTTCACGCCCACTCGCAGAGACCGAAGACGGCAGCCTGCGCGGCGGCTTCCCCGGAGTCTTCCGCGTTCGACATGTTCGTGGCCAGGTCAGCCACCCGGTTCTTCAGCGTCGCGTTGCCGCCGTAGTTGTCCAGGAGGGATTCGGCCTGGTCCAGGAGCTCATCCTGCTCGTAGATCTCAACCCAGTCCTTGAGCTCACAAGCGCGCTTGACCACCGTCCGGGGCTCATCGTCCGTCAGCTCTGCCACCGGCTGCGCGGTGAGCTCCGCCATGCTCGCCCGGGTGCGATTCGTGAAATCGTCGACCTCTGGCGGGATGACGATGACGGTCTCCGGAAGTCTCAGATACCTGGCTCCGTCGACCGGTTCGATCCTGTGGACAGCAGAGCCGAAGGTCCTTGCCGCGTCATCCGCTACCGATACGGCAGAGGAAGGCGGGCACCGCGCCGCCGTGGCCGCCACGGTCACCATGAGCAGGATCGGACCGACCACACGCCGGATCCTGATGGGAGGGGTCATGCAGACCATCTCCTCAAGAAATTCCGCATCAGCGGTACCGAGTGAGTTCGGCGTTGGTTCTGGCAGGACTGCCGTCTCCGCTCAGGCGAATCGCCCGGCCGCCAGTACGACGGAGGCGAGTTCGGGGTGGCAGATGTCGCTGTGTGCCCCACTCGGAGGCCCTCCACGGAAGACTACGGACGCGGCGTCCACGCTGCCGTAGCCCTTCTGCGGAAACTCGAACCCGTCCGCCCCGGCGACCTCTTCGATCGGCGTGGTCAGCACGCCATCGATCCCTTGGATACCGTCATGGCCCAGCGCGCCCCATCGAGATACGAGCTCCGCTCCCGAAGCGTCGTCGCCCTGGAGCCGGGAGGCGATCGGGTAGAAGGTTCCCACCGCGTGGTCGTGCTCCGAGAAGCACGCGACGATGGGGCCGGAGACCTTGTCCTGGGCACTGCTCAGCGCACCGCTGCTTTCCGGGGCGTGCGGCAGAGTGTCGGCGAACGCGAAGTGCGAGAACGCCGCCTGCAAGAGCGTCACTGATTTCACGCAGGAATCGCTGTCAGGCAGGTCCTTGAGCGCGAACGACACGAGCCGGCCGCCGAAGCTGTGTCCCACCAGGTGAACACGCAAGTCGGCGAAGTCGCTCTGGATCTGGCCGAGTACCGGACCCAAGCCCAGACGGCCGACCAGGCCGGAACGTCGCTTCATCTGGTAGTAGGTGGTCTGGCGCAACATCTCGCGGGCGCCGTTCCACAGTCCGCGCACCCCATCGAAGGCAGCTCCGTCGTCGTCGGCGGCGGGGAACCGCACACCCGCGCTTGTCAGAACGGGAATGAAGCTGCCGAAAACACGAGCCGGCTCATCCATGAGCATCTCGAGCTGCTGGCCGGCCTCCTCCCCGGTGTCCATGCCTTCCGATCCGTCTGCGGTCAGCGATTTCGCCAGCGTGAAGAACTCAGCGAGGCTGGCGTTCTCCGCTGGCCGCTCCTGGAGGAGCCCGGCCAGCTTCTCGATCGTGTGCGTGTGGTCGGGGAAGGCCATGGCGAGTGCTTCCTGCGTTTCCTGCCCGAGAGTCTGCGGCAGTACGCGCCCTGCACCCACCGCTCCGAAGGAGGCGGCGCCGTCCTCGTCGGGTGGAGCTGCTCCGTCGTTCCCCGCGGCGAAGTCGGGGATGGGCTCATCCGTCCAGCGCATCGACGGCCAGACGACGCCCGCGTAACCGACCTTGGCCCTGGAGCCGAGTCCGTCCAGCAGTGAGGGAAAGGGCGCGAAGAAGCGGTCATAGAGGTTGGTGGCGATGCTCGGGCTGTTGTTCCAGCCGTGCGAGAAGATCACGAGATCCGTGATGCCTTCATGTTGAATTCCCTTCAGCAAGGCATCTCGTTGAACGATTTCGGGGTCGCCTTCACTGTCGAAAGTGAACTCCCAACGGGGGGTTGCGGTGGTGCCGGGCATGCCGGCCTCCTTCCCGGCTGGTCAGATGGACTGCAAGGCGCGCATGAGATCGAGCAGCCCTGCTCCTTCGAAGTATCGAGATCGCCCCAGTGGCGTCGCGGATTCCATGAAGATCTTCTTCACTCGGTCAGGATCTCCGATGAACTCGCGCTGCGATGAGAGGAATGCGGCGACGGCTCCGGAAACATGCGGGGCCGCCATGCTCGTCCCGGTCTTCTCGGAATAGGCATGGCAGCAGTCGGGCAGGCCTGGGGGACGGATTCTTCCGGCCGCGCACGACACGATGCGTTCACCCGGAGCCACCAGATCGGGCTTGAAGCGGCCATCTCCGGTCGGCCCCTTGGAGGAAAAGTAGGAGACACCGAAACTGTGCGGACGGTTTCGATGCGTCGAGCCGACCGTAATGGCGCGTTCGGTATTGCCGGGATCGTTGATGGTCGACTGGAGGACCGTGTACGTTGCGCTCACGTCGGTGCCGGCGGGTGTCAGGATTCCGTAGCCGGTGTTGCCTGCTGCGACGACGACGACCACGCCCGAGCGTACGAGCGTGTCCACTGCTTGGCAGACCGGGCTGTAGCCGGCCCCGTACCACCTTGCCGGGAAGTCGTGTCCGATGCTGATGTTCACACCGTGGATCCGGAACACGGACCCTGTGCCATTCGCATCCCGCACCCATTTCAGGGCCTCCAGCAGCCGCCCTACACGGGCCTCGTCGCCCGCCCCGGATTCGATCACCTTGAGGCTGACGAGTTTGGCCGCAGGCGCCATCCCTCTGAGAGTGGAGGAGTCGATGCTGGCCTGTTCGACCAGCTTGACGCCCTCTCCGGTGGCGTTGGTGGTCTCTCGGAACAAGTGCAGGGGATGTCCCTCCGCATCCACGAAGGCAGCCGGCAGGCCGCCTGCGATGATGCCCGCCACGTGCGTTCCATGGCCCTTCTCATCCGTCAGGGGACTTGATCCGCCGGTGAAGTCGTGATGCAGATCTTCGATCTTGCCACCCTGGGCATCCTCACCGCAGAGGGTCGCTCCATGGAGGCCTGGGTGGGCATGAAAGTGTGCGTGCGCTTCCGAGATTCCAGAGTCGATCACCGCCCAGACGATCTTCTCGCCGCAACTGTCGAAGGTGCGTCGCGCCGTGTCCACCTTGACGGTGTGGGCCGACTCGTTGATCAGCGGGTGCACGGGAAAGTCCGGCCACACTCTGTACAGCGCGGAGTCCGGTCCGGTGTCCGAACTCTGGTCATCCGTCACGAGTTCTTTGAGTCTGTTGAAGGACAGCTCACCGGTGGCGAAGTCTTCGCTGACACGTTTGAGGGCGCCCCCACCCATCTGCTGCCAGACAACTTGAAGCCGACCCCAAGCACCGTTGGTGCCTCCTGATTCAAATCCCCGGTTGAGCTCCAACAACAGTGGAATCGGGGCTTCGGGATCCGGCTCGCGGGCCATACGCAGTCGCGTTTCCTCTTCGAGCAGCGGCAGGGCGATGACACCGGAGTGAAGCAGCGGTTCCCGGGGGGAGGCAGACAGCGGACTCGGATCGGCGACGACTTTCCCCTCCTCTACGGCCTTGAGGATGATCGCCTCGGCGATGCTCCTGGGAACCTCGGCGTAGGAGTCGAACTGCATCGAGTAGCTGGCGCGACCCGAGGTCTTGCTGCGGAGGTCTCCGACGTAGCCGAACATCTCCGAAAGGGGCACGAGGCCCTTCACGACGCGAGCACCGTGACGCTCCTCCACGGCCTGGATCCGGCCACGGCGGGAGTTGATGTCACCGATGACGTCACCCATGTAGTCCTCGGGCGTGGTGACCTCTACGGCCATCATCGGCTCGAGGAGCACGGGAGAAGCCTTGCGCGCGGCCTCCTTGAAGGCCTGCGAGCCGGCGATCTTGAACGCGAGCTCGGAGGAGTCGACCTCGTGGTAGCCACCGTCGAGAAGCGTGACGCGAACGCCCGTCATCTCGTAGCCCGCCAGGATGCCGGACTTCATGACGTCGCGTACACCCGCATCCACCGCTCCCACGTATTCCTGCGGAATGCGGTCATCGGTGACCGCGTTCACGAACTCGTACGGGACGCTGCCGCCCTCGATCGGCTCGATCGCGATCTGCACCTTGGCGAACTGACCCGTACCACCGGTCTGCTTCTCGTGGGTGTAGTCGTGACGCTCGACGGCTTTGCGGATCGTCTCGCGGTACGCGACCTGCGGCTTTCCGACGTTGGCCTCGACCTTGAACTCGCGCTTCATGCGGTCGACCAGCACCTCGAGGTGCAGCTCGCCCATACCGCCGAGGATGGTCTGGCCCGTCTCCTCGTCCGAGTGAACGTGGAAGGAGGGGTCCTCCTCCGCGAGACGCCGGATGGCAACATCCAGCTTCTCCTGGTCACCTGTGGACCTGGGCTCGATGACGAGTTCGAGAACCACGGGTGGGCTGTCTGTACGCCTCATGGCGCCCTCGACGTCTAGGAAGAGCCGCAAACGGATGGCCGTATTGCCGAAGGGCGCAGCCGCCCTGTTCCGTTCCGTATCCATCTTCGCCCCCGGGCACGAGCTCCGCATTCCGAATCGCCTGCGACGCCGGCAGTCCACGATGCGAGGACTGCCGACGTCGCGGGCGAGGGGTCAGACCCGTTCCCGCAGTCGGACGGCTTCTTCCTTCCGCGCGTCCGGCCGCTCCATCGATTCGATCGGCTCGGCGGGTGCCACCCTGTCGGCGATCACTCGGTGCGGTCGCGTGACCTTGGGACCCCAGAACTCTCTCGTGGGGCGGCCGAGTCGGTGCGGCCTCCGCGCTGATCCCGGCCATCACCGCGAACTTACCTGAGCACAGCAAGCGCACGTCACGTCTCCTCCACCCCCTACCGGGGTATGACATCCGACTTGGCACCACGGTCCGACGTACGCGCCGACACCTCCTTCCTACCTTCCTCCTCGTCACGAGGAGAGGAGAAGGGGCATGCGCCGCTTCGGAAGGACGCTGGTCACGGCCGCACTGGCGGTGGCCGTCGTCGGGGGGACCGCCGGATGGGCCTCGGGCGAGAGCCAGGAGGCGGTCACCGGGCCGCCGCCGGGCACCGCCGGATGGCGGGCCGATACGGCGTCCGGCCGGGCGCTGCCCGATCCGGCTACCGCGACACCGCGCGAGGTGGCCCGGTTCTTCGCCGGGCTCGACGAGGCGGCGCGCCGGGAACTCCTGCGTGACCATCCGCTGGTGGTCGGCAATCTGGAGGGGGCGCCGCTCCCCCTGCGGTACGAGGCCAACCGGATCGCGATCGCCGCCACCGGCGAGAACCGGTACGCCTCCCTCGCCGCGCCGGACCGGCGGATCCTGGCCTTCGAACCGCGCGGCCGGGGTCAGGTCGCCGAGGTGTTCGGGGACCTGGAGCACGCCGAGCACGTCGCGGTGATCGTGCCGGGGTCGGACAACGACGCCACCACGCACGACGCGCGGCGCACCCCGAACACCGGCCCGGCCGGGATGGCACGGGCGCTGCGCGAGGCTGCCGGGGGATCCACGGCCGTCGTCGCGTGGACCGGGTACACCACCCCGGTCGGTGTCGGCCTGGACGCGGCCGACGGCCGGCTGGCCAGCGCCGGGGCGGCCCGCCTGGCCCGTTTCACCGCCGGGCTCGACGCGGTCGGCGCCCCCGACCCGGTGCTGTTCTGCCACAGCTACGGCTCGGTGGTCTGCGGGCTGGCGGCCCGTCACACGGACGCCTCCGACCTCGTGGCCTTCGGCTCCCCCGGGATGCGCGCCGACACCGCGGCCGGGCTGCGCACCGGCGCCCGCGTCTGGGCGGCCCGGGGGCCCTCCGACTGGATCGCGGACGTCCCGAACGTCCGGTTCGCCGGGATCGGCCACGGAGCCGACCCCACCTCCGCGGCCTTCGGCGCCCGCCGGGTGCCCGCCGCCGACGTCCAGGGCCACACCGGCTACTTCATGCCCGGCACCCAGTCCCTGGCGGCCTTCGCCACGATCGCGAAGGGAGAGGCCCGATGAGCGCCTCCGCCGCCCTGGCCCCGCTGAGGAAGGCCGCCGAGCGGATCGACCGGCAGACCCCCGCCCACCGGGACCGGGCGGTGGACGGGCTGCGCGCCCTGGCGCTCCTCGCCGTGCCGACCGGCCACTGGCTGCTCGGCGGCTTCACCCTCGACTCCGACGGCGGACTGCACAACGCCAGCCCGCTGTCGGCCTTCGGCGCTCTGGCGCCGGCCAGTTGGGTGCTCCAGATGCTCGGCATCTTCTTCCTCGTCGGCGGCTACGCCTCGGCGCTCTCCTACCGGCGCCGCCCCGGTTCGGCGGGCGCGTGGCTGAAGGGCAGGATCGTCCGGCTGGGCCGGCCGGTGCTCGGGGTCACCGCGGTGTGGGCGCTGGCCGCGCCGGTGCTGTACGCGGCCGGGGTGCCGGAGGCCTCGCTGCGCACCGGGGCGACGCTGGTGATCCAGCCGCTCTGGTTCGTCGGGGTGTACGTGGTGGTCACCGCGCTGACCCCGTACTGCGTGCGGGCGGCGGGCCGCCTCGGCGGCTGGGCCGCGGCCCCGCTGCTCGGTTCGGTGGCCGTGGTGGACTTCCTGCGCTACGGGCCGCTCGCCGATTCCGTACCGTCCTGGCTGTCCCTGGTGAACGTCCTGCCGGGCTGGCTGTTCGCGTACCAGCTGGGCGTCTCGTGGGGCGAGCGGCGGATCGGGCGGCGCGGGGCCTGGCTGCTGCTGGCCGGCGGGACGCTGCTGTTCGCGGCGCTGCTGGCGGTCTTCCACTATCCGGCGTCGATGGTCGGCGTACCGGGTGCCGCGCGGACCAACTCGCATCCGCCGTCGCTGCTGGTACTGGCCCTGGCGTCGGCCCAGTCGGGTGCGGCGATCCTGTTGCGCGAGCGGCTGGCGAGGCTGCTGGCCCGGCCGGTCCTGTGGGCTCCGGTGGTCGTGATCAACCTGTGCGCGATGACGATCCTGTGCTGGCACCAGACGGCCATGCTGGCCGCGGCCGTACCCGGTTCGTTCGTGGGCGGGGGCGGGCTGGCCGGGCTGACGGCGGCCCCGGACAGCCTGGGCTGGATCGCGGCCCGGGTGGCGTGGATGCCGGTGTTCGCGGCGCTGCTGGTGGGGATCGCCCGGTACGCGCGCCGGTTCGAGCATCCGCCGGAGGGAGTGCGTGGGGGCCGGGCGCTGCGCCGGACCGTGGCGGGGCTACTGGCGGCGGGGTTCGCGGTGTTCGCGCTGGGGCTCGCATGACTCCCGCATACGACAAGAGCGCCGCTCCTTTCGGGGAGCGGCGCTCTCGTCACGTACGGGTGCTCCGCGTCATGCGATCGAGGCGGCGACGATCGCGGCCACGGCCAGGTTGCAGGCCGCCGAGACCCAGACCGCCGGGTGGGGGTCCGGGTCGACGACGATGGCGCCGAGCTTGCCCGGGGTCACCAGGTCGAGCACCAGGAACGCGACCGCCATCAGCAGCAGGCCGAGCACGCCGAACGCCGCGGTCGAGGCCAGGCCCTTGCCGAAGTCCTGGTACGTCGTCCAGATCGAGGTGAAGACGATGCCGCCGATCCCGAGGAGCGCGGAGCTGAGGAAGAGGGCCGCGTTGCGGTTGCGCTCCTCCCAGATCTGCTTCGGAAGCTTCCCGGGCGTCAGCACGTCCACGAGGACGATGCCGAGGATCAGCAGGACCAGGCCGAGGGCGCCGTAGGCGCTGGTGCGGCCAAGTCCGTTGATGATGTCGCTCATTGAGAAGCCTGTCTCCGCGTGGGTGGGAAAGTATGTGTCGTGGGGAGGCCGAATCTATCGCACGGCCTTGTCGCGGACCATGGGGAGGTCAGGAAATGGTAAAGGTCAGGGCCGCGCGGGCGGCCGAGGCGGGGGCCCTGACCGCGCTGGTCATGCGGTCCAAGGCGCACTGGGGGTACGACGCCGGCTTCCTCGCCGCGTGCGCGCCGGAACTGCTGATCCGCCCCGGCGAGGTGACGGCCCGCCGGATCGTCGTGGCCGAGAACCGGCGGGGGACGGTGCTCGGGGTCGCCTCCTTGGAGGGGGCTCCCCCACGGGCCGCGTTGGGACTGCTCTTCGTCGAACCGTCGGCGATCGGCCAGGGCGTGGGGCGGCTGCTGTACCGGGACGTGCTGCGCCGGGCCGTGGAGCTGGGGGTGCGCAGGCTCGTGATCGACGCCGATCCGCACGCGGCCGGGTTCTACCGGGCGATGGGGGCGGTGGCGGTGGCCGGCCCGGCGAACGCATCGGACGCGGCGGCCCCGGCGGCTTCGGCGGCTTCGGCCCTGGTGCGGTTCGAGGCGGCTCCCGTCCCGCTCGCCGACTGGGCTCGGGCGTGGACCGGGGGCGGGCGGGCCGTGCACGTGGGCAACGTGGCGGAGTTCAACGCGCAGTTCGCCGACGCCTCACTCGACCGCGGGCAGTCGGCCGCGCACCACTACGCCTGCCTGGCCGCCTTCTACAGCCCGGACCCGGCCGCCCTGGTCCTGCCCCGGCCCGTCCCGAAGGGCTGGACCGAGCTGGTCTGCCGCCAGCTGGGCTGGTCGGAGGTCGAGGTGTACGACGGCTTGGCGGAAGGGGATCCCGGTCTGTGCGAGGCCGTACGGGCCCGGCCGGCGCTGGCCGCGCTGCTGACCGGGGCCGGGCTGCCCCTCGTACCGTGGGGGCGGACCCGGCCGTTCGGGCGGCTCGCGGGCCGGCCGTGGCGGGCCGGGGAGCTGCGCTACGAGTCGAAGTCCGCGGCGCACGCGCTGTTCGGGCGGATCCTGGCGGACGGCGGGCATCCCGGGATCGTGCTCCCCGCGCAGTGGCGGGCTGCCGGCCGGTGGGCGGCGGGCCGGCTGCTGGCGGCCCGGACCAGGGCGGGCGAGAGCACTGTTCTGAAATCGGAGCACGGTGTCGGGGGTTCGGGCACCACGGTGGTCACCCCCGATCGGGTCCGGGCCGCGGGCGGAGCGCGTGCCGTACTGCGCCGGCTGCCGCGCGGGCCGCTGCTGGTGGAGGAGTACGTGGCCGGTCCGGCGGAGGGCGAGGGGCCGCGGGATCTCACCTACGACGGGTTCGTGGACGGCACGGGCCGTGTGTACGAGGTCGGCGGAGCGGTGATGGACGTGACGGACGGCTGCTACCGGGGCGCCACGGTGGGGCCCGGAGTGGTGCCCGCGTGGGCGGAGAAACCGCTCGCCTCCTTCGGGGCGGCGGTGGGCCGGGAACTGGCGGAGTCCGGCTACCGGGGCTGGTTCGACGTGGACTTCGTCGCCGACGGCGCCGGCCGGCTCGCACCGACCGAGACGAACCTGCGGCTGACGGGACCGTCCGTCGCCTTCATGGTGGCGGCCCGGCTGGACGCGCTGCGCGGCGCGGGGCACCTCGTACGGATCGCCGACCGGGTGGAGCTCGGCGCGCGGCTGCCCGAGGCCCAGCTGGACGAGTTGTGCGCGGCCCTGGCCCGGGGCTGCGCGGAGCTCGGAGCCGTCTTCGTCCCGGCCATCCCGACGGGGGCGTTCGAACCGGCGCCCTGGCTGGGCGTGCTGGTGGCCGCGCACGACAGGGGGACGCTGGACACGGCCGAGGCCCTGGTCCGGGCCGGAGCCCGGGCGGTCGGGGCGGAGTTCAGCGCATTCAGCCGGTCCGCCCCGTCCTCCCGGTAGTCCCCTTCACCCGGCCCGCCCGACGCCCGACGCCGCGGTCGCCGGCCGCCCGATCACTCAGTCGTCGTCCTCGTCGAAGTCGAACGGATCGGCCGGTTTCGCGACGAGGTAGGCGGCGACGACCGCTCCCGCGATCATCAGGGGGATGTTGAAGGTGTAGACGAGCGCGGCCTGCCGGGGCCAGTCCTGCTTGGCCGCCAGCCGGTAGAGGTTGTCCTGCGGCCACCAGGCCAGCAGGAGGTAGGACACGGCCACGTGGGCGGCCGCGGTGATGCGGCGGCCGCGGCCCCGGCTCCGCATCCGGGCGCGGCCCCCGAAGAGGAAGAGCACCCCGAAGCCGAAGGCGGCGCACTCGAACAGGTAGAGGACGGTGAAGAGGAACGCCCAGGGCTGCGGCACCCCGGTGAGGTCGGTGGATCCCGACCAGAAGAGGTTCGTCAGGATGAAGGCGACGAAGCCCAGGCCTCCCGCGCAGCCGACCGCGCAGGAGGCCGGGAATGGTTCTCCCGCCGTGGCGGCCCCGTACTTGCCCGACGAGCTCCCGCCGCTCCTCTTCGCCACGGCGGCGGGCAGGACGGGCAGCGGCAGGGCGGCCCGGTCCTCCCGGCCGGCCCGGTTGCGGGGCAGGGCGCGCAGCCGGATCACGGTCCGCGGCGTTTCTTCCCTGGGCACCTTCCCCGACAGGTGGCCGCGCAGCTCCTCGACGTCCGGCAGCGGGGCCACGGGGGAAGAGGAACCTCCGGTGGGCGGGGCGACGTACGCGACGAGGCGGCGCGGGCCGCGCACGCTGTCGACCGCGTTCACGATCACCGAGCCGATGCCCTCGTGGCTGCGGATCGCGGACTCGATCGGGTAGGGGTCGACGGAGCGCCCGCCGGGCAGGGTGACGCGGTCCCCGAACCGGCCGCCGAACTCCAGCAGTCCGTCCTCGCGGAGCAGGCCCAGGTCGCCGGTGGGTATCGCGTCACCGGCGCCGGGCGGGGTGAGGCGGATCTGTCCGTCGCGGACCTCGACACGGCAGCCCGGGAAGGGGGTGCCGAGCAGGGAGAGCTCCTCCGGGTCGTCGAGCGGGCGGGGCAGCTGCGGCAGTTCGAACCAGGCGCCGATGCCCGCGCTCTCCGCGAGCCCGTAGACGTTGAGCACGCGCGCGCCGGGCCGGAGCAGGACCTGGAGGGCCGCCTGGTCGTCGAGGTAGAGCCGGTCTCCCGAGACGGCGAGCAGCCGCAGCGAACGGTAGGCGGTGCCCGGCCCCTCCTCCCCCCTCAGCAGGTCGAGGGCGGTGGCCGGGTCGGTGTGCAGGACGGTGACGTGCTCGCTCTCCACCGCCGCACGGATGTCCTCGGGCTTCCAGGGGGACCGCCGGGGAAGGACGAGGGTGCCGCCCGAGCACAGGGCCCGGGTCCAGCCCGCGGCGAAGGCGGTGACGTCCGTGCCGGCCGCGATCAGGTGCCGGTCCGCCGGGGTGAGCCGGGCCACTTCGGCCCAGCTGTCGTGGGCGGCGAGCAGCAGGCCGTGGCTGACGGGGACGGCGCGCGGTTCGGCCGCCCCGGTGAACAGGAGGGCGGCGCTGCGGCCTGGCGCCGGGGCCGGCGGCAGCGCGGGAGCCGGTGCGTCGGGTTGTTCCGCCGGCTGGTCCCCCCGCTGTCCGGCGATCCCGCCGGCCTCCGCGCCCAGCCGGATCACCTTCAGGCCGCTGCCGTTGTCGAGGGCGGCCCGGTGGGCGAGATGGGTGAGCAGGACGAAGGGCTCGGCCGCGGTGAGCTGGCGCTGCCCGGTGAGCGGGGTCTCGGCGTCGACGACGACGTACGTCCCGCCTGCCTTGAGGGCGGCGAGGAGGGCGACGACCAGTTCGGGTTGCCGGGCGGTGCCGACGGCGACGAGGCCGCCGGGCGGGAGGCCGGAGGCGAGCAGACGGTGCGCCAGCCTGTCGGCCTGCTCGTCCAGTTGCCCGTAGGTGAGGCTCTCGGGGCCGGAGATGAGGGCGTGGGCCCCGGGGGTGTCGCGGGCCCACTGCTCGAAGCGTTGCAGGACGGTGTCGGCGGTTCGCTTGCCGAAGCGTACGGACTCGGATCCCTGCGTCATGAACCGATGATGCCACCGGGCACCGACAGTGGACACCGAAGGCGAAAATCCTTCGTACGGGCCGGAGTTGGAACACCTGCGGGCGGTACGGCACCGAAAGCTTGACCTCAGGTTAAGTTGAGGTCCTAGCGTTCGGGTCATGGACATGGAAGTCACCGCCTGGACCTCGCTGCACAGCGCGATCAACGCCCAGCAGGACCGTCGCCCGCTCTCCCGGGCCGGCCTGCGCCGCGTCGCCGCCTTCGCCCGCCCGCACCGGCGCGGGCTCACCCTCTTCCTCCTGCTGAGCGTGGTCACCGCGCTCCTCGCCGTGGCCACACCGGTGCTCGCCAGCCGGGTCGTCACCGCCATCGTCGACGGCCGGGACGGCGCGGCGGTCACCCGGCTCGCCCTGCTGATCGCGCTGATCGCGGTCGCGGAGGCCGGGCTGGGCCTGCTGACCCGCCGGCTCTCCGCCACCCTCGGCGAGGGGCTGATCCTGGATCTGCGGACGGCGGTCTTCGACCACGTGCAGCGGATGCCGGTCGCCTTCTTCACCCGCACCCGGACGGGAGCCCTGGTCAGCCGGCTCAACAACGACGTGATCGGCGCCCAACGGGCCTTCAGCAACACCCTGTCGGGGGTGGTCGCCAACACGGTGACCCTGCTGCTGACCCTCACCGTGATGCTGAGCATCTCCTGGCAGATCACCCTGCTGGCGCTGGTGCTGCTGCCGGTGTTCGTGCTGCCGGCCCGCCGGATGGGGGCGCGGATGGCGGCGATGCAGCGGGAGGCCTCCGCGCTGAACGCCGCGATGGGCACCCAGATGACCGAGCGGTTCTCCGCCCCCGGCGCCACGCTGGTCAAGCTGTTCGGCCGGCCCGCCGACGAGTCCGCGGAGTTCGCGGCCCGGGCGGCGCGGGTGCGGGACATCGGGATCCGTACGGCGATGGCCCAGTCGGCCTTCATCACGGCGCTCACCCTGGTCTCGGCGCTGGCCCTCGCGCTCGTCTACGGGCTCGGCGGGTTCTACGCCCTGCGCGGTTCCCTGGACGCCGGTTCCGTCGTCGCCCTCGCCCTGCTCCTGACGCGGCTGTACGCCCCGCTGACCGCGCTCGCCGGCGCCCGGGTCGAGGTGATGAGCGCGATGGTGAGCTTCGAGCGGGTCTTCGAGATCCTCGACCTGAAGCCGCTCATCGCGCAGAAGCCGGACGCCCGCCGGGTGCCGGCGGGGCCGGTGACCGTGGAGTTCGACCGGGTCTCCTTCGGCTACCCCGCCGCCGACAAGGTCTCGCTCGCCTCCCTGGAGGACGTCGCCACCCTCGATACCCGGGGCGGGACGCAGGTGCTGCACGAGGTGTCCTTCCGCGCCGAGCCGGGCGAGATGATCGCTCTGGTCGGCTCGTCCGGCGCCGGCAAGTCGACGATCGCGCAGCTGCTGCCGCGGCTGTACGACGCCGACGCGGGCGCGGTGCGCCTCGGCGGGATCGACGTACGGGACCTGACGGCCGACTCGATCCGCGAGACGCTCGGCATGGTCACCCAGGACGGGCACCTGTTCCACGAGTCGGTACGGGCCAACCTGCTGCTGGCCCGGCCGGAGGCCACCGAGGAGGAGGTCTGGGAGGCCCTGCGGCGCTCGCGCCTCGACGGGCTCGTCGCCTCGCTGCCGGACGGGCTGGACACGGTGGTCGGTGAGCGCGGCTACCGGCTGTCGGGCGGGGAACGGCAGCGGCTGACCATCGCGCGCCTGCTGCTGGCCCGGCAGCGCGTGGTGATCCTCGACGAGGCCACCGCGCACCTGGACTCCACCTCGGAGGCGGCGGTGCAGGAGGCGCTGGCCGAGGCCCTGGCGGGCCGGACCGCGGTGGTGATCGCGCACCGGCTGTCGACCGTGCAGGCGGCGGACCTGATCCTCGTGGTCGAGGACGGCCGGATCGTGGAACGGGGCACGCACACCGAACTGCTGGCGGCGGGCGGCCGGTACGAGGAGCTGTACCGCACGCAGTTCGCGGTGTCGGACGGCGAGGCGCCGGTGTCGGGCGCATGATGCTGTGATGGACATCAAACTGGAACTCGTCGCCGTCCCCGTCACCGACATCGACCGGGCCAAGGCCTTCTACGAGAAGCTCGGCTTCAACGCCGACCACGACGTCACCGTCAGCGAGGACATCCGCTTCGTGCAGCTGACCCCGCCGGGGTCGGCGTGCTCGATCGCGATCGGCAAGGGGCTGACCCGGATGACCCCGGGGTCGCTGGACAACATGCAGGTCGTCGTCACCGACATCGAGGAGGCGTACGAGGACCTGCGCGGCCGGGGCGTGGAGGTGACGGAGATCCAGGACCTGCCGTGGGGCTCCTTCGTCTACTTCTCGGACCCGGACGGCAACGGCTGGGCGGTCCAGCAGACGACGCCGCGCAAGACGGCGGGCTAGACCTTGTCCGCGGAGCCGGGAGCAGGAGCGGGACCGGGACCCGGCCCCGGACCGGGAGCAGTGGCGCGCGAGGCCATGGACCTCGGGTGGTACGTCGAGCGGACTCGCACCGGGCCGTGCTTCGTCTGCGCGTTCCTCGCGGGGGACCCGGAGTACGCGCACGAGACGGTATTCGAGGACGAGCACCACGTGGCCTTCCTCGACCGGTGGCCCACGCTCCCCGGGAAGGTCCTGGTGGCGCCGAAGGCACACGTCGAGCATGCCGTCCGCGATCTGGACGCGGAGGCCTACACCCGGATCATGCTCGTGGTGCGGGAGATCGCCCTCGCGGTCGAGGAGGCCTACGCGTCCGAGCGGACCTACCTGTACTCCTTGGGCAGCCAGCAGGGGAACACCCACCTCCACTGGCACATCGCGGCGCTGCCGCCCGGAGTGCCCTACGAGCGGCAGCAGTTCCACGCCCTGATGACCGAGCACGGGGTGCTGTCGCCGTCGCCGCAGGAGGCGGCGACCGCGGCGGCGCGCCTGCGCGCGGTCATCGCCGAACGCGCCGTCCGCACACCGCCGCCGCGGTGAGGCCGCCGGGGCTCAGGGCTCCGGGGCTCAGGGCTCCGGGGCTCAGGCCTCCGCGGCGGCGTGGTGGTGGTCGAGCTCCCAGGCGTGGTGTTTGAACTCGTGGCGGAAGTCGGCGTGGTCCTCCCACTGGCGGGCGATGCCGCGCAGCACGTCCCAGTTGTGCTCGACCGACTGGTCGATGACGCGGCGCGTGGCCGGCTCGGCCGTCGCCCGCTGTTCGATGAGGCCCTTGACGGCGGACGCCTCCAGGACGGAGTTGCGCAGGGCGCGCAGCGCACGGGAGGTGTCGTCCATGCCGAAGCCGTACTCGCTGCCCGTCTCGGCGTCGAACAGCGGGGTGAGCCGTGCCTCGATGAACGCGGTGATCCGCTCGAAGTGCTGCGCTTCCATCGGGGGCTCCCTCTCCTGCCGGGCCACCACGTGTCCCCGGCGTCTCCGGTGCTTCTGCTGTCCGGCGCCATTATCCAGCAGCCGGGGCGGGAGCCGCCGCTCGCCCCGACGGGACCGGCCGGTCCCGTCGGGGCAGCACCCGGCCCCGGACCCAACTCCCCCCTCACACCGTCGTTTTCTTCATGATCTATTTTGAGGATCCGCTGTGAGGGCCGTGAGGGCTGTGAGGAAGGAAGGTGACCCGTGGACGACCGTTCCGGCTTGACCGAGCAGTTCGAAGAGCACCGATCTCATCTGAGAGCGGTGTCCTACCGGATGCTCGGCTCGCTCGCGGAGGCCGAGGACGCCGTGCAGGAGACATGGCTACGCTTCGACCGGTCCGACATCAGCGAGGTCGAGAACCTCGGCGGCTGGCTGACCACGGTCGTGTCGCGCGTGTGCCTGAACATGCTGCGCTCGCGCGAGTCCCGGCGCGAGGACTCCATCGAGGCCTATCCCACCGACCCCGTCGTCAGCCGTGAGGACACGGTCGACCCCGAGCAGGAGGCCGTACTCGCCGACTCGGTCGGACTGGCCCTGCTGGTGGTGCTCGACACCCTCGCGCCGGCCGAGCGGCTGGCGTTCGTGCTGCACGACCTGTTCGCCGTGCCCTTCGACGAGATCGCCCCGCTGATCGAAAAGACCCCGGCCGCGACCCGCCAGCTCGCGAGCCGCGCCCGCCGCCGGGTCAAGGGGGTCCCGCTCGTGTCCGAGACCGATCTCGCCCGCCAGCGCCGTGTCGTGGAGGCCTTCCTGGCCGCCACCCGTGGCGGCAGCTTCGACGCGCTGGTCTCGCTGCTCCACCCCGACGTGCTGCTCCGCGCCGACAAGGCCGTCGGCCCCACCCCCGCCCCCCTCTTCTTCACCGGCGCCGTCACGGTCGCCACGGGTGCGATGGCCGCCATGCAGCGCGCGCAGTCCACACAACCCGCCCTGGTCAACGGTGTGGTCGGCCTCGCGATGGCCCCGCTGGGACGACTGTTCCTGGTACTCCGCTTCACCGTCGAGGACGGCCTGATCACCGAGATCGACATCGTCGCGGAGCCGGAGCGCCTCGACGAGCTGGAACTCGCCGTGCTCGACGCCTGACCCGGGGGCGGGGGCGGGGTGGGGCTGCGGTTCCGAGCCCGCCCCGCCCCCGGCGCCGGCCCGGAAGCGGCCGTAGCGATTCCGTGCCGCGGCCGCCCCTTCTGGGCCGCGGCACGGCGCTCCCATACTGGCGCCGTGACCGACTACGTCAAGCACCTGCCGACCGCCGGGATACCGGAGGGCGGGGTCGTGGCGTGGGGCGTCGGCGACGCCCGGCGCTGGCTCCGCGCCCGCGTCCCGGCGGCGTTCGCTCCCGTCGCCGGAGGCCGGCTCCTCGGCGGCCTGGTCGTCCTCTCGATCGTGCTGACGGCGCTCGGCGACGCCGAGCCCACCCGCGGAGAGGACTGGCGGGGCTACGCCATGCGCGTCCTGCTGATCGCCCTGCCGTTCTGGTTCCGCTCCTTACCGGTGGCCACCCTGGTGGCCTCGCCCGTCATCGCGGTGGACGCCGCCCGCGCGCTCCCCGCCGCCACCGACGCGGCGGGCGCGCTGGGCCACGGCCTGGTCCTCGCCCTCGCCGCATGGGCGTTCACCGGGGCGCTGGCCCGGCTCCATGCCCGCCGACGCCAGCGCCAACTCGCCCTCGCCGCAGCCGGACCCGCCCGTTTCCCGCTGCCGGACCCGCTGCCCGCCGCACACCGGCGCCGCGGACTGACGGGGATCGCCATCGGCTCCGCGTGCTGCCTCGGGGCCGCCGCGGCCCTCGCCTGCGGCGCCCTCCTCGAAGGGCGCGCCTCGGGCAGCGCGCACCCGTACGACCCGTGGGCCTTGCAGATGCTCGCCCTGGTCCTCCTGCCGCCCGGTACGACCGCGCTCGGCCGGGGCCTGGCCCGCCGCCTGGCCGCGCGCCGCCTGAACGGCCGGCCGCAGCCCGCGCTCCTGGTCGGCGTACGGATCTCCCGGTCGGGACACCACTGGCTCCACCCGGACGCCGACACCCCGGCCGGCCCGCCCCTGATCGGATACCGGGCACGGGCCCGGGACATCCTGACCGGACGGCGGGTCCTCCTCTCCGGCTCGGAACGGACCCTGCGCACGGCCCACCACGACGTCGACGCCCACGCGGAACCCTTCGAGGCGGTCCTGTACGGAGCCGTGCACGAGGGGGCCGAGGTCGTCCTGGAGAGCGCCGTCTACGAGGGCGGCACCCGCCTCGTCCCGTACGTCACCGCCACCTCGCTGCTCCCGCGCCGCCGGCACGGGCTGCGCGGCTGGAAGCCGGCCGGGCGCTCGTACCGCGAGGCCGTCCGGGAGGCGGCGCGCCTGGCCGAGGAGAGAAGGCGCGAACGGGAGCGGGAGCGCGCGGAGTCGAAGAGATCGGACTCCACGACGGGTGGCTGCGGCGGAGGCTGCGGTGGGGGATGTGGCGGGTGCGGCGGATGCGGCTGCGGCTGACTCTCCCTGCGGGCTCCTGCGCGACAGGACGATCTTGCGGGCGCGCGGACATTCAGTGGAACGTTTCTGCTCCGGAGCCTCTCTAGCCTGGTGCGCACCGGTTGGCGGTGCTCTGGACCGGTGCGTCCAGATCGAGACGTCGTAGAGGGTTCCGCTGTTCCATGGGTCTGACAAGTAGTGCGCTCCTGCTGTGTGTCGTGCTCGGCACGGCACTGACGTTCGCGGCCACGGTGTGGCTCTGGCCCCGGCTGGCCCGTGGGAGCCGGTCACGGGTGGCGGGGCGCGCGGGACTGCTCGTCCTCGTGCAGGTGTTCCTGTTCGCGTCGGTCGCGCTCGCGGCCAACCGCAGCCTGCTGATCTACGGTTCCTGGGCGGACCTGGCCGGGCGGGCGCGCCAGGAGGCCGTGCGCCCGGGGGTGGCCGTGGAGGTGCTGGGACGCCAGGCTCCGGGCGTGCCCGGTGGTGGGAATCCACTGGTGAGCGGTGTGATCGAGAAGGTGAACCTGCACGGCGAGCGCTCCGGGAGAGCCGGCCAGGCCTACGTGTACCTGCCGCCCGAGTACTTCCAGAAGGGCAACGAGCAGCGGAAGTTCCCCGCGGCCGTGGTCCTGACGGGTTACCCGGGCACGGCGGAGAACCTGCTGAAGGGGCTGCGGTACCCGAAGACGGCCTGGACCCTCGCCAAGGAGAAGAAGGCGCAGCCGATGATCCTGGTGATGATGCGGCCCACCGTCTCGGCCGAGAACACCCAGTGCGTCGACGTCCGGGGCGGCGGCCCGCAGAGCGAGACCTTCTTCGGTGCGGACGTCACCAAGGCCGTGTCGAGCACGTACCGCGTCGGCGGCTCGGCGCGGAACTGGGGCATCATCGGCGACTCCACCGGCGGCTACTGCGCCCTGAAGATGACGGTGCAGCATCCGGAGACCTACGCGGCCGGGGTGGGCCTCTCGGCGGACTACAAGCCGGAGATCGACCAGGACTCCGGCGATCTCTTCCACGGCGACAAGGACGAGGAGAAACGATCCGACCTGCTGTGGCACCTCGCCAACCGGCCGCAGGCCGCGTCCTCGTTCCTCGTGACGACCTCCCTGCAGGGTGAGGCGAACTACAAGCCGACCCAGCAGTTCATCAAGGCCGTGAAGGATCCGGCCCGCGTCTCGTCGATCACGCTCGACCGCGGAGGACACAGCTTCAACACGTGGAACCGTGAGATTCCCCCGGCCCTGGAGTGGATGGGCGGGCGACTCAGCGCCGAGTGAGCGGACCCGCCGGGCCCCCTAGGGGGCCAGTACGTCCAGTTCCTCCAGCGCGCCCACCGCGATCTGCCGGGTCAGTGCCTCGGCGCGGGCCGCGTCTCCCTCCCGTACCGCCTCGGCCACCTGGACGTGGAGGGTGACGGCCGCCGGGTCGGGGTCGTGGAACATCACCGCGTGTTCGGTGCGTCCGGTCAGGACCTCCGCGACCACGTCCCCGAGCCGGGCGAACATCTCGTTGCCGGAGGCGTTCAGCACGACGCGGTGGAACGCGATGTCGTGGTGCAGGTAGCCCTCGAGCTGGTGGCCCCGCGAGGTGCGGACCATCCCGAGGGCCGCTTCCGTGAGTTCGGCGCACTGCTCGGGGGTGGCCAGGGTCGCGGCGAGCCCCGCCGCGACCGGCTCGATCGCCGAGCGCAGCACCGTGAGGGAACGCAGCTGCCGGGGCCGGTCGGTGCCCGCCAGCCGCCAGCGGATCACGCGCGGGTCGTAGACGTTCCACTGGTCGGTGGGGCGGACCGTGACGCCGACCCGGCGGCGGGATTCGACCAGGTGCATGGACTCCAGGACGCGGACGACCTCCCGTACCACCGTGCGGGAGGCGTCGAAGCGTTGGGCGATCTCGTCCGTGCGCAGGACGCTGCCCGGCGGGTACTCCCCCGCCGTGATCGCGAGGCCGAGGGTGTCCAGCACGTGGGAGTGGAGCCCCTGCCCAGGACTGCCTTCGGTGGTCATGGCGTAAGCGTACGGTCACACCCCCGTCGGCCAAAGATGCGATGTATGCCACTCCACTCTTGAATAAGTACTACTTAATGCGCTTCAGTGGTGCCGCACGAACCGATGTCGACGAGGACAGCGAGGTAGGCGTGAGCACCCAGCGCGTCATTGTGGTGATGGGCGTGGCCGGCACGGGCAAGACGACCGTGGGCCGACTGCTCGCGACGGCGCTCGGCCTTCCGTACGCGGAGGGCGATGCGTTCCACCCGGCGGCGAACGTCGCCAAGATGTCGGCCGGCACCCCCCTGGACGACGCGGACCGGTGGCCGTGGCTCGACGCCATCGGCCAGTGGATCCGCAACTGCGCCGGCTTGCGCGGCGGCGTGGTCGCCGCCTCCTCCCTCAAGCGCGCCTACCGCGACCGGCTGCGGACCGCGGCCCCCGGAGCGGTGTTCGTCCACCTCACCGGGGAACGCCCGCTGATCGAGGAGCGGATGGCGGCCCGCAAGGGCCACTTCATGCCCACCACCCTGCTGGACTCGCAGTTCGCCACCCTGGAGCCGCTCCAGGACGACGAAGCGGGCGTCGTCGTCGAGGTGTCCGGGTCCCCCGAAGAGATCACCGAACGTGCCCTGGCAGCCCTGGCAGCCCTGCGCCGGCTCGAAACGGCCTGACGCGGCCTGACACGACCTGCCACGGCCTGCCACGGCCTGCCACGGCCTGCCACGGCACAGCCGGACAGCGCACATCCGAGAACCACTCACCGGAACGAAGGAAGAAACGTCACCGTGACCAGTCTCAGCGTCGAGACACTGGCAGCGGCCGGCACCGGTCCGATCACCTCGGCCGGGAACACCCAGCTGGGCATCGCCGTCCTCGCGGGCATCGCCGTCATCGTCCTGCTCATCACCCGCCTCAAGCTGCACGCCTTCCTCGCCCTCACGGTCGGCTCGCTGGCCCTCGGGGTCTTCGCGGGCGCGCCGTTGGCCAAGACCATCGCCAGTTTCACCGCCGGACTCGGCGCCACGGTCGCGGGCGTCGGCGTACTGATCGCCCTCGGCGCGATCCTCGGCCGGCTGTTGGCGGACTCGGGCGGCGCGGACGAGATCGTGGACACGATCCTCGCCCGCGCCAAGGGCCGGGCCATGCCCTGGGCGATGGTGCTGATCGCCTCGGTGATCGGGCTGCCGCTCTTCTTCGAGGTCGGCATCGTGCTGCTGATCCCGGTGGTACTGCTGGTGGCCAAGCGGGGGAACTACTCCCTGATGCGGATCGGCATCCCGGCGCTGGCCGGCCTCTCCGTGATGCACGGGCTGATACCGCCGCACCCCGGACCCCTCGTCGCCATCGACGCGTTGCACGCGAACCTGGGGGTCACGCTCGCGCTGGGTGTGGTCGTCGCGATCCCGACCGTGATCATCGCCGGACCGCTCTTCTCGCGGTACGCGGCGCGTTGGGTGGACATACCGGCGCCGGAGCGCATGATCACGGAGCGCCCCTCGGCCGACCTGGAGCACCGCCCGCGGTTCGGGGCAACGGTCTTCACCGTGCTGCTGCCGGTGGCCCTGATGCTGGTCAAGGCCCTGGTCGACATCGTGGTCAACGACCCCGCCAACCCGGTGCAGCGCGTGACCGACGTCGCGGGCTCCCCGCTGATCGCGCTGCTCGCCGCCGTACTGGTGGGCATGTTCACCCTCGGCCGGGCGGCCGGCTTCACCAAGGGGCAGCTGTCGGCCACGGTGGAGAAGTCCCTCGGCCCGATCGCGGGCATCCTGCTGATCGTGGGCGCCGGCGGCGGCTTCAAGCAGACCCTCATCGACGTGGGCGTGGGCCAGATGATCCTCGACCTGTCGAAGGGCTGGGCCATCCCGACCCTGCTCCTGGCCTGGCTCATCGCCGTGGCCATCCGCCTGGCGACGGGTTCGGCGACGGTGGCCACCATCTCGGCGGCCGGCCTCGTGGCCCCGCTCGCGGCCGGCATGTCCACCACGGAGACCGCTCTGCTGGTCCTCGCCATCGGGTCGGGCTCGCTGTTCTTCAGCCACGTCAACGACGCCGGCTTCTGGATGGTCAAGGAGTACTTCGGGATGACCGTCGGGCAGACCATCAAGACCTGGTCGGTGATGGAGACGATCATCTCGGTGGTGGGCCTGGGCTTCGTCCTGCTGCTGTCACTGGTGGTGTAGCCGCACGGGGAGCCGGCCCTGCAGTTGGGCGGCGGCGAGCGCGAGGCCGTCCGCCGCCCTCTCGCAACGGGCCGCGAGGTTCGCGACTTCGGCGCGCAGGGCCTCGGTCTGCGGACCGTGCCAGTCCGGCGAGGCGGCGGCCGCGCTCAGCCGGGCCGCGTGCGTGCGCAGGGCGGCGGCGTGGCCGCGCAGGTCTCCGGCCGGCGGTCGCGGCGCCGGCCGCGGCGGCCGGGCCGTGACCCGGCGCCGGGCCGGGCCGCGGGCGGGCGTGCGCCCCGCCGGGGGCCGTTCGGGCAGGCCCTGGCCACGGTCGCAGAGCGCCCAGAAGGCGGCGCCGAGCCCCAGCAGCGGTTCGGCGGTCTCGGCCCGGCCGGTGGCGACCTGCCAGCCGGCGTGGTCGTTGAAGGGGTTGGCGTCGGTCAGCGCCTTCCAGGCGAGGATGTCGGCGAAGGACGGGGCCAGCAGGGCGAAGGCGTGCTCGGCGCCCTGGTCGCGCATGATCGTGCGGAACAGGCGGACGGCCTCCGCCTGCCGGCCCGCCCCGACGGCCCGCAGGACCGCCGCCGCGCCCGGATCGTCCAGGAGTTCGGGGCGGCCCGCGCTCGCGGCCCGGATCCGGGCCTTGAGTCCGCAGACGGCGATGCTGATGGCGAGGCTCTCCCGGCTCACCAGGATGCCGGCGAGCCGGCCGGCCCGGGCCACGCCCCGGCCGCGCGGGGCCCAGCCGAGGCCCGCCGGGTCGGTCAGCGTACGGAGCAGGGTGCGCCAGCCCCGCCGGGCGCTGCCGCGGGCGAGGGCGGCCGCGGGCAGGCGGGCGCCGAGGGCCAGGCCGGAGGCGTGGCGGGCGGCCTCGCCGACCGCGTCGGCGGCCTCGGCAAGGGCGCGGCACGGGGCGTCGAGCAGGTCGACGTCCGGGTCGGTGGACGCGGAGGTCGCGGCGTCGGGCATGGGATCCTCGTGGGGGTTCGGCAGGCTTCGGCACGTGCGGCGGGCTTCCGCCGGTTCGGTGAACCGGCGGCAACTTCGGTCAGCGGGCGGCAGGTTCGGCGAGCTGGCGGGACGGGCGGGGCGCGCGGCGAGCGGGGTCGGGCAGCGGCGGCAGCGGCGGCGGAAGCAGCCGCGGCGACGGGTGCGCGCCGTCAGCGTCGGGCGAGGGTGAGCCGGATGCCGCGCGGGTCGAGCGCCGTGGGCAGCGGTCCCACCGGGTCCAGGACCGGCCGGGTGGACCGGATCCGATGGCTCCGCAGCACCTCGGCGCAGAGCGCGGCCGTGATCATCAGGCCGAGCTGGTCGCCCGGGCAGCGGCCGCCGCCATGGCTGAAGGGCGCCATCCGGATGTCCTGGTCCGCGCGCGGGTTCTTCCACCGGCCCGGCACGAACACGTGCGCCGCCGGTACCCGTTCGGGGTCGCGCTGGTGGAACGCGGCCGGCAGCAGCACCGAGGTGCCGGCCGGGTAGCGCACGCCCCGCCATTCGGTCTCGGCCCGGGTGACGCGGATCAGGTCGGGCACCACCGGGTACAGCCGCAGGGACTCCCGTACGCAGGCCCGCAGCCGGGGCAGTTCGCCCCGGCCCGGGCCGGCGGCGCTCTCGGCGGTCGCCTCCGCCGCGGCCGCGTCCTGCTCCGCGGGGTGCGCTCCGAGCAGCAGCAGGGTGCGCAGCAGTGTGTCGGGGACGGCGCCCATGGCCAGCAGCCAGTGCTCGGCCTCGGCGACGGGGTCCAGGGTGCCGGTGGGGTCGTCGTGGCGGGCGGCCCGCCCGACGAGGGTGCCGCCGTCGGCGTGGCGGGCGTACTCCTGGATGCGGGCGTGGGCCTTGTCCCGCACCGAGCGGGTGGTGCGGGCGGTGCGCACCCGGCCGCCGCGCAGCCCCTTGCCCTCGGCGCGCAGTTGGGTGAGCCAGCCGGCGAGCTCCTCGTCCGCGGCCGCCGCGTCGCCGAGCACGATCCGCCGGGCGGCCCGGTTCACGGCGTGCCGGGCGCGGGCCAGGTCGAGGGTGCCGGTGGCGGTCAGGTGCCGGGCCTCTTCGGCGACGGCCGCCAGGAAGGGCTCGCAGGAGGGGTGCACGGGCAGGCCCGCGCCCAGTACCTCGGCGCTGACCTGCCGCCGTTCGGTGCGCAGTTCGGCGCGGGAGCAGCCGGTCCCGGCGGGCTCCGCCGCCTCCATGCCCCGGCACTTCTCCGGCGGGTCGGCCGCGAGGACGCTGACGGGTTCCTCGTAGAAGCGGCGCAGGTCCTGCGGGTCGAGGAGGACGAGGACCGTCCGGCCGGAGCGGGTGCGTACGAGGGCGGGGGCGTCGCCGTGCCGGGCGCGCAGGGCGCGCAGCGCGGCGGCGGAGGCCCGCACCGCGCCCGGGCTGCGGCGCGGGCCCGTGGGGGCGAGGCCGTGCAGGAGGGAGCGGAGGACGCCGAGGGCGACGGGGGCGGCGGCCGGATGCCGAAACGATTCTTTTACGGATGTCCGCCGGTCGGCGGTTTCCGCGCCGAGCCCCTTCCCGGCCGGCCCCCGGTCCGCGGGCGGGGTCCCGCCCCGGGGCGACCGACCGACGCGCTCGGTGCGGCGGCGGGCGGGCGCCGCGGTGACCCGGACGGTGCCCGGAGCCGAGCGGACCGGCAGCCCGGTCCGCTCGGCGAGGGCCCGAACCCGGGCCCTGAGCCCGTCCAGGGCGACCCCTTGGACCGTACGCATCCGTGTACCTCCGCAGCCGGACCGACAACGGTCGGTGACGTCGGCATCACCGTACGTCCCGCCTGCGCACTCCGCGCCCCGACTACGCCAGGGGGTCCAGCCCGACGAGCAGCGCCGCGGCGTCGAGTCCGGCGGTGAGGTAGGAGGTGAAGGTCTCGTTGTGCAGGGCCCACGGGGAGCGGCGGCGCCGTACGAGCGCGATGGCCTCGGCGGGTGCCAGGCCCCGGTCGACGAGGCACTGGGCGACGACGAGGCCGGACCGGTTGTAACCCGAGTGGCAGCGGACCAGTGTGGTGAGGCCGCTGTCGAGGGCGAGTCCTGCGGTGCGCGCGAGGCGCTGGACGGTGCGGAGCTGGTCCGCGGTGAGTTCGGCGTCGGGCATCTGCGCCACGACGTGCTCGGCGCGCGGGCCGGGGCCGTGCCCGGTGCGGGTGAAGAGGCTGATGACGAGGTCGAACTCGTCGGCCACCACGGCGGGCCGCAGCTCCCCCGCCGGGTCGGTCCAGTAGTGCCCGCCCATCCACAGACCTGGCGCGATCTCGTCCCACGGGGTGGGCGGTGGCCCGGGCACGTCGCGGTCGCGCGGGCGGGTCTTCTTCATGTGGCCGGGACCTCCTGGTGGGGCGGCACCCAGCATCGCATACAACAGGCCGTCACCTGGGCGGAGTTGGGGCGAACACGGCCTCGCGGAAGCTGGTGCGCAGCGGGCTGCTGCCACCGGTCGGGAGGAGGACCGCCCAGCGGCCGTGGCGCGGGGAGACCCACAGCGCGGGGCCGCCGTCCTGCGGGGCGTGGTGGGCCCAGACGCCGTGCGGGGCGGGGTGCCAGAGGAGGCCGCGGGCGGGGGTGAGTTCGCCGGTGCGGATGCGGAGGGACTCGCTGGTCCAGGCGCGGGTGATGCCGCGGGCGGTGTCCGGGGGGCCGCCGGTGTCCGCCGGCGCGAGGAGGCGGCGCAGGAAGCGGACGAGGTCGGCGAGGGGCGCGCGGAGGGTGCCGTCGGCGAACCGGGTCCCGGCCATGTCGAGGGGGTGCCAGACCCGGGTGGCCGCGAGGTCGGCGAGGGAGCTGCCGCAGACGTGTTCGGCGAGGCGGGTGAGGAGGGCGGTCCCCCCGGGGCGGGTGAGCAGGTGGTGCGCGGTGGTCCCGGCGGGGGCGCCGGCGGAGGCCTCGTCCCCGTAGGCGGTGAGCGGGGTGTGCAGGTGGATCGCGCCCTCGTCGACGAGGGTCCCCACGACCGGCCAGAGCGCGAGGACGGCGGTGAGCCCGCCGACGTCGAAGCCCGTGCCCCGGCCGTTCCCGGTGTCCGCGCCCGCGGAGTCGGACCCCGCGTGGGCGCCCTCGGCGCCGCCGACGGCCCAGACCGCCCCGGGATCGGCGGACTCGACGAGAGCCCGGATGTCGTCTGCCTGGTCGCTCAGGAGCGTCATGGTCCCTCACGTTATCGAGCCCGGCCCGGCCTCCCGGCACGTCGTGGCGCATTAGCGTCTCCCGCCACCCGAATGGGGCGGGGGACGCGAAAGGGCGGGGGACGCGAAGGGGCGGGGGACGCGAAGGGGCGGGGCGCCCGTGAGCGCCCCGCCCCTCAGCGCGTCAGCCCTTGTCGGGGCGGTCGGTCACGCGCAGGGAGTTCAGCAGGGGCTTGCCGAATCCGTTGTGCGTGACGAAGCGGATGTTGAGGACGCCGTCCGTGACCGTGACCGTGTACTGACGGGTCAGGGCCTTGTACGTGCCCGCCTCCAGGGAGATGTCCAGGGAGGGCAGGACCTGGTTGCCTTCGGCCAGGACGTCGAAGACGCGCTTGTTCGGCTTGGTGGAGGAGAGCTCCGCGAAGCCCAGCTCCACCGTGTAGGTGCCGTTCGGCACGTTGTCGAAGCGGTACTCGTACATGCCCTCACGGGCGTTGCGGAAGAGCCGCTGCTCGTCCGTGCCCGCGATCGTGCGGCTGGTGGACTCGACCGAGCCGTTGCCCTGGTAGCCGTACGAGCCTGTCGTGTACTTCCGGTCCGGGGACCAGGCGTCGCCCAGGCTGTCCGTGCTCGCGCCGGTGGAGCCCGCGTCCAGGGCGACCTGGTAGCGCGGGACGACGGCCTTGACGGGGACGGTGAGGACCGGGGTCCGGCCGCTCGCCGAGGTGATCTTCACGTCCGCGGTGAGGACCGTCCCGGGGGTGAGCCCGGTCGTGTCCACCGACAGGGCGAGCGGGATCTTCCCGCCCGTCGGGAGGTCGCCGCCGGCCGGGGTGGCCGTCAGCCAGGCCGCGTCCTCGGAGACCGTGAACGCGGTGCCGAGGCCCGGGTTCGTCAGGTCCAGGGTCCGCGTGCGCTTCTGGTTCGCCGGGAGCACGATCTCCACGGACGGCTTGGACGCCGTCACCTTGCCGGTGCGCAGGGACTGCGTCACCGCCGTGACGTCGGCGGCCTTGACGTTCACCGTCGCCGTGGCGGACTCGTACTGGGGCGCCGCCAGCGAGACGGGGAGCGAGCCCGACGGGCTCTGGACGACGTATCCGCCGTCCGCCGCGGTGGTCGCCGACACCGCCGTGTCGCCGGTGCCGACGGTGACCGTGGCGCCCGCGACGCCGTTGCCGTCGTTGGCGTCGAGCACCCGGCCCGCCACCACACCGCTCTTGGTGGTCCGGAAGGCGATGGACAGGCCGTCCGTGATGACCGCGGTGTTGAAGGAGTACTTGAAGGCGTCGGTGCCGGCCGCGTTCTCGACGCCGACCGTGGCCGTGGAGCCGCCCTTGATGCCGGTGCCGCCGGTCCCCTTGTAGGAGTAGGAGACGGTGCCGTCCTCGCCGATCGACGCCGAGAAGGAGAACTTGTCGGCCTGCGCGGACCAGTGGGACACCTGGCGCCACTCGATCACGTAACTGCGGTGCGGGGCGGTGCCGGTGACGGCGGTGAAGACGCCCGAGCCGCTGCCCGCGGCGCCGACGACCAGGTCGTCCCAGAACGGGTACAGGGCCGCGTTGGGCGTGGCCGTGCTCGGGAGGTCCCCGTTGATGTCACCGGTGTTGTTGCCGCCGAAGCTGACCGTGCCGTTCGTGCCGATCCAGGCCTGGCCGTACGTCTTGCCGTACAGCGGCAGCGGGAACGGCAGGTCGACGCGCTCGGTGGTGTTGTCGCCGGTCAGCGCGAGCTGCCGGCTCCCCTCGGCGTACGGGCGGTCGCCGGCCGTGGCGCAGGCGTAGCCGTACCCGTCGGTGCGCTCGGGGAGGTTCACCGCGACGGTGGCGTCGCCGGCGACGGTGACCTTCGCGGTGCCGCCGGTGAGGCAGCGCGAGGCGTGGGTGGCGCTCACGTCGTACGTGCCGTGCGGCAGGGTGACCTCGAAGCGGCCCTGCGCGTCGGCGGTCGCGGTCACCGGGGTGTCCGCGATGGCGACGGAGGCGCCGGCGGCGGGTCCCGCGGCCGAGGAGACGGTGCCGGTGAGCTTGCCGGAGGGTGCCTGGGTGAGGGTGAAGTCGCCGGTGGCGGTGGCGTTCTCGGTCACCGTGGCCGACGCGGTCTGCTGCCCGTAGCCGAACTTGGCGGCGGTCAGCGTGTAGTCGCCCGCGGAGAGGGACGGGAAGGCGTAGCTGCCGTCGGCGGCCGTGGTCGCGGTGCGGTCGATCGGGCCGTCGGCCGTGATCTTCACGCCCGCGAGCGGCTGGTCACCGGAGCGGACGACGCCGCCGAGGGCGCCGATCGCCCCGCGCGGGGCGGCGTTCACGGCGGCGAGGACGTCGAGCTTGCCCTCGCCGAAGACGTTGTTGTCGGCGGGCGTGCCGCCGCACTGGCTGCTGTCGGTGTCCTGGGCGGTGCCGTCCAGGAGCGATTCGGTCTGCGCGACGTCACCTTCGAGGGCGGGCGCGGCGGACCAGAGCAGGGCCACGGCGGCCGCGGTGTGCGGGGAGGCCATGGAGGTGCCGGAGAAGGCCTCGTATCCGCCGCCGGGTACGGAGGAGCGGACGTTCACGCCGGGGGCGGCGATGTTCGGCTTGATGATGCCGCCGGGGCCCGCGCCGCGCGAGGAGAAGGACGCGATCGCGTTGTTGATGTCGAAGGCGCCGGAGCTGTAGGAGCTCGCGTAGTCACCCGGGGAGCCGCTGGTGGAGCAGCCGGGGCCGGCGTTGCCGTTGGAGAAGGCCGGGAAGATCCCGGCGGCCCGCCAGGTGTTGACGATCTCCTGGTACCAGGTGTCGCCGCCCGAGCCGCCCCAGGAGTTGTTGACGATGTGCGGGGCGAGGTCGGGCCGGGGGTTCTGACCGTTCAGGTCGGTCGGAGCCACGATCCACTGGCCGGAGGCGAGCAGGGAGGCCTCGGAGCAGGAGTTGGACTCGCAGCCCTTGGCGGCGATCCACTTGGCTCCGGGGGCGACACCGATCTTGTTGGCGCCGCCGTCGTCGCCGACCATGGTGCCCATCGTGTGGGTGCCGTGGTCGTTGTTGTCGCAGGGGGCCGCGGTGGAGCAGACGCCCGCAGGGTCGAACCAGTTGTAGGCGTGGTCGTACGAACCGTCCGCCTTCTTGCCGCGGTACTGGTTGTTCACGGCCGGGTGCGTGTAGTCGACGCCGCTGTCGATGTTGGCGACGACGATGCCCTCGCCGCGGACACCGAGCTGGTCCCAGACCTGCGGGGCCTTGATCCGGTCGATGTTCCACTCGACGGCGTCGGCGGCGGCCTTCTCCCGCTTGCCCTCGGCGGGCTTGGGGAGCTCGACCTTGTCGTCGGCGTCGATCCGGGCGACCTCGGGACGCTGCGCCAGGGCCCCGGCGAGCTTCTCGCTGCCGACGACGCGGACGGCGTTCACGATCCAGTACGAGGTGTACTCGGCCTGGGCGCCTTCCAGGGCCTTGACGATCCCGGCCTGGCTGCGCGCGGCATGGTCCCTCTTGGTCCGCAGAACCGTTTCGGCCTTGGCGGCGCGGGTCTGCTGCTTCCCCGCGGCGGTCAGGTCGGCGGCACTGTCGAGGTACACCCAGAAGACGGCCTTGGCCGAGCCGTCGAGCTGGGCGCGGAGCTTGGGTTCGATCTTGCGCTCGGCCGCGCTCGGCGCGTCGGGACCGGGGTCCTGCGACGCCGCGGCGACGCCCGCGCCGAGCGGGAGGAGCAGGACCGAGGTGAGGGCGGCGAGCGCCGCGCGTAAGGACCGTGCGGGCCTTGTCGACCTTGTGGGCCTTAAGGCTCGTGAGGACCGGTTGTCGCGTTGGGCCACGTGTTGTCTCCTCGTACGCCGTGTGCGGGTTGTGCGGGAAGGGTGCGCGTGACGTGCGCGGGTCATGGTGAAGGAGAGGTCATGTGCATTACAAGAGGGCCTATTGAGCCGGATCGAGCCATCCCCCGGCCTCGGACAACGCCCTCCCGGTGGCCCTTCCCGGCCTCGCGGGCCAGCCTGAAGACATGACTGCGCCCGCCGAGCCGTCCGGAGCCGGTGTCCCGATCGCGTCCGCGCGCGGCCGGTGGATCCTGCTGACCACGGTGCTCGGCTCGACCATGGCCATGCTGGACGGGACCGTGGTGAACGTGGCGCTGCCGCGCATCGGGGAGGACCTCGACGCCGATCTGGCGGTGCTCCAGTGGACGGTGAACGCCTATCTGCTGACCCTGGCCGGGCTGATCCTGGTCGGCGGATCACTGAGCGACCGCTTCGGGCGGCGCCGGATCTTCGTCCTGGGCGTGGTGTGGTTCGCGGTGGGCTCGCTGCTGTGCGGGATCGCGCCGAACGCCGGGGTGCTGATCGCCTCCCGGGCCCTGCAGGGCATCGGCGGGGCACTGCTGGCGCCCGGCTCCCTGGCCCTGATCCAGGCCTCGATCCGCGCCGAGGACCGGGGGCGGGCGATCGGCCTGTGGTCGGGGTTCGGCGGGGTGGGCGCGGCCGTGGGACCGTTCCTCGGCGGCTGGCTGGTGGACGGGCCGGGCTGGCGCTGGGTGTTCCTGCTGAACGTGCCGCTGGCCGCGGTGTGCGTGCCGGTCGCGCTGCGGCACGTACCGGAATCCCGGGACCCGCAGGCGCACGGTCGGTTCGACGTGGCCGGGGCGGTACTCGGTGCGACCGCCCTGGGGCTGGTCACCTACGCGCTGATCGAGGCCCGGTCGGGCACGGTGGCGGTGACCGTCGCGGCGGTGCTCGGGGTCCTGCTGGCCGTCGCCTTCGTCTCCGTGGAGCGGCGGCGGACCGACCCGATGGTGCCGCCGGACATCTTCGCGTCCCGCCAGTTCACCGCGGTCAACCTCGTCACCCTGTGCGTGTACGGGGCCATCGGCGGGTTCTTCTTCCTCGCGGTGCTCCAGCTCCAGGTGGTGTCCGGCTACTCGGCGCTGGCCGCCGGGGCCGCGATGCTGCCGACGACCCTCCTGATGCTGCTCCTGTCGGCCCGCTCGGGTGAGCTCGGGGAGCGGATCGGGCCGCGCATCCCGCTCACGGTGGGGCCGCTGCTGTGCGCGGCCGGGACGCTGCTGATGCTGCGGGTGGGGCCCGCGGCCTCGTACGTACGGGACGTGCTGCCCGCGATGGTCGTGATGGGCATGGGCCTGGTGGCCCTGGTCGCCCCGCTGACGTCGACCGTACTGGCCTCGGTGGATCCCGGCCGGGCCGGCCTGGCCAGCGGCATCAACAACGCGGCGGCGCGCGTCGCCGGGCTGCTCGCGGTGGCGGCGCTCCCGCTGCTGTCCGGAATGGGACCGGAGTCGTACCGCTCGGCGACCCAGTTCGACGCGGCCTTCGGGCGGGCCATGCTCTGGTGCACCGGGGCGTTCATCGCCGGCGCCGCCGTGTCCTGGGCGACCGTACGCTCCCCCGCGCCCACCGAGGCGTGCCACCCGCAGTGCCACACGTACTGCGCGGTGACGGCCCCGCCGCTCGAACCGCCGCGGGAGGGGAAGCGGGGACTTGGCTGACTTCCGGGTCGGGTCCGGCTGATCCCCGTGTGCTGGAGCGCGACGGCCGATCTGGTGGCGGGCACGGTGATCGCCGCCGTCGGAGTCGTGTGCGCGGCGCGCGTGCGGCGGGCCCGCGATCTGCCGATCGCCGCGCTGCCGCTGGTGCTGGGCGCACATCAGCTGGTGGAGGCCGCCGTCTGGAGTTCCGGGGGCGGGTGCTCCGCGGCGGCCACGGCCTGGGCCGCGATCGCCCTGCCGCTGCTGCCGGTCTGGGTGCCGGTGGGGGTGCTGCTCGCGGCCGCGCCCGGGACGCGGCGCCGGCTGTGGGGGCCGGTGGCCGTGGGCCTCGCCACCGCCGCGGTGCTCGCGTACTGCCTCGCGACCCGGCCGGTGACCGCCGAGATCCGGGGCCGCACCATCGGCTACGGCGTGAATGTTCCGTGGATGCCGCTCGTCCTGACGGGCTACCTGTTCGCCACGCTCGGCGCCCTGCTGCTCGCCGGGGACCGGCGGCTGCGCACCCTCGGCGTGGTGCTGGCCGCCGGGGCGCTGGCCTGCTCAGCGCTGTGGCGGCTGGAATTCGCCTCCACCTGGTGCGCCTTCGCCGCGGTCGCGTCCGCGCTCGTCCTGGGCTGGGTACGGCGCCGGGAACCTCCCTGCCGCGCCACACGCTGACCGAAAGTTACCTAGACGTATGTAGTGACTTCACATGCACGCGGCAGTAGAACTCGTTCCCATTCCACCGAGAGTGAGGAACCTCGCATGGGTGACAATACCCTGCCCGGAAATGGCTCGAAGGGAATTTCCCGTCGTGGATTCATCGGTAGAACTGGTTCTATTTTGGGAGCCGTGGCCCTGGCGGGCCACATCACCCCGGCCCAGGCCGCTCCCGCCGCCGCCCCGATAGCCGACGGCGCCCGCGTACCGGCCCTGGTCATCGGCACCGGTTACGGGGGCTCCGTCGCGGCGCTGCGCCTCGCGCAGGCCGGCGTGGACGTGCAGATGATCGAGATGGGCATGTCCTGGGACACCCCCGGCTCGGACGGGAAGATCTTCCCGAAGGTGACCACTCCGGACTACCGGTCCTTCTGGCTCCGCACCCGGACCAAGGCGCCGCTCAGCAACTTCCTCGGCTTCCCGATCGACAAGGACGTCCCCAAGTACACGGGGATCCTCGACGCCGAGGACTTCGCCGGCATCACGGTCTACCAGGGCCGCGGCGTCGGTGGCGGTTCTCTGGTCAACGGCGGCATGGCGGTCACGCCCAAGCGCGCCAACTTCGCCGCCGTCCTCCCGTCGGTGGACGCCGACGAGATGTACGCGACCTACTACCCCCGGGCCAACGCCGGTCTCGGTGTGGGCATGATCGACCCGGCGTGGTTCGACACCGCGGACTGTTACCAGTTCTCCCGCGTCGGCCGCAAGCACGCCCAGCGCTCCGGATTCGCGTGGACCTTCGTGCCCGACGTGTACGACTGGGACTACATGAAGCAGGAGGCCGCCGGCACCGCCACCAAGTCCGCCCTGGCCGGCGAGATCCTCTACGGCAACAACCACGGCAAGAAGTCGCTGGTGCAGACGTACCTCGCCCAGGCCAAGGCGACGGGCAAGGTCACCATCTCGGCGCTGCACAAGGTCACTTCGGTCTCCCCCGCCGCGGGCGGCGGCTACACGGTCACCATCGACCAGATCAACACCACCGGCGACACCGTGGCCACCAAGACCGTGACCGCGGACCGGGTGTTCTTCGCGGCCGGCAGCGTCGGCACCAGCAAGCTCCTGGTCAAGCTGAAGGCCACCGGGGCGCTGCCGAACCTCAACAACGAGGTCGGCAAGGGCTGGGGCGACAACGGCAACGTCATGTGCGGCCGCGCCAACCACCTGTGGGACCCGACCGGCAAGCTCCAGTCGACCATCCCCTGTTCCGGCATCGACAACTGGGACGCCGGCGGCGCGTTCGCCGAGGTCGCGCCGCTCCCCACCGGGATCGAGACCTACGCCTCCTTCTACCTGTCGATCACGAAGAACCCGAACCGCGCCGAGTTCACCTGGAACGCCGCGACGGGCAAGGCCGACCTGAGCTGGCAGACCGCCTGGAAGCAGCCGTCCATCAACATGGCCAAGACGATCTTCGACAAGATCAACTCGAAGGAGGGGACGATCTACCGGACCGACCTGTTCGGCGGCAACAAGATCTGGAACGACACCCTCACCTACCACCCGCTCGGTGGCGCCGTCCTGAACAAGGCCACCGACAACTACGGCCGCCTGCACGGCTACACCGGCCTGTACGTGATCGACGGAGCGCTGATCCCCGGAAACGCCAGCGTCAACCCGTTCGTCACCATCACGGCACTCGCCGAGCGCAACATAGAGAAGATCATCGCAACCGACCTCCCGTAGGGCCGCGTCCTCCCCCCAGCGGCCGGGGCCGTTCGGATTCACCGAACGGCCCCTTGTCATTCCCCGTTCCGCGCCGCCCGGAGCGACGCGGCCCGCTCAGTGACCGGGCAGTACGCACACGCTGTCGAGGCCGAGCACGTGGTTGAGCCGGCCGAAGGCCAGCCAGGACCCGATGCTCATCGTCAGCTCCACGATCTCCAACTGGCTGTAGTGCGCGGTCATCCGGTCCCAGAACGCGTCGTCGAGGCCGTGGTGGTCCAGGGTGTACCGCTCGGCGTACTCCGCCGCCAGCCGGGTGCGCTCGTCGAAGCGCTCGGTGGTGCGCCAGTCGGTGACGGCCTCGGAGAACTCCTCCTCGACCTTCTCCCCGTCCCGCTCGGTGCGCCAGTCGAGGCAGAAGACGCACCCGTTGATCTGCGCGACGCGCAGCCGGGCCGCCTCGAACTCGCGCAGGCCCAAGGTGGTGTGGGCGTACACCGACAGGGAGAAGTTCGCGGCGGCCATGCCGATGCCGGGGACCATGTCGCCCCACACGTACTCGATCGGGTGCTGGCCTTCGGGGATGTCGATCCTCATGACTTTTTCCTTCCGAGTCTGCCGGTGGCGGGGCGCAGCGGGACGTCGAGGGCGTCGTAGAGTCCGGGCTGCGCCTCGGTGAGCCAGTCGATGGCTCCGACGAGGCGGCCGACGGCGGTGGCGTTGCCGCCGGCCGAGCGGTTCTCGCCCTCGTCGGTGGCCTCGATGGTGACCTCGATGCGCGGCCGGCCCTCGATGACGACCCGGTGGGCGCCGTCGCCGCCGTCGGGGGGCGCGGGCCAGTCCGGTGCGCAGGAGGCGTGGATGCGGGTGACGTGCTCGATGACGATGCGGGGCTCGCCCTCGACGATGCCCTGTACCTCGAAGCGGATCGCACCCTGGGTGCCGGCCTCGAAGTCGCCCATGGTCCGGGTGGTCACGGTGGTGTCGAGGGCGCGGCGCTCCGACGTCTCGCGGATCTCGTCGAGTTCGACGCCGAGGGCCCGGGCCATCATCCGTATCTGCCCGCCCCACACCATGGTCGGGATCGAGGGCATGAGCATCATCGGCTCGTAGTCCATGGGGTGGCCCATGCCGACGAGGTGGCGGACGGAGTCCGGCTGGTCGTAGGTGGAGTAGTCGAAGATCTCCTGGCAGCGGATGACGTCGATGGTGGTGCCGAGGCCGCTGAGCAGGAGCGGGAGCACGTCGTTGCCCCAGCCGGGGTCGACTCCGGAGGCGAAGAGCGAGCCGCCGCCCTCCGCGATGGCGGCGAGCACCGGATCGCGGAACTCCGGTGGGGCGCTGCGGTGGTCGTAGAGCGGATAGAGGGCGGGGCTGACGACGACGGCGCCGGACCGGATGGCCCGGGTGATGTCGGCGAGGGCCTCGTCGGGCCGGATGTCCCCGGACGCGGCGTACACCACGGCCCGGGGGCGGGCAGCCAGGACGGCTTCGATGTCGTCGGTGGCCTCGACCCCCAACAGGTGGTCGAGGCCGCCGAGTTCGCCCGCGTCGCGGCCGGCCTTGGCTGGATTGTGGACGATGACGGCGGAGAGTTTCAGCGCGGGATGGGCCTCGACGGCGCGGATGGCCAGACGGCCGACGTTGCCGGTACCCCAGACAACCGTGGAAATCATGCGCGGAGGGTAGCCACAGGGCCCTCACGTTGCCAGAGCCGCGCGGCCCGAACTCGTCCGCGCCGCCGGGTTACTGGTTCTGGCCACCCAGGACGAAGAGGAGGTAGACGAAGAACGCGAAGAGGTGGCCGACGAACAGGTAGGCGATCAGCCGGATGATCAGGCCGCGCGGGAACTTGGACTCGAAGCGGGCCCGGACGGTCGTGGGCGCGGGCTTCTCGGCTTGGGACATGGGGTACGGCTCCTCCGCTATCGGTGGTGCGTGGTGGTGGTCGTGCCGCCGAGGCACAGCCCGGCGAGGCTGCTCTGCAGCAGGGTGTGGACGAACAGCAGGTCGGCGCCCCCGGAGGAGGCCGCGCCGATCCGGTGCGGAGTGAGCGAGTCGAAGTGCGCGCTGTCACCCGGCTCCAGCAGGTGCTCGGCGTCCCCCAGGTGCAGCCGCAGCCGCCCGTCCAGGACGTACAGCCATTCCTCGCCGGGATGTACGCGGACCAGCTCGCCCTGGCTGCGGCCGTGAGGGACGTGCACGCGCAGGGCCTGCATGCCGCGCCCGGAGCCGCCCGCCTGCCAGTACGTCCATCCGTCGGCCTCGCGGGCTCCGGGACCACCGGCCCGTACGATGGGATCGGCGACGGCCGGGGTCTCGCCGAGCAGCTCGGAGACCGTCGTACCGTAGGTGCGGGCGAGCCCGAGCAGGAGCGGCAGCGAGGGCTGGCGCCGGCCGGTCTCCAGGCGGGACAGGTGGGCGGGCGAGAGCCGCGCGCGTGCGGCGGCGGCCTCCAGCGTGAGTCCGGCGCGGCGGCGCAGTTCGCGCAGTTGCGGCGCCACGGCGGGCAGCTCGTCGGCCGCGTCTTCGGGGCCGGGGGCGGGACCGGGTTTCATGCCCCGATTGAGCCAGAGTCTTGCCTTTCTGGCAATCTCACTTGCCTCTGAGGCAAATCCTCTCCGGCTGCCCTCGGTCCCCTGTCGCCGGTCAGGGCTCGCGCCCCTCCCCCAGCACCGTTTCCACCGTGTCGGCCTGCTCCGCGTCCTTGTCCGGGCGGTGCCTCAGCACCCGCGCGAACCGCAGCGCCACCCCGGCCGGGTAGCGCGGGGAGCGCTGCAGCCCGTCGTAGGCGATCTCCACCACCAGTTCGGGCCGCACCCGCACGGTGAAGCCGTCGTCCGAGGTGGCGAGCGCGCGCAGCGCCCCGGTCTGCCAGCGCAGCATCTCGTCCGTGAGCCCTTTGAAGGTCTTGCCGAGCATGGCGTAGGTGCCGTCGGCGGCCCGCGCTCCGAGGTGCAGGTTCGAGAGCAGTCCGGTGCGCCGCCCGTGGCCCCATTCGGCGGCGAGGACCACCAGGTCCAGGGTGTGCACCGGTTTCACCTTCAGCCAGTGCTTGCCGCGGCGGCCGGCCGCGTAGGCCGAGTCCAGTGCCTTGACGACGACCCCCTCGTGGCCGCGGCGCAGGGTCTCGGCCCAGAACTCCTCGGCTTCGGCCGCCTGCGCGCCCGGATCCTCCACGGCGAGGCGCCGGACCCGGGCGTTCTCGGGCACGAGGGCGGCCAGGGCCTCGTACCGCTCCCGCACCGGGAGGTCGAGGAGGACCTCCTCGCCGACGGCCAGGAGGTCGAAGAAGCAGGGTACGACCGGGAGCGTGCGCCGTGCGGCCTCGACGTCGACGCGGGAGCCGACCCGGCTCGCGATCTCCTGGAAGGGGACGGGGTGGCCGTCCGCCGCTCGGCCGATGACCTCCCCGTCGAGGATGAACCGCTCCCCCGGCAGCGACCGGGCCAGTTCCGCCACCTCCGGGAGCCGCCCGGTGATCTCGTCCAGGGAGCGCGTGTACACCCGTACGTCGTCCCCGTCGCGGTGGACCTGTACGCGGATCCCGTCGAGCTTCTCCTCCACCGCGCACGGGCCGAGTGCGGCCAGTGCCTCGGCTACCGACTTGGCCGTGCCCGCCAGCATCGGCAGTACCGGCCGGCCGACGCGCAGGGTGACACCGCGCAGGGCCTGCGCCCCTTCGGCGAGCACCGCGGCCGCCACCCGGGGCAGCGAACCGTCCAGCATCACCGCCCGGCGCAGTTCGGCGGCCGGTACCCCGGCGGCCGCGGCCACGCCCTCCAGGGCCACCGCGTCGAGCGCGCCCTGGCGTACCTCGCCGGACAGCAGGCTCCGCAGGAACGCCTGCTCGGCGCCGGTGGCCGCGGCCAGCAGGGTGTCGACGATCCGGCGCCGCTCGGCCCCCGCGCCGGGGCCGGCGACGGCGGCGAGTTCGGAGACGGCCGCGTCGACGGCGCGGACGGTGAGGGTGGGCTCCGGCGCCGGTGCGCTCTCCTGGGCGAGGGCGCGCCAGCCGATGCCCGGGCGGCCCTGCGGGAGGCGCCCGGAGAGGTAGGAGATGACCAGAGCGGCTTCCTCGGGCGGCGCGGCTGCGAAGAGCTCCGCGAGCAGTGCGGTCTTGCGGGACCGGGCGGAGGTCTCGGCGACCTCCCGGGACACGCGTGCGACGTCGGCCAGCAGCATGCGGCCATCCTCCCGCCCCCGTTCGTACCGCGCAGGTCGGCGGCGCGTACCGCAGGTGCGGTACGCCCGGGGCCCGGCGTGGTCCTTGAGAAGGTCTGGGGTTCCGCCTGTGGGTGCTCGGCGCCCGGGTACCGGCCCTTTAGGGTTCCCATATGAAGCTCCGAATGCCCCGGCGCCGCCGAGACCGCCTCCTCGCGGGCGCCGCCGCGCTCGCCGTCGTGGCGGGCGCCGGTACGTGGACGGCCGCGTTCGCGTCCGGCGACGCGCCCCCCGTGCACCGTGAGGACCAGGTCCTTTCCATGCCCGGTGCCGGGATCGACACCTCCTATTTCACTGCGGGCGCGGGCGGCGGTGCGGAAAAACGTCCCGCCGTTCTCCTCGGGCACGGCTTCGGCGGCAGCAAGGACGACGTCCGCGAGCAGGCCGAGCGGCTCGCCCGGGACGGGTACGCCGTCATGACCTGGTCGGCGCGCGGCTTCGGCCGTTCCGAGGGCCGGATCGGCCTGAACGACCCCGAGTACGAGGTCAAGGACGTCACCCGGCTCATCGACTGGCTCGCGGCCCGGCCCGAGGTGGAGCTCGACGCGGCCGGTGATCCACGCGTCGGCGTGTCCGGGGCCTCGTACGGCGGGGCGATCTCGCTGCTCGCCGCCGGGTACGACCGGCGGGTGGACGCCATCGCTCCGCAGATCACCTACTGGAACCTCGCGGACTCCCTCTTCCCCCACGGCGTCTTCAAGAAGCTGTGGTCCGGCATCTTCTTCACCACCGGCTCGTCCGGCGGGATGCAGCAGGCCCGTCCCGGGCGGCCGGACCCCTCGGCCGCTCCCGGCTGCGGACGCTTCCAGCCCGAGCTGTGCGCGATGTACGAACGCGTCGCGGTGGCCGGCAAGCCCGACCCGGAGGCGCGCGCCCTGCTGGAGCGGCGGAGCCCCTCGGCCGTCGGCGACCGGATCAAGGTGCCGACCCTCATCGTGCAGGGCCAGGACGACTCCCTCTTCCCGCTGGACCAGGCCGATGCCATGGCCAAGGCCATCGCGGCGAACGGCGCGCCCGTCTCCGTCGACTGGGCGGCCGGCGGTCACGACGGAGGCGTGCGCGAGGCGGAGCGGGTCGAGGCCCGGGTGGCCTCCTGGTTCGACCGCCACCTGAAGGGGGACGAGGGCGCGGACACCGGTCCGGCGTTCCGCGTCACGCGCTCCGGCGGCATCGATTCCACCGACGGCGAGGTCACCCTGCGCGGCGCGAGCGGCGACACGTACCCCGGGCTGGTTTCCGGTCCGCGGCAGTTCGCCCTGACGGGACGCGAGCAGACCTTCGCCAATCCGGCGGGCGGCGCGCCCCCGGCCCTGTCCTCGCTGCCCGGCATCGGCGGGCAGCTCGCCGCCTTCGGGGCCGGGTTCTCCCTGGACTTCCCCGGGCAGAACGCCCGGTTCGAGTCGGCTCCGCTGACCGAGGACGTACGCATCACCGGGACCCCGACCGTAACCCTGAACGTGAGGTCGAGCGCCGCCGACGGTTCGGCCGTGCTCTTCGGCAAGGTGTACGACGTGGGGCCCGACGGGCAGCAGCAGGTGCTGCCCAACCAGCTGGTCGCCCCGGTGCGGGTGGAGAACGCGCAGCAGGGTGTGAGCGTGCGGCTGGCGCTGCCCGCGATCGACCACTCCGCCGCGGCCGGGCACCGGCTGCGGCTGGTGGTCGCCGCCACCGACCTCGGCTACGCCACCCCGGCCGCGCCCGCCGCCTACACGGTCGCGGTGGAGGGCCCCCTGGCCGTTCCCGTCGCGACGGGGGTGCGGACGGCCGCGGCCGGGCTGCCCGCCTGGACCTGGTGGCTGCCGCTCGGCGCGGCGGCGCTGGCCGCGGGGCTGCTCGGCATCCGCAGGACCGGCCGGGGGGCCGGGGGGACGCGGCCCGGCCCGGCGCAGCCGGACCCCGCACTGGCCGACGTACCCCTGGAGATCACCGGACTGACGAAGCGGTACGCGAAGGCGCAGGACCGGTACGCGGTGCGGGACCTGTCGTTCCGGGTGGAGAAGGGGCAGGTGCTGGGGCTCCTCGGGCCCAACGGCGCCGGCAAGACCACCACCCTGCGCATGCTGATGGGGCTGATCTCGCCGGACGCCGGGGAGATCCGGGTGTTCGGGCACGCGGTACGGGCCGGCGCGCCGGTGCTGTCGCGGGTCGGGGCGTTCGTGGAGGGCGCGGGATTCCTGCCGCACCTGACGGGCCGCGCCAACCTGGAGCTGTACTGGCAGGCCACCGGCCGCCCGGCCGAGGACTCGCACATGGCGGAGGCGCTGGAGATCGCGGGACTGGGCGACGCGCTGGAGCGCGCGGTGCGCACGTACTCGCAGGGCATGCGCCAGCGCCTCGCGATCGCGCAGGCCATGCTCGGCATGCCGGACCTGCTGATCCTCGACGAGCCGACGAACGGTCTGGACCCGCCACAGATCCGGGAGATGCGGGACGTGATGATCCGCTACGCCGCCGGCGGACGGACGGTCATCGTCTCCAGCCACCTGCTGTCCGAGGTGGAGCAGTCCTGTACGCACCTGGTGGTCATGGACCGCGGACAGCGGGTCGCGGCGGGCGAGGTCGCCGAGATCACCGGCGGCGGGGACACGCTGCTGGTGACGCTGGCGGAGCCGGTGGACGCGGTGGGCCTCGAGAAGGTGGCGGCGCTGGAGGGAGTGGGTTCCGTGGTGGCCGGCGACGACGGGCTGCTCGTGCGGCTCGACGGTACGACGGCCGCGGGGCTGATCGCCGAACTCGTACGGCTGGAGGTGCCGGTCACCGGAGTGGGACCGCACCGGCGACTGGAGGACGCGTTCCTCACCCTGATCGGAGGTCCGGCGTGAGCGCCGTACAGGAGGTGGCCCCGGGCTACCGGGCGAGCCGTACGCTGCCGCTGCGCGTGGAGGCGCTGCGGCAGTGGCGCCGGCGGCGGACGCTGGTGATGGGCGGGGTGCTGGCCGCCCTGCCGTTCATCCTGATGATCGCGTTCGCGGTCGGCGGCGGTCCGGGCAGCCGGGACGGCGGGAACGGCCGGGTCACCCTGATCGACACGGCCACGGCCTCGGGTGCGAACTTCGCCGCGACCTGTCTGTTCGTCTCGGCCGGGTTCCTGCTGGTGGTGCCGGTGGCACTGTTCTGTGGCGACACGGTGGCATCGGAGGCGAGCTGGTCCTCGCTGCGCTACCTGCTGGCCTCGCCGGTGCCACGGATGCGGCTGCTGTGGAGCAAGCTGGTGGTGGCGCTGGGCTTCAGCCTGGCGGCGATGGTGCTGCTGCCGGTGGTGGCGCTGGCGGCGGGCACGGCCGCGTACGGGTGGGGGCCGCTGAAGCTCCCGGCCGGCGGGGCCCTGGCGGCCGCGGACACCGTGCCGCGGCTCGCACTGGCGGTGGCCTTCGTCTTCGTCTCGCAGCTGGTGACGGCGGGGCTGGCGTTCTGGCTGTCCACGCGGACGGACGCGCCGCTCGGCGCGGTGGGCGGGGCGGTCGGTCTGACGATCGTCGGCAATGTGCTGGACGCCGTGACCGCGCTCGGATCCTGGCGCGAGTTCCTGCCCGCGCACTGGCAGTTCGCGTGGGCGGACGCCTTGCAGCCGCAGCTGGAGTGGGGCGGGATGATCAAGGGAACGGTGGTGTCGGTATCGTACGCCCTGGTGCTGTTCGCCCTCGCCTTCCGGGGATTCTCGCGCAAGGACATCGTCTCCTAGGGCCGTACGAGACACGGCTGTTCCCCGGTGTGCGTGGGGCGCCGGGAACATGAGGGGGCGGGGCGTGAACGAGGGATCGGGCGCGGACGGAAGCGGCCGGGACGGGCGGCTTCGGCGCGCGGGGCTGGCCGGCGGCGCCGTGATGGCACTCGCCGCGGTGGCGGCGGTCGTCAGCTCGGGGACGGAGGCGGGGCTGCCCTGGTGGGTGGTGGCGGCCCTGGCCCTGCCCACGTCCGGGCTCGCCGCCTGGACCGGGGCACGGATCGGCCGTCGGCAGGGCGTGCGCGACGCGGTCCTGGAGCCCGGGGAGACGGTGACCGGAACCTACACCGTCCGGCCCCCGTACCCCGGGCACACACCGCCCGCGGCGCACGAGGGGCCGCAGTACCAACTCCTCCTGACCACCCGCGGAATGCAGTTGTGGGAGCGTTCCGTCCTGCTGTGGCGGCACCCGTGGCCGGAGCTGCGCGTGCTCGCCGACGGCCCCCGGCTGCGCATCCACCACCAGGGGCAGGAGGCCGGCACCATGCTGCTGGAGCAGCCGGGCGCCGTACAGGAGATCCGTCTCGCGGCGAGGCGATACGGGGCCGGCTGACGCCCGGGGCGGGCGTCTCCACGGCGCCCCGCGACCGCTGTCGGCTACTGGGGGCGGCTGTCAGCCGAGGACGCGCACCGGTGAGCCGTCGAGGAACGCCCGGATGTCCTCGACCGCATCGCCGTAGTACGTGGCGTAGTTGGACCGTGTCACGTACCCCAGGTGCGGGGTGGCGAGCAGCCGAGGTGCGCTCCGCAGGGGGTGCCCGGCCGGCAGCGGCTCGATGTCGAAGACGTCGAGGCCCGCGCCCGCGATCCGGCCCGCGTGCAGGGCTTCGAGGAGCGCGTGCTGGTCGACGATCGCCGCGCGCGAGGTGTTGACGAGGTGGGCCGTCGGCCGCATCAGTGCGAGCTCGGCGGCGCCGATCAGGCCCCGGCTGCGCTCGCCGAGGGCGAGGTGGACGGAGACGAAGTCGCTGCTCGCCAGCAGCTCCTCCTTGGACGGCGCGAGCGCGACCCCCACCTCTTCGGCCCGTTCCTCGGTGAGGTTCGGGCTCCAGGCCACCACGTCCATGCCGAAGGCGAGCCCGACCCGGGCGACCCGGCTGCCGATCTTGCCGAGGCCGAGCAGTCCGAGCCGCTGCCCGTGCAGGTCCGCGCCGACGCCCTGCTGCCAGGGGCCGCCGTCGCGCAGGGCGGTGTTCTCCCGCACCAGGCCGCGGGCCAGGCCCAGCAGCAGGGCCCAGGTCAGTTCCACGGGCGGGGTGGCGGAGCTGCCGGTGCCGCACACGGTCACGCCGTTGCGTGCGGCGGCGGCGTAGTCGATCACCGAGTTGCGCATGCCGGACGCGATGAGCAGGCGCAGGCGCGGCAGCCGGTCGAGGAGCGAGGCCGGGAACGGGACGCGTTCGCGCAGGGTGACCACGATGTCGAAGTCGGCCAGCCGGCCGGCGAGCACGTCCTCGTCGTCCGTGTGGTCGGAGAAGCTCACCGTTTCGACACGGCCGGCGAGCGGCGACCAGTCCGCCGCCGTGCGCCCGACGTCCTGGAAGTCGTCGAGGAACGCACAGCGCAGGGGCCGCCGCCCGCCGCCCGTCACGCGCCGACGCCCGGGGCGATGGCGTCGATCTCGGCGAGCAGCTCCGCGTCGAGCGGGCGGTCGGCGACGGCCGCGTTGGCACGCACCTGCTCGGCGGAGGTGGCTCCCGCGATGACGGAGGCGCAGCCGGGCTGGGCGGAGAGCCAGCCGATGGCGAGTTCGAGGACGGTCCGCTCGTGCTTCTCGCCGAGCGCGGCCAGCGCTTCGACCACGTCGAGGCGCTCGTCGGTGAGGTACGCGTCGCGGCCTTCGAGACGGGAGCCGGCCGGGACGGGCGCGCCCCGGCGGATCTTGCCGGTCAGCAGACCGTTGGCCAGCGGGAAGTACGGGAGCACGCCGACACCGTAGTGCAGGGCGGCCGGGACCAGCTCGCGCTCGACCGACCGCTCCAGCAGCGACCACTCGTTCTGCGCCGACACGAAGGGGACCGCTCCGGTCTCGCGGGCGACGTGGGCGGCTTCGGCGAGCTGCCAGCCGGAGAGGTTGGAGTGGCCGATGTAGCGGACCTTGCCCTCGGCGACGAGCTCGGTGAGCGCGGCCACGGTCTCGGCGATCGGGGTGGCCGGGTCGGGGCTGTGCAGCTGGAAGAGGTCGATGTGGTCGGTGTCGAGGCGGCGCAGGGATTCCTCGACGGCCCGCCGTATGTACGCGCGGCCGCCGCGGGATCCGGCGGCCGGCCCGTACTTCATGTCCACGCCGTCGTAGCCGAACTTGGTGGCGAGGACGACCTGGTCGCGGCGGCCCTTGAGGGCCTGCCCGAGGTGGACCTCGGAGCCGCCGGCGTTGCCGTAGATGTCGGCGGTGTCGAGGAGGGTGATGCCCGCGTCCAGGGCGGCGTCGACCACGGCGCGGGTGGCCTGGGCGTCGAGCCGGCCACCGAAGTTGTTACAGCCGAGGCCGACGGCGGAGACCTGCAGACCTGAACTGCCCAGGGGGAGGTAGCGCATGCGTTTCGTTCCTCAGACTCGTCGGGTACATGATCAACCGCGTCTCAGTCTAGGCGGCCCGGTCCGGCGGTGGTACGGCGTCGGCGCCGTGCGACGTGAAATCCATGTGTCGCGAGCGCGGCCACCGCGGCGCCGCCCAGGGCCCAGGCCTCGGGGCGGTCGGCGACGCCGCCGTCCCCGTCCCCGTCCTCGCCTTCCCCGCCCCCGGCCGCGACGGTGATCGTGCCGCCTCCGGCGACGTACGGGCGGCTCCCCGCGGTGTCGCCGGAGTCGTGCGGGTTCACGTAGTCGAAGGTGACGGACAGCGGGTACTCTCCGGGCTGCGCGTCGGCCTTGATCCGTACCCAGCCCAGGTAGGACCGGCCGTTGTAGCCGATCTGGTTGTCCTCCGAATCCTCGGCCAGGACCGGGCTGCTCACCTTGACCACGCGCAGCTGGCGCCCCTCGGGAACGCGCGCCTGGTGCTGCGGATCGTCCTTGGCCAGCACCGGTACGAGTTCCCCCGCCCGGCCGACCTGCTCCGAGGAGGCCCACCCGCTCGCCCAGGACGGCGCGACCGCCGCCCCGAGCGCCAGGGCCGCGGCGCATACGACAACGACGGCGGCTGCCGCGGGCGCGGTGCGGCCGATCGTGCGGGTCTGGCTGGTGCGGCGTTTCCTGCTGGTGCTGCTGGTCACGCGGCTGTTCGTGCGGCTGTTCATGTCCCCGACTCCCCGTGTCTCGCCTGACCGTTCCGTCAGGGAGGAGGGGCATCGGGGAGCTCAGGTTGCCTCGGCCCTGCCGTGGAGGGGGCTAGTCGAGGGTGACGACGGTCGTGCGGCCGAGGTCGGGCTGGTCGCGCAGCGGCAGTTCGGTGCCCGGGCGCTCCAGTTCGAGGACGACGGCCGGGTTCTCGCCGTCGCGCCACAGCGGTCCGGGGGCGCAGAGGGTGCGCTGCACTCTCGCAGAGGTACTCCTCGGGACCGTCCGGCTCGTTGAGGAGCTCCGACGCGGTGACGCGGCTGCCGTAACGGTGAAGGGCCTCGAGCCACACGCCGACACTCGAGTTGGCGAACCATGCGTCCCCGTCCGGCAGGACGAAGGAGACCGCCCCGGTATCCGGCTCGAGGCCGAACGATGACGGCTCGGCCGGCGTATGGGGGTCAGTGGCCTCGGTGAGACGGTAGAGGGGTCCCCGGGACGTGAAGAGGGTCGGATCGGCCTCGTGCTGGAGCACGACTCGCTCGATCAGGCGTGGTGCTACCGGAATGCCCACCTCGACGAGCAGCACCCTCGTGGGGGCGGGGATCCGCCAGCCGGCCACGACCTCCCGCCTGGCTCGCGTGACATGGCCGATGCCGGCCCACCCAGTCAGCTGGCCATACGTCACCAATCGGATCATCCTCCTCGGTCGGCTACGGTCCCGTCCCGCCCCCGTGAGCCGGCCGGCACTCAAGGCACGGTCGTACGTGCGGACAGGCTTCAGTCGGACAGGTCCGCGGCGAGGTCGTCGCGCCAGCGTATGGACAGGCGTTGGCTCAGGATGGTCTCGGCAGCGGCCGGCAGGGGCAGCAGCAGGAACTCGCGCAAGGCCCCGGCCGCGGAATCCCGAACGGCCCACGCGGTGTGGTCGGCCGCGGTGACCGGTGCGGTATCTGCTTGCTGTCGGGCCTCGTCCAGCAGTCCCCGTGCCGCCCGGCTCTCCGCCGAGAGGGTCCTCATCCGCAGGTCGAGGGGGCCGTCGGCCGGGAGATCCACCGGCTCGTCCCGGCGGATCCGCTCCAGTGCCTGCGCGATCTCCGGGTAGGTGTCGATGCCGGTCTCGGACGCCAGCCGGGCGAGCTGCGCCGCCATCGCGGAGCGCAACCGCTGCGGCGGCGTCCGGTCCACGAGCCGTTCGAGGTCGAAGTCGCGTACCGAGGAGACCGGGTGCCGTGTCGGCCTCAGGTCGTCGAGGACCGGCAGGAGCAGCGCGCTCGCCAGCGGCTCGTCGCCGTCGCCCTCCGGGTCCCATGTGATGCCGTACTCCTGCGCCAGGCCGGCCAACAGCCGGGTGTACGCGGCTGTCGAGCCGGGCCAGGGATCGACGCCGACCCGCTGCCACTGCTGCCCGCCGGGTCCCATGACCGGCCGCCCGTCGGCGTCGGTCACGTAGTCCTCACGCGGTGAGTCGACCCGGCGGGCCGCCTCGGGCCGCTCCACACCGTCGTCGAAGACCGTGACGTGCACCTCGGGCCCTCGCTTCGAGAGCCTCACGACCCGAGTCCCGCGTGACAGCCGGCGCAGCACTTCCGGACGGCCGAACTGGGGCTCGCCGCTCTCCTGGGTGGCGTACGACCACCCCTCACCGCACCACCCGGCCCGGGCCATCGGACGGTACGCCGCCCAGCGTGCGGCGGCCGACAGCCGCGCCTGCTCCCGGCTGCGCGGCCGAACGGTCGCGGGCACACAGCCGAGCCTGTCCAGGAGTTCCTCGGGCGGAATGCCGGCCACGAACACGACGTCCGGCTGCTCTGGCGGTGCCTGCACGGCCAGAGCTTCGAACGTGATGACGGCGTACGCCCCGTCGGGCTGCGGAGCGGGCAGGACCGGCTCGGGCACAGGCGGGACCAGCGGCTCGGTGACCTCGGCGGCGAGGCCGAACGGGGAGAGCGGATCAGGGACGACCGTCGCGCCGTCATCCCAGATCAGCCGCCCCTCGAAGGCGAGCGGTATCCGCCCGTTGAAGGGCGTGGCGCTCTCGAGAGCCGTGGCGAAATCGGCAAGGACGTGACGCAGTCCCGGCCACGCGGTGAAGGACGGGCCGTCCTCGTCGAAGTACCGGCCGACATGCCCGTGGTGCGGGCCGGGGCGGGAGACGAGGAAGAGTCCGTCGGAGGACTGCCGGCCGATGCCCAGGGTGATCAGCAGTCGTTCGTGGGGCCAGTACGCGTACTGGTCGCGCTCCTCCTCATCGAGTTCGTCCTCGTCCTCGTCCTCGACGAAGTCCTCGCCGATGTCCCGCAGGAACTCGGTGCTCCGAACGATGTCCTCGACCCCGGACAGCGGTCCGTAGTAGCCCAGCGTCGGTGTTCCGTCCTGGAGCTGTACGCCGTCGTGGCGCAGCAGCGAGTCCTTCAGGTCGGGCGGGGACGTCACTCCGAGACGGAGTTCGGCCGCCGCTATGTCCTCCGGGAGGGCCGGGGGCCGGAGCAACCCGTGGCTGAGGGCAGCGTGCTGCGCGAGCCAGGTCTCGATGCGGGCCCAGGACTGTTCGACGGTGCACGGGGTCATGTCGACACCCTAGGTGCGGGCACTGACAGCCCCACCACCTGCCACAACGGCTGCGCGGCAAGCGCACAACAACGACAACAGGGCCTCCCGGCATCGCCCGGTAGCGATTCGTCGCGTCCCGGAGCTGCCAGAAGGCCCTGCCTTCATGCGTGCACGGGCCAGAGACCGCCCGTGCGGGAAGCCTGTTCGGCCTGCACCTTCCCCCGTGCTGTTGAGATGCGGCTTCATGGCCCCGCGCCCCTGCGAGCGCCGCCCCTTGCGAATGGGCTGGTCAGCGGCAGTTGACCCAGTTGTTGGACTTGAAGTAGTAGCTCTGACTGCCGGAGCCCTTGGCCCCCTTGGCGACGATGGTGCTGCTACCGGAGTAGTTGGTCCCCGAGTACGCCTTGAAGTCACAGGAGGCGCCATGGTTGTACCAGGACTTGAAGTTCTGGAACACCGCGTACTGGGTCAGGCTGGCGTTGGTCCCGGCGACCTGCTGCCTCTGGCCGGTGTAGTTCGATCCGGACCAGACGCAGAAGTAGCCCGAGGGGCAGTCCGACGCCGCCGCGCTCGCAGTCCCCGCGCCCCCGACCAGCAAACCGCCGGTCAGCGCGATACCGCCGACAATTCCTGCAAGATTCCTCGTCCTACGCATGCTTGTGTCCCCTTTGACGTGGAGGTGCGTCTAGTGACTCGGCCGACCGCCCGCCCGCCGGCCGCCCACGAGGCAAAAGGCCGGAGGAGAAGAAGACGCGGTTGGCGGAACTCGGCATGAGTCTGAGGGCGTACCCCAGGGCCGGTCTTGTATAAAACGGCACTCGGGAGAGACGGCGGCATGGTGGTGACAAGGCGGCCGTGGCACCTCGGTCACAGGCGCTGTTCGGCCAAGTACGACCCTGTCGCGGCGGGTCAGCGGGCGAGGGAGACGGCGAACGGTGTGAAGCCGTGCCGGCGCAGGACGTGGGGCACGGCCAGGATCATGGCCTCGGTGGCGCGGGCCGTGGTGATGTCACCGAGGTCCTCGATCCGTTCGGGCTGCCAGCCCAGGTCGCCGAGCAGGCCGGTGACGGTCTTCTTCGCGGTCTCGTCGTCGCCCGAGAGAAAGGCGGTCGGTGGGGTGGCCAGGGATTCGGGGGCGGTCATGACCATGAACAGCATGGTGTTGAGGGTCTTGACCACACGGGTGTCGGGGAGGGCGGCCTGGAGCCCCTCGGCGAGGCTGCTGCCGGGAAAGCACAGGTCGCCGGGCAGGCCGTCAGGGGCGTCGCGGGTGGCGTTGGAGACGTCGATGAGGATCTTGCCGGCGAGTTCGGCGCGCAGGTCGGTGAGGCGGTCCAGGGAGCTGTCGCCGGGCGTCGCGTTGATCACGATGTCCGTGGTGCGGGCAGTGGTGCGCTGGTCGGCGAAGGCGATCAGCGGGGCGAGGCCGGCGGTGCGGGCCGCGGTGTCTTCGGGGTTCCGGCTGCCGAGGGTGACGTGGTGTCCGGCTGCGGAGAGCTTGCCGGCGAGGTTGGTTCCGACGCGGCCGGCGCCCAGGATGCCGATGCTGGTCATGCGGTGATGCTCCTTGCGGTATCGGGGTGGGGAGGGGCGGAGACGTCCGGTCAGGCGATCGGCGAGAGGACCTTCAGGGCGGCGCCGTGGATGCCGGGGGCGGCGGCCAGGAAGTCGCGGCTGCCGGTGTTCCAGGGTTCGCCCGCCAGGTCGGTGACGGTGCCTCCGGCCTCGGAGACCAGCAGGGCGCCGGCGACCAGGCCGGAGCGGACGTCGGAGAACTGCCAGAACGCGTCCATGCGTCCGGCGGCGACGTGGATGAGCTGCATCGTGGCGGGCACGGACACGCGCACGACCAGGCCGTTGATGAGCATGGCGGTGACGGAGTCACCGATCCGCCGGAAGGTGCCCTCGTCCTCGCCGGGCTTGGCCTGGCCGGTGCCGGTGAGCGCGGCGCCCAGGTCGGTCTTGGCGGACACCTTCAGGGGTCGGTCATTGAGGCGGGCACCGCCGCCGGCGACGGCGGTGTAGGTGTCACCGGTCAGCGGCAGGTGGACGACGGTGAGTACCGGCTGGTTGTCGCTGACCAGGGTGGCGGTGACGGCCCAGTCGTCCATGCCGTGCACGTGGTTGATGTTGCCCTCGGCAGGGTCGACGACCCACCACTCCCCGGGCGGGAGCGCGCCGCCGGCCAGCTCGTCCTCGGCCCACTGCGACCCTTGCCGGGCCCGCAGCAGCGGTTCCCGCAGCACGGCCAGTACCGCGTCGTCGTTGGCGTGGATCTCGCCGACGACCTCGTCCAGGCTCACCCCCCGGGCGTGCGAGGTGTAGCGGTCGCGCAGCGTGACGCCGGCGGCCTTCACCGCGGCGGTCACGTCGGACAGGAGAGTCGTACCGGCGGCGAAAGGCATGGCTGTGCTCATGGCGGGCTCCCTGGGGAATCGGTCCATCGATCGAAGCGGGGCGGTCGTCTCGGCCCCCGCACTTCGAAGGTAGGCCGCCCGATCGTTAACAACAAGTGCATGCTTGTCACTTGTAGAGTTACCGTCATGCAACTGGATCTGAACCTGCTCACCGCCCTGGACGCCCTGCTGGAAGAGGGCAGCGTCGCCGGCGCCGCAGCACGCCTCCACGTCACCGCACCGGCGATGAGCCGCTCCCTGGGCCGCATCCGCAAGGCCACCGGTGACCAGATCCTGGTCCGCACCGGCCGCAGCATGGTCCCCACCACCCGCGCGCTGGCGATGCGCGCCCACGTCCACACCCTCGTGCAGCAGGCCCACCAACTTCTCTCCGCGCAGCAGGAACTCGACCTGGCGGCCCTGGACCGGGTGTTCACCGTGCGCTGGCACGACGCCCTGACCGCAGCTTCCGGCACCGCCCTGATCACCGCTGTCCACCACCAGGCCCCCGGCGTGCGGCTGCGCCTGTCCGCCGAACCCGGGACGGACGACGCCGAGTTGCGCCGGGGTGAGATCGACCTCGAATCGAGCTCCAGCGCTCCGACGCTCCCCGACATCCGCCACCACCTCGTCGGCAGGGACCGGCTGATCGTCGCCGTCCGACCGGGCCACCCGCTCACCGAAGGCCCGCTGAGCCTCGAGCGCTACGCAGCCGCCGAACACCTCACCGTCTCGCGACGCGGACGGCTGCGCGACCAGATCGACGACGCCCTGACCGCACGCGGCCTCGAACGACGCGTCATCGCCGCCGGACCCACCGCCGCCTTCGCCCTGCAACTCGCCCTAGACACCGACCTGGTGGTCACCCTCCCCGACGCGGTCACCCGCACGGCCCGGGAACAACTCGGCCTGGTCACGCTGCCGCCGCCACTCCCGTTGCCCGATGTCCCCCTGTACCTGCTGTGGCACAAGCGCTACGACGACGACCGCGCCCACACCTGGCTGAGAGACCTGGCCACCGAAACCGTCCAGGCACTGTTCACATCACCGACCGCCTCTCAACAGCCCCTCACCAACCAGCGCGAGCAGTGACGGACAGTGCTGCCGCAGTCCTGCTTTCGGGAGTCAGCCCCGCAGGGTGGCGATGGCCTTCTCGATACGCCGGCGGCGCGTCTCGGGCTTCTTCGCGCTCTCTCTGGCGCGCACGTGCTCGCGCTTGTGGCTGTACGCAAGGTGGTCGTAGGCGGCGCGGGCGGCCGGGTCGTCGTCCAGGGCCTGGGCGAAGTCCGCAGGCTCGACGACGACGCGCGGCTCGGTGTCGAGCTCCAGCTCGACCTCGACCTCCTCGCCGATCGCGACACCCGCGGCCTGTGCTGTTGCTGCTCCTGCTCCTGTTGCTCTGCCGGCTCACCGCGGATCAGGCCCGCCCGGCAAGAGATCGCGGCTACTCGGCGTAGGGCTGGTCGGTTCCCTGGGCGCTGTAGCCGAGACTCCAGATGTAGCCGTCCGGGTCGGCGAAGGTGCCGCCGTACCCGCCCCACGGCAGCGCACCTGCGGGCTTGAGGATCGTGGCACCGGCCTTCTGGGCCTCCGCCATGATCTCCTCGACCCGTGCCTCACTGCGGACGACGTAGGTCAGGACCAGCCCGCTGAAGCCGCTGCCTTCCTGGTCCGTGCCCACCTGGTCGGCCAGGCCTTCGCAGCTGTAGAAGCCGACGGGCGAGGCGCCGTCCGATGCGAAGAACACCGAGATGCCGAAGTCGCTCTGGATCTTCCAGCCAAGCCCCTCGGTGTAGAACCGCTTGGCCCGGTCCATGTCCCGGACACCGAGGAGGATCGAGCTGACGTGTGCTTTCATGCCTTGCTCCTTGAACGGTAGATGTATGTGTGCCGGGAATCAGGACAGCGTGGGGGCGCCCGACGCGGCAGCCTCCCAGGCGAACCCGTCCGGGTCGGTGAAGGTGTCGGCGGTGCTGCCGAGGACGATGCGGTGCGAGCCGGAGCCCTCGGCGGGGACGCCGAGGTCCTTGGCCAGGGCGCGGCGCTTGTACAGCGCCAGCTTGACGGGGCTGGAGGTGCCGGGGGCGAACTCGGCGTACTTGCCGCCGAAGCTCTTGGCGACGGTCAGGCCCCGGGCGACGTAGAACTGCTTGGTGGCCTTGACGTCCTCGACGCCGAGCAGCAGCACCAGCTCGTCGATCTCGCGGGTGGCGGGGCCGGTGTGCTTCTTCGCCGAGGTCGCGATCTTCCAGATCGTCCCGTCCGGGGCCTGGACGACGCCGCCGTAGCCCCACAGCGACTTCGCGGCGGGCTTCAGCACCGTGGCGCCGGCGTCCACGGCGGCGCCGACGAAGCCGTCGACGGTGGCCGGCCCGGACACCGTGAGCGCCAGGGTGAAGCCGCGGAATCCGGTGGAGTGCGCTTCGGACGCACGCAGATGGATGTACGTGTCCACGCCGAAGGCGCTGTAGAAGCGGCGGGCGGCCTCGGGGTCGGCCACCTCAAGGGTGACGGACGCGAGGGACATGTGGGCTGCGGTGGAAGTGGTGGTTGCCATGACCATCACGCTAGGGGCTGAGCGGCGGCCGGGGCTTCTCGATTCCTGACCGGTCTTGAGACTTGCTTCGCCACGCACGCCGGCATCCCCTCCACCTTGATCGCCGACCCCGCGTCGCGGGCCGAATCCGCAGCATCGGCATGGTCGGCCGCCGCATCCGCCGCCTGACGCCGGAAGGCTCCGGGCGGCATGGCGACCAGCTCGGTGAAGCGGGTGGTGAACGTGCCCAGCGACGCACAGCCGACCGCGAAGCACACCTCGGTGACGCTGAGGTCGCCCCGCCGGAGCATCGCCGTCGCCCGCTCGATGCGGCGCGTCATCAGGTACGCGTACGGCGACTCACCGTAGGCTGCCCGGAACTGCCGACTCAGGTGCCCGGCGGACATGTTCACATCGCGGGCGAGCGCCTCCACGTTCAGCGGCTGCGCGTATTCCCTGTCGATCCGGTCGCGGACGCGGCGCAGCCGCGCGAGATCGGCCAGACGCTGCGCCTGGATGCGCGCACGCCGCCATTCAGGCTTGCACATGAGAACCCTCCCCTTCGTCTTTCGTCTTCCCTTCCCATTTCCGTCGACGTCGTCGAGCGTCCGGGGTGCCCGGGCTCCCCGCCCCGGCAGGCACCCCGGACGCGACCCCGGCGGGCGACCGGAAGGGCAGGCCCGCACAGCTCAGCGCAGCTCCTGGATGCGGATCAGGTTGCCCGCGGGGTCGCGGAACGCGCAGTCGCGGACGCCGTACGGCTGCTCGGTCGGCTCCTGGACGACCTCGGTGTCACCGGCCTGCACCTTCTCGAACGTGGCGTCGAGGTCCGGGGTGGCGAGCAGGATCCAGCCGTAGGTGCCCTTGGCCATCATCTCGGTGATCGTGCGGCGCTCGTCCTCGGTGATGCCGGGATCGGCGGCGGGCGGCGCCAGAAGGATCGACGTACCCGGCTGCCCGGCCGGGCCGACCGTGATCCAGCGCATCCTGCCCTGCCCGACATCGCCGCGGACCTCGAAGCCGAGGACGTCGCGGTAGAAGGCGAGCGACGCGTCCGGGTCGTCGTGCGGAAGGGAAGTCGTGTGAATGGTGATGTCCATGACGAGCAGGCTAGGGGCGCCTCCATGAGCCGCGCTTCTCGATTCCTGATCGATCCGGACGCGCCCGGAGGTTCACGGGCATGTCACGCGGAACGCGCGCGCTTCCCGCGACGGCGCACCCGACGCCCGAGCGGGGTCCCCTGGGTATCGGACATCACCCACGTCATGCCGCGCGAACATCACGTCACGTGAGACAACCGCTAAGCCTTGATTGGTGCGGCCGACCTGGCGGCCTGCTCGATCTTCGCGCAGTAGGCCGCACGGGCTTCCTCGTCGATCTGCTGCTCGTGTTCGGCGCGCAACCCGGTCCGGCCGTCGAGGCCCTCGCGCAGGATGTCGGCGTGCCCGGCATGCCGGATGGACTCGCCGAGGACATGGACCATGATGGCGAACAGGTTCGTGTCGGCGTGGGGCTCCGGCCACCACGGCACGTGGCCGGGGGCGTCGAGGGGAAGCTCGTTGATCGTCGCGTCCGAGTGTTCCCACGTGCGCCGGTAGAACCCGACGATCTGATCGCGGGTCTCGTGCTCGGCCGCCCACTGATCGCTGCCGTCGGAGTCCTGCCACCGGGGCAGCGGTTCCGGGGAAGGGCGGTCGAAGACCTCGCCGAAGTACCTGGCCTCGACGGTGGCCACGTGTTTGACCAGGCCGAGGAGGTTGGTCCCGGTCGCCGTCAAAGGTCGGCGGGCGTCGTATTCGGACAAGCCGTCGAGTTTCCAGAGCAGCGCCTGGCGGTCCCGCCGTAGTCTCCCGTGCAGGTTGTCCTTCGCGAATTCATCGATCATGCGGCATGAGCCTGCCATGGGCTGCTCGTGGTCTCAAGATCCCGTACGTGGTCCGCAACGACAGGCAGGAGCCGAGGCCTGGCCATGGCCGGCGCCCTGACTCTGCTCTGACCAGCAGAAACTGTTTGGACTCCGGGTGCGGGACCGGCATATCTTCTCCGGGGCCACCCGCCCGCAGGGCGGGGGCCGTCCGCCTGTCATCCGTTCCCGTGGGGGGTCCACCGTCATGTCCTTCAGCGCGCCCGGCTCACCGCCGCCTCCGCAGTCTCAGCAGCCGTCGTTCCCGCAGCCCGGCGCGGCCCCGTACCAGGTCCCCCAGCAGGTATACGCCTACCCGGGCGGGCCTGGCCTCGCGGCTGCGCCGGTGCCCCAGGGCGAGCTGCGCTCCCCGAAGGGCCTCGCGACGGCGCTGACCTGGCTGCTCGGCGCCATGGCCGCGGTGCACCTCTTCTCCGCCGGCGCCGGCGCGTACGAGCAGTCGTGGTTGCAGGGGTTCGCGGGGAACACCCACTTCGACGATCTCGAACTCGGCCTGTCGCCCGCGCTCACCATGCTGGCCGGAGTGCTGCAGTTCCTCATGATGCTGCCCACGGTCGTCGTCTTCATCATCTGGTTCCACCGCGTGCGGAGCAACGGTGGCATCTTCCGCCCCGATGCCTTCACCCTGGGCCGCGGCTGGGCCATCGGCGCCTGGTTCGTCCCCGTGGGGAACCTGTTCCTGCCCTACCAGATCGCACGGCAGACCTGGCGGGCCAGCACCCAGCGCGGCCCCGACGGTTCCGACCGCACGGCGCCTGCCGCGCTGCTGACGTCCTGGTGGGTGGTCTGGGTCCTCGCGGCGTTCGCGGGCCGCGTCTTCAGCCGGATCTACATGGCGGCCGACACCGTGGACGAACTGCTCTCGGCGGGATTGCTCGGGATCGCCGCGGACCTGGTCACCATGATTGCCGGCGTGCTCGCCATCCTCTTCGTCCGCAGGCTGACGGCGATGCAGAACACGATGGCGACCGAGGGCCCGTACGCGCAGGCATGACGGGCCGGCTCCCCTCACACCGGGACGGGCTGCGGCGGCCCCCGACCCGCGAACTCGCACCGCACGCACTGGCCGCCGGCGTGTTCGTGGTCGAGCACGACGGGGCGATGATCGGCATTGCCACGCTCGACAGGCGGGGCGCGGAGCGTCCGGGGCACGTCCGTCCTGATGCCGGGGAGGCCGAGCTCAGCTACATGTTCCTGCCGGAGGCGTGGGGACGTGGGTACGCTCTTGAGGCATGCAACGCGGTGCCGAGCAGTGGTTCGGCGTGTGGTTCTCGGTCCCGCGGACTGGCTGAACGCGTACCGCCAGTCCTTACGACGGGCTCGCCGTCCGTTCCTACGAGGCGACCGTGCTGGTCGCAGCTCAAAGAATGGCTGCGACCAGCACTTTCACCACACGCCCTAGGACGCGTAGGTCTCGAACTCGGCGACCTTCGGCGTGCCGGTCGAGCCGGTGATCTCGAAGGTGAGCTTCTTCAACGAGGTCGCCGGGAAGGTGATGGCACCCGCCCCGCTGCCGGACGTCAGGACCGCGCCCGTGTCGCCGTTGACGACCCGCCAGGTGCCGATGGCGCCCGCCGAGCCCGCCGCCTCCCGGATGGCGATCCGGGACACGGTGGTGGCGGAGCCCCACTTGATCGAGACGGAACCTGCCGTGCCGGCCGGTGACCAGAAGGTGCTCAGGTCACCGTCCCGCACGTTGCCGTAACTCGTGCCGTCGGCCTTGCTCGAGCCGTCGGAGCCGGCGCCGATGGAGAGGTTGGTTCCGGCGGGCTGGGTCGGAGTCGGCGCGGGGGTGGTGGGCGCCGGGGTGGTGGGCGTCGGGGTGCCCGGCTGCGAGGTGGTCGGCGCCGGCGTCTGCGGGGAGCAGCTGCCGTCCGACACCCGCAGGCCCTTGTTCGCGCCCGCCGTCTGGCTCACGACGGCCGGTACGCAGCTTGCGTTGTCGAGGCTGTACCCGTAGGGGATGGCGACGGTCGTGTTGGACTGCGGGTTCGGGCCGGCCGGGTTGTTGTCGGTACCGGGGCTGGACCAGGTCACGTTGTCGAAGATGTTGCCGCTGACCTGCCAGTATCCGGCCGCGTCCGTGTAGAACGTGCCGATGACGTCCTTGGAGTCCTCGAAGTAGTTGTTGTCAACCTTGGCACGTGCTCCGGCCCGGGAGTTGATGCCGGACTCGTTGAGGCTCACGTAGTGGTTGTTGTAGATGTGGGCCGTGCCGCCACGCAACAGGGGCGCGCGGGAGTCGATGTTCTCGTACAGGTTGTGGTGGTACGTGATGAAGCCGTTCGAGAGGTCGCTCTCGCTGGAGCCCACGAGGCCGCCACGGCCCGAGTTGCGCAGGGTGCTGTAGGACAGGGTCACGTACTGGGTGTTGTCCTTCATGTCGAACAGGCCGTCAAAGCCTTCCGACTCCCCGCCCGACGCCTCCAGGCTGACGTGGTCGACCCACACGTTGCGGACGTCGCTCTCCATGCCGATGGCGTCCCCGCCGTTGGACGTGGGCGAGCCCGACTTCTTGACGTTCCGCACGGTCACGTTCTGGATGATGATGTTGCTGGATTCACGTATGTGGATGCCGAGTTGGTCGAAGAGCGCACCACCACCGACGCCGACGATCGTGACGTTGCTGATCTGCTTGAGTTCGATCACCCCGTCCGCGGTGTTGCAGCCGGTGCCCGACACCTTCGCGGTATTGCCGTGGTTGATGGTTCCCTCGACCTCGATGACGAGGGGTGTGCTGGTGCTGGGGCGGGCGCACAGGGCCGCGTGGATCGCCGTCCCGGTGGTGGCCCGTACGGTCTGTCCGCCCGCGCCTCCGGTGGTCCCGCCGTTCTGGGTCGCGTACCCGGTGGCACTGCCGGTCGCCGCCGATGCCTCGGGCATCAACAGCACCGCGCCACCCGCTGCCACCAGGGCCGCGGTGGCCAGCGCCGCGGAAAGTCGTGGTGCGACTGCTCGTCCCATTCTCGTCTCCCAATTCGTCTGCGACACGCGTCGCCGCATGCCAGGTCGTCTGATGCGTACGTGCTGTGCGCCGGCGGGCCGATCGCGATCACCTGCCTGTCTGACAGCAGGTCCTGACGCGTCGACGGCCCGAGCGGAACTCCGTGCCGGCTGCCTGATGCCGGATGCCGGGTCGGTGGCGACTCATCGGTCGCGTCCGCCGGGTGTTCCCTGAGGGGAGAAAGCGCTTCAGCCGGCCGAAGGGGGCCGGGGCCGGGCCAAGTCCGGCTCGCCCGGTAAGGGCGTCTCGCGGGCCGGTCCGCGTCGAGGGCGGAAGGTCAGCGCAGGCGGCCCGCGCCCGCGCAGCGGTCGACGAGGGCGGGCACGGCTTGCGGCGCGTCGACGCGCGTGCGCAGGGACGGCGTCCAGCCCGCGTCGGCGCGCAGGATCTCCTCGGGGAACTGGGCGTTGTGGACCGCGAGCAGGTCGACCCGCGCCCTGTTGACGAAGTTGTCCGCAACGGTGACCGGGGCGTCCTTCCACTTCTTGAGGATCTTGCCGGCCTGGATGCCCTCGTCGAGCGTGAACGCGTTCTTCTCCGCCACGAGCTGGGACTCGGTTCCGATGCCCAAACTGTAGGAGTACTCCGGACCGGGCACCACGAAGTGGTTGTTGTACGCGTCGACCTTGCCGAAGCGGACCCGCGGCGCCCTCTCTACGACGTTCTCGAAGAGGTTGTGGTGGAGGGTGGTACGCAGCTTGCCGCGGTCGGTGGCACCCGCGCTGTCGCTGTTGCCGATCATCAGGGTCTTGCCGTGGTCGGCGAAGACGTTCCAGGAGACGGTGACCAGGTCGGCGCCGCGCACGATGTCCAGCTCGCCGTCGTGTTGCTGGTAGGGCTCACCGTAGTACGAGGGCAGGGAACTGTCCGGGCTGGCCCCGTCGTTGAAGGTGTTGTGGTCGATCCACACGTGGGTGGAGCCGTACACGACCACGCTGTCGTACTCGGAGTTCCACGCCCCCGTCTCCCCGTCCGTCGGGTCCCACTGCGGGAAGCAGTCGAGCGGGCTCTCCACGGTCAGGTTGCGGACGACGACGTTGTCGACCCCCTGGATCTGGAGGCTGCCGCCGGTGATGCCGGCGTTCCTGCCGACGCCGACGATCGTCGTGTTCGCGGGAACGTACGCCTTGATGGCCGTCCCCTGCGCCTTGGCGGAGGCGGCGCGCAGATCCTCCTGCTCCCCGCTGACCGGGGATTCGTATCCCCAGACCGCGGGGTCGTAGGCGGCGAGGTACGCCTCGAACCCGTACCCGGGTTGCTCAAAGGCCGCGCAGCCTGCGGCGGTGGCGTTCAGCATGCCCACGACCTTGACGATCCGCGGCTCGGTGCCCGCGACGGCGAGCGCCGCACGGAGTTCGTCCCAGGTGGTGACGGTGAAGACGCGGGAGGCGGCTGCCGCGGCGCCGCCGCTGGTTCCCGTACCGTCCGACGCCCAGCCGTCACCGGCCGCAAGTACCTGACGTGCGGGGTCGGAGGGGGCCCGGCCCGCGTGCGCGGCGGACGTGGGACCGGTGACGCTCAGGACGAGGGCAGCGGCGCCCACCGTCCATACCCGTGTGTGTCTCATGCTCAGCTCTCCTCGGAATCGGGCCGGGTGTTCCATTGCGCCCCGCGGCGGGTGGGGCTCACTTGTTCTGCGTCTTCCACTCGGCCTGCGCCGTGTTCAGCTGCTCGGCGAGGCTGTCGAGGAACTCCTTCGACGTGGACTTGCCGAGCAGGACCTTCTGGAAGGCGGGCTCGTTGTCGGCTTTGGAGATGGTGTTCCAGTCGGGCAGGTAGTACGGCAGCTGCACGATCGTGGCCTTGCCACTGAAGAGGACCTCGGCGGCGAGCCTGGTCGGCTCGGCCTTCTGGATCCAGGCGTCCTGGGCGGCCTCGGTGTTGGCCGGGATCGCGCCCGCCGACTCGTTCCACTTGCTGTTGGAGGCGTGCGAGGCGGCGAACTCGATGAACTTCCAGGCGGCCGCCTTCTTCTTGCTCGACGAGAACAGGGCGAGACCGTCGACCGGATTGGAGACCTGCACCCGGGTGCCGTCGTCGGTCGTGGGGTTCGGGACGCCCCGGAACTTCTCCGGGCCGAGGGCCTTCACATGGTCCTTGTAGGAGCCCAGGTTGTGGCTCAGCATGCCGATCTCGCCGCTGTCCCACTGGGCGACCATCTTGGTGAAGTCGTTGTTGACGTCGGCTGCCGGGGTGTTGTTCTTGAACAGCCCCACGTACTTCTCCAACGCGGCCACGTTCTTGGGGTCGTTGACCGTGGTCTTGTCCCCGTTCCAGAAACTGGTGATCCCGCTCTGGCCGTACATCGCGTCCAGCGCCTGGGCGACGGAGCCCGCCCCGCCGCGGATGGTGTAGCCGAACTTGTTCGCGTCCTTCTTCGTCAGCTTGTCGGCCGCCGCGTAGAACGCGGACCAGGTGTCGGGCGCCGCCAGGCCGGCCGCCTCGAACAGGTCGGTGCGGTAGTAGAGGACACCGTTGCTGGCCGAGGTGGGGACGGTGAAGAGCTTGCCCTTGCCCCCCGCGGACCTCACGCTCTCGACCATCCCCGCGTTGAGCTTGCCCTTGAGGGCGCTGCCGTCGACTTTGTCGTCGAGCGGCTCCAGGGCGTTCTGCGCCGCGATCCCGGCGAGCATCGCCGCTCCGATGCCGCCGACGTCCGGCAGACCGCCGCCCTGGATGGCCGTGTCGTACTTGGACTGCACTTCCGTCGAGGCGATCCCGACGTAGTTCACCTTGATCTCTGGGTTCTGCTTCTCGAAGTCCGTGATGATCGCCTTCCAGACGTCGGTGCGGACACCGCCGTTGTTGTCCCAGAAGGTGATCTCGCCCTTGCCCGAACCCTCGCCGCCCTTGTCGCCCGCCGCGCCGCTACCGTCGTCTCCGCAGGCGGTGGTGGTCAGGGCGAGCACGGTGGTCAGGGCGAGGGCGCAGACGGCTCTGCGCCGCCCTGCACGGAAGTTGGTCATCGTCGGCTCTCTTCTCTCGGGGTCTCTCGGGGTCTCTCGGGGTTGTCGTGTGGTGGGGGGAGGGTGCTCAGGGGTGATGCGGTGCTGCGGCTCATGCGTCGACCGCCTTGCGCGCCAGCGCCGCGGCCTCTGCCCGCCCCAGGCGTCCGTCGGCCACCACGGTGGTCACCCGCCGTTCGACCTTCGCTCCGGCGGCTATGGCCAGCCGCCGGTCATGGGCGAGGCAGGAGCCCACGCCGGGGTATTCCGCGGCGCGCAGGAACCACGGATCGCGCCGGGTTTCCTCGGTCGCGCCGGCGAGGACCAGGGTCCAGCCCTGGCCGGCCAGCGCGACCCAGTCGGCACGGGAGCCGTGCACGGCCTCCTCACCGTCGGCGTCCGCACTGAAGACGACGGGCGCCGCCGCCTCCTTGGGTGCGCGCCAGAAGAAGCCGCCGTAGGCCGCGCCCGGCCGTCCGTTGGTGGCCGGGCTGCCGATGGACAGGGCCCGGCCCGACACTTCGGTGAGGACGAAGGTGAAGTCCAGGGCCCAGGCCGAGTCGCTCAGCACCGCCGAGGCGACGGTCCGGCGTTCGCGCAGGAGGACCACGCCGCCGGCCGTCCAGCTCAGCTCCTCCACGAACCCGTCCGGGTCGCGCCGGGTGAAGCCGTCGTGGCGCTGCACGCCGTGGTTGTCGAGCGCGGTCGGCCCCCTGTCCCGGACGAAGGTGCGCCCGCCCCAGAAGTTGTGGCCCGCCACGTCGGGTACGGCCACGCCGACGCCGAGGTGGTGCGCGTGGTCCTCGGGCATCAGTTCGGTGACACGGACCCCGCCCAGGGTGGTGACGGGATGCAGGTAGGGCCGGGGGGACCGGTCCCGTGCCATGTCCGGGTCGGCGGTGTAGTGGGCCACCGGGCGGCCGGCGCACTGCAGGACGAGCGCCGGGTTCATGGGGTCTCCGCCCTGGTCGGCAGCTTCCACGGGGCGTCGAGTTCGGAGTACAGACTGAGCGAATAGGCACTCGTGTCGACGAGCCCGTCGATCCCGTCGACGACCCGCCGCGGCCCGCTCGCGCCCGGCTCGGTGTGCCAGTACGCGTCCGGCAGCGCCACCGGGTCGGGCGACAGCCGGATCGCCTCCACGACCCGCATGAACGCACCGGTCTCCTCCGGCGGTACGCGCAGCGGCTCGGCGCCGGTCACATGGCCGACGAGGTTCTCCAGGAGATCGGTCCGGCCGTGGACGGTCTCCTCCGGGCCGTGCCCGGCCCGCTGGAGTAGCACCCGGTCCTGCCGGTACCAGAGGGTGATGCGCCCCCGGGAGCCGTGGACCACCACGTACGGCTCCGCGTCCCTCTCGGCGCACAGGGTCGCCGCCACGGTGAGCGGGGTACCCGCCGTGGTCACGATCCGGACGCAGGAGGTGTCGTCGGCCTCGATCGCGTTCGCGCGCAGCAGCTCGGCCTCGACGTGTTCGACGTCCTCGGCCCGGCTGCTTCCGGCGAGCGCCAGCGCGGTGGCGACGGCGTGGGCCAGCGGGTTCGTCAGGGCCCCGTCGACGACGTCGATGCCGTCCAGGCGCCGGCGGCCGGCCCACGGTGCGCGCCGGAAGTACGCCTCGTCACGCACCCACGCGCCGGCCGCGCCCACGCCGAGGAGCTCGCCGATCCCGCCCGACTCGATCACCTGCCGGATCGCGGGAACGGCATGCGAGCCGAGGGACTGGAAGCCGATCTGGCAGGCCACACCGGCTGCCGCCATTCCGTCCGCCATCCGGCGGAACTCCGCGTACGAAGGGGCCGGGGGCTTCTCCAGGAGTACGTGCGCCCCGTGGCGGGCGGCGGTCAGAGCCAGATCGGCATGGGTCTGGATCGGCGTACAGATCACGGCGATCCGGGCCCCGGTGGAGGCCATCAGCGCGTCGAAGTCCGAGGACTGCTCCGTGGCGTCGAACCCGTCCAGTTCTGCGGCGTCGAGCGGCCGCAGCTCGCACACCCCGGCGAGGCGGACCAGGCCGAGCCGTTCGAGCCGGCCGATGTTGAGCAGGTGCGAACGGCCGTGGCCGCGTGCGCCCGCCAGGACCACGGGCAGCGGCGTGCGTACGGTGCCGGCGGTGTTGCTCATCCCTTCACCGCCCCTGCGCTGAAGCCGGTTACCAGCCACTTCTGGATGAAGGCGAACACGATCACGACGGGCACGGCGGCGATGACGCCGCCCGCGGCGAGCGCGCCCAGGTCGACGCTGTCCGCGCCCAGCAGGGTGTTGAGGCCGACGGGGATGGTCTGCTTGTCCTGGCTGCTGAGGAACATCAGCGCGAAGAGGAAGTGGTTCCAGGCGTGGACGAACGCGAAGGAGCCGACGGCGACCAGACCGGGCCGCAGGAGCGGCAGGACGACGATGCGGAACGCGCTGAAGCGGTTGCAGCCGTCCACCCAGGCCGCCTCCTCCAGCGAGTACGGCACGTTCCTGATGAAGCCGCTGATGAGGATCATGGACAAGGGGAGCTGGAAGACCGTCTCCGCGATGATGACGCTGCCCAGCGAGTTGATCATCCGTAGACCGGCGAAGGTCTGGAACAGCGGTACGAGCAGGAGCGCGCCCGGGACGAACTGGGAGCACAGCAGGGCCAGCATGAAGCCCTTCTTGATCCGGAAGTCGAAGCGGGCCAGCGCGTAGCCGCCGGTGAGAGCGATCACCGTGGTCATCACCAGGGTCGCGAGGCCGATGAGCAGGCTGTTCTGGAAGAAGGTGGCGAAGTTCCGCTCGGTCCACACCTTCTCGAAGTGCTCGGTGGTCGCGGGCCACGGCACCAGTGAGGTGGACCCTGCCGGTCGGAGGGCGAAGAGCAGGATCCAGTAGAAGGGGACGAGGGTGAAGAGAAGATAGATGCCGAGCGGCAGGTAGATCTGCCACCGGGGGACCTCGTCCCAGGCACGCCGCCGGTTCACTTGTTCTCGCCTCCGAACCTGCTCAGGCGCAGATAGACCATCGAGCAGAAGAGAAGGATCACGAACGCCACCGTCGTGAGGGCGGAGGCGTATCCGAAGTTGTGGGCATCGACGCTGGTGTTGGCGATGTAGAGGGGCAGAGTGGTCGTCTCCCCCGCCGGGCCGCCGCCGGTGAGGGTGTAGAGGAGGTCCACGTTGTTGAACTCCCACACGGCGCGCAGCAGGGTGGACAGGATGATCGCGTCCCTGAGGTGCGGCAGCGTGATGTGGAGGAACTGCCGCAGCCGGCCGGCCCCGTCGACCTCGGCGGCCTCGTACAGGTCCTTCGGTACGGACTGGAGGTCGGCGAGGATGAGGATCGCGAAGAAGGGGACGCCGCGCCACAGATCGGCGACGACCACCGCGGAGAAGACCGTGGAGGTGTCGGACAGCCAGGACGTGCCGTACTCACCGATTCCCATGTCGGCGAGATACCGGGTGATGCCCGTCTGGGAGTTGTACAGCAGCACCCAGATGGCTGATGTCAGCACGCCGGAGACCGCCCACGGGGAGAACACCAGCGCCCGGCCCAAGGCGCGGCCCGCGAACGTCTGGTTGACGATCAGCGCGAGGGCCAGGCCGAACAGGAGCTGCAGGCTCACCTCGACGGCGACCCACTTCAGGCTGAAGGTCAGCGTCCCCCAGAAGTGCGGGTCGTCCGTGAAGATGTGAACGAAGTTGTCGAATCCGGCGAAGCCGTTCCGCCACGGCTTCGTGGGGTTGTAGTCCTGAAGGCTGTAGTAGAAGACGCTGAGCACGGGATAGGCGATGAAGCCGAGCATCAGCAGCCCGGCGGGCGCGATCAGCAGGTACGGCAGCCGGCGGGGGGCGGCTCCGGTGCGGCGGCGGCCGTGGATCTGGCGGGCCTGGAGTGCGGGGGAAACGTGGGGGGCCTTCGGGGCCTGAGGGGGTCTGGTCACAGCTGAGGCCATGACGGTGGCTCCGTTCTTGCTGTTTCGGACAGGCGGATTCGTCGGCCGCGCGAAGAGAATCAGCCCGCGTAGGGATCGGGAGTCGCCCCCGGCCGGGCCAGGAACTCGAAGTCGCATCCCGTGTCGGCCTGGGTGATCTGTTCGTTGTAGAGCGCCCCGTATCCGCGCTCGTAGCGGACCGGTGGCGGGGTCCACGCCTCGCGCCGACGCGCCAACTCGTCCTCGGACACGTGCAGATGGAGCCTGCGGGCGTGGACGTCGAGGGTGATCGTGTCGCCGGTGCGGACCAGGGCGAGCGGCCCGCCGACGTGTGACTCGGGCGCGACGTGGAGCACGCACGTGCCGTAACTCGTCCCGCTCATCCGGGCGTCGGAGATCCGGACCATGTCCCGTACGCCCTGCTCCAGCAGCTGCTTGGGGATCGGCAGCATCCCGTACTCCGGCATCCCCGGGCCGCCCTTCGGCCCGGATCCCCGCAGCACGAGTACGTGATCCGCGGTGATCCCGAGCGCCGGGTCGTCGATGGTCCGCTGCATCGTGCGGTAGTCGTCGAAGACGACCGCCGGACCGGTGTGCTTCAGCAGGTGGGGCTCGGCGGCGACGTGCTTGATGACCGCGCCGTCCGGGCAGAGGTTCCCGCGCAGCACCGCGACCCCGCCCTCGGGCGCGAGTGCCCGGTCGCGCTCACGGATCACTTCGTCGTTGTGCACGCGAGCGCCGTCGAGCTGCTCCCGCAGCGTGCCGTGGGAGACGGTCGGTCGGTCGAGGTGCAGTACGTCGGTGAGGCGGGAGAGGAATGCGGGCATGCCGCCGGCGAAGTGGAAGTCCTCCATGAGGAACCGTCCGCCGGGCCGGAGATCGGCCAGCACCGGCACGCTCCGCGCGATCCGGTCGAAATCGTCCAGGGTGAGCTTCACCCCGGAACGGCCGGCCATGGCGATCAGGTGGATGACGGCGTTCGTCGACCCGCCGAGCGCCAGGACGGCGGCGACCGCGTCCTCGTACGCCTCCCCCGTCAGGATCCGGGACAACCGCAGATCCCGCCGTACGAGCTCCACGATCCGCATGCCGGAGGCGGCGGCCATCCGCTCGTGCCCCGAGTCGACCGCCGGGATCGAGGACGCTCCCGGCATCGTCACGCCCAGGGTCTCGGCGGCGGCGGTGAGCGTGGAGGCCGTGCCCATCGTCATGCAGTGACCGGGAGAGCGGGCCAGCCCGCTCTCCAGCTCGGCCATTTCGCAGTCCCCGATCAGCCCCGCCCGCTTGTCGTCCCAGTACTTCCACATGTCGGTTCCGGAGCCGAGGGTCTGGCCCCTCCAGTGGCCCGGCAGCATCGGTCCGGCGGGCACGAAGACGGTCGGCAGATCCACCGAGGCCGCGCCCATCAGCAGTGCCGGGGTCGACTTGTCGCAGCCGCCGAGGAGAACCGCGCCGTCGACCGGATAGGAGCGCAGCAGCTCCTCCGTCTCCATCGCGAGCAGGTTGCGGTAGAGCATCGGCGTCGGCTTCTGGAAGGTTTCGGAGAGGGTGGAGACCGGGAATTCGAGCGGGAAACCGCCGGCCTGCCACACTCCGCGCTTCACGGCCTGCGCGCGGTCGCGGAGATGGACGTGGCACGGGTTGATGTCGGACCAGGTGTTGAGGATCGCCACGACGGGCTTGCCCAGGTGCTCCTCGGGGAGGTAGCCGAGCTGGCGGGTGCGGGCGCGGTGGCTGAACGAGCGCAGCCCGTCCGTGCCGTACCACTGGTGGCTGCGCAGCTGCTCGGGGCGTCTGCTCATGCCTGCCATCCGGCGGCTATCGCGGCGACCTCGGCGCGCCGGGACTCGGGCAGCTCGCGGCTGGGCGGACGGATGTCGCGGCGGCACAGACCGAGCGAGGCGAGGGCCTCCTTGACGACGGTGACGTTGTCGGCGCTGCCGTCGGCGGCCCGCAGCTCCTCGAAGCGGCGGATCCGCTCCCACACCTTCATCGCGGCCGCGTAGTCGCCCGCCCGGAGGGCCGACAGCATCTCCAGGGAGAGCGAGGGGCAGACGTTGACGAGGCCGGAGGTGAAGCCCGTCGCGCCGCTCGCGAAGTAGGAAGGGGCGTACGGTTCGGCGAGCCCCGCCACCCAGGCGAACCGGTCGAGCCCCGCGTCGCGGGCGAATCCGGCGAACCGCGCCGCGTCCGGAACGGCGTACTTCACGCCGACGACGTTCGGGCAGAGGTCGCCCAGCTCCGCGAGCCGGACACCGCTCAGCTGCGCGTTGCGGATGTAGGGGACGACGCCGAGTTCGGGCACGGCCTCGGCGATGGCCCGGTGGTAGTCGACCCAGCCGCCCTCGGAGACGTACGGGTGAACGGGCTGATGCACCATCAGCATCTGTGCGCCACACGTCCGTGCGTGCCGGGCGGCCGCGACCGCAGTGGGCAGGTCGTGGCCGACGCCGACCAGGACCGTGGCGTTGCCCCCGGCCGCGTCGATGGTCAACTCGGTGACCAGGGACCGCTCTTCGGGTGTGAGGGCGTAGAACTCCCCGGTGTTCCCGTTCGGGGTGAGCGTGCGCACTCCGCCGTCGATCAGACGGCGGAGCAGGGCGCGGTGCGCTTCGCAGTCGAGTTCGCCCTCCGCGGTGAAAGGCGTGACGGGAATGGCCACGACATCGGCGAGTGCGTTCTTGAGGTGTTCGAACGTCATGGTCACTCGCTTTCCTGGGGGAAGGCCCGCTGGACGAAGGAGGCGATGTGTTCGTGGACGGCCCGGCCGGCCCGGTCCGCGTCGCCGGCGGCCGCGAGCCGCAGGATCTCCTCGTGTTCGGCCGCTTCGCGTTCCCAGGAGGGGACGGCGGCCCAGGCGACGGTGGACACGAGAGCGGCTTGGTCGCGGACCTCGTCGAGCATCCGGCCGAGCAGGGGGTTGCCGCAGGGCAGGTAGAGCGCACGGTGGAACTCGCGGTTGGCGAGCGAGCGTTCAGCCGGGTCCTCGGCCCCGGCGGCCCGCCGCAGCGCCTCCCTGGCGGCGTCGAGCGGGGCCCGCGCGGCCACGGTGCGGCGGACCGCCTCCGGCTCGAGGAGCAGCCGTACGTCGTAGACCTCGCGGGCCATGTCGGCATCGACCATGCGCACGGTGACGCCCTTGTACTGGCTCATCACCACGAGCCCGCTGCCGGCGAGGGTTTTGAGCGCCTCGCGCACCGGGGTCTTGGACACCCCGAAGCGCGCGGCGAGTTCGGTCTCGACCAGTGCCTGACCAGGGCTGAGGACTCCGGTGAGGATGTCGTGTTTGATCGCCTCCAGAACGTACTGGGTGCGGGACGGGATGGGGCTGGGGGCGAAGGCCATGACGCACTCTCAGATCTCGTATATCGCGTCTCATATATGACGTATGAAGTGCAGTGACGAGAAGCTATGGGGGCGCCGGTGTTTCGTCAATGCTTCGCGCAGAGAAAATGAGAGCGCTCTCTATCCGGTTCGCCGTCAGTGCTGCCAGCGCGGCGGGTCGGTGCAGAAACGGCCGCCCAGGTACAGGTCGTCGGGGTCGCCCTCGTCCGGAACGCCCTGCTCGGAGATGAGCTGCTCCGCGAACCGTTCCGAGTCGTCCTGCGGTTCGTAGCCGATGGCCCGGGCCGACGAAAGGTCCCACCACAGCCGGGTGTTGGCGGAGGAGCCGTACACGACGGAGTGTGCGACGTTCTCGGCGGTGAGCGCCGCGTGCAGGAGCCGTGCGCAGTCGGCCGGGCTCAGCCACAACGACAGCATCCGCACCGACGTCGGCTCGGGGAAACAGGAACCGACCCGTACCGAGACGGTCTCGACCGCGTGGAGGTCCCAGTAGAGCTGGGCGAGGTCCTCGCCGAAGCACTTGGACAGGCCGTAGAAGCTGTCGGGCCGGCGCGGTGTGTCGACGGGGACCAGGGGGTCGCCCCCTCGTGGGCGCGGGGTGAAGCCGACGGCGTGGTTGCTGGAGGCGAAGACGACGCGGCGCACCCCCTCTTCCCGGGCGGCCTCGTAGAGGTGGTGCAGCCCCGTGACGTTGGCGGCCAGGACCTTCTCGAAGGTGGACTCCAGGGATATCCCGGCGAGATGGACGATGGCGTCGACCCCCCGGACCGCCTCCCGCAGGGCCGCGCGGTCGGCGAGATCGGCGACGATGGCGTCCGGCGCCCCGTCGACGGGGACCACGTCGAGCAGCCGGAGCTCGTATCCGTACGCGGGCAGCAGCTCCCGCATCAAGGTGCCGACGCCCCCGGCCGCGCCGGTGAGCAGGACGGTGCGGGGCTTGGGTGTGCGTGAAGTCTCCATGAGCAGAACTTAGTCACGTATGTGAACGTACGCAGGGGCGTTTCCAAGGATCGTGAAACTGCTGTCGACTGCTTGACGAGGTCAAGCGCGGGTGCCTACTGTTCGCAACGCTCGCCCCCACGGGCCGAGTTCACATGTCTGAACAATCCCGAATTCGCACACGGACGGTGAGGCTGCGGTGGTGACGGCGACCGGATACGCGTATCCCTGGGACTTCGTCGGCGACCCGGCAGCGGCGGACCGGGCTCGCGAGGCGGGCGTGGAGAGCGTAGCCGTGGCGGCGAACTACCACAGCACCCGCGCCGCCACCCCGCTCCACCCCCGACACCGCCTGGTCGAGGCCGAACACGCCGCCTGCTACCTCCCGATCCGCCCCACCGCCTGGCGGAGCACGAGGCTGGCGCCGCGCGCTCCGCGCTGGTGCGTTCCCGACTCCTTCGCCGTGGCCAGGGAGGCGCTCGGCGCCGCGGGGCTGAAGGTCGCCGCATGGACCGTCCTCACCCACAACAGCGCATTGGGACGTGACCATCCGGACCTCGTACGGCGCAACGCCTTCGGCGAACCGTACACCTACGCCCTGTGCCCGCAGGCGCCCGAGGTCGCCGACTACTGCGCGACCCTCGTGCACGAGGTCGCCCTGCTCGGAGGGGCGGACGCCCTGATCCTGGAGGCCGCCGGTCCGCTGGGCGTGGACCATGGCGGACACCATGACAAGACCGAGTTCGCCCAGTGGACCCCCGTCCAGCGGGAGTTGCTCTCGCTGTGCTTCTGCGCCTCCTGCCGGCGCGTCCAGCGGGTGGCGGGGCTCGACCCCGAACGGATCACGGCGCGGGTCCGGGCCGCCGTCGGCCCCGCCCAGCCGCCGAAGAGCCCCGAGGAGGCCCTCGGCGCGCAAACGGCCGCCGCGCTGCGCGAGTGCGCCGACGCGTCCGCGTCCGCCCTGCACACCCGCCTGGTCGCCGCCGCGCGTACCGCCGCGCCCGGTATCCGCATCACCCTGCACGGCTCCGCGTCCCCGTGGGCGACCGGGGCCTTCGCGCCCCTCGGGCCGACCGTGGTCGAGGGCATCGACGCGGTGGTCGCCAACTGCTGGGCCGCCGAGCCCGGTGCGGGTCCGGTGGCCGCCCTCCGCGATCTGGCGCCGCCCGCCACCGCAGTCGGCGGCTACTTCCGCCCCGAGACCCTGCCCGCGGACGAAGACGGCCTCCGTACGCTGGCCGCCCGCCATGTGGCCGCGGGCCTGGGCGAGGCACACCTCTACCACCTGGGCCTCGTTCCGCGCGCCGGCCTCGAGCGGCTGCGGGAGCTCGTCACTGCCCTGCGGAGTGTGTGAGCCGTACGGAAGGGCCGGAACACCGGTGGTGGGACGACTGGTCAGGCCACCGGGCGGATTCGCTCGCCGGTCTTCTCCCGGAGTGCGGCTTCCAGCCTGTCGCGGGCCTCGGTCTGGGCGGCGATCCTTTCGTTGAGGACCGCCAGCCGTTCCCGCGCGACCCGCACACCCTTGTCGGAGGGCGGTGCGGCAGCCACATCGCCGTCCAGGCAGGGCAGGAACACGCGTACGTCGTCCAGGATGAGCCCGGCGGCCAGCAGACGGCGGATGTTACGAACCCGCACCACGGCCCGCTCGTCGTAGATGCGGTAGCCGTTGGGGGCCCGCTCCGAGGAGATCAGTCCGGCCTGCTCGTAGTGCCGCAGCGCACGGGCGGACGCCCCTGTCGCCTTGGCCAGTTCACCGATCCGCACCTGTCCCACCTCCCGGGTCACTCCTATCACGCCACGACCGCCCCGCCGTCGACCGGGAGCACCACTCCGGTGACGAACGATGCGGCCGGTGCGGCAAGCTGGGTGATCGCCCAGGCCACCTCCTCGGGTCGGCCGATCCGGCCCAGCGGGGTGTGCGCCAGCTGCCACTCCCGTACGGCGGCCATCCGCTCCGGCGTCAGGTTCTGGTGCTCTCCGATGGGGGTGTCGATCGCGCCGGGGGCGACCGCCGCCACCCGGATCCCACGGGGTGCCAACTCGACCGCCCAGCTGCGGGTCAGCAGCTCCAGGGCGGTCTTGGTCGCCGCGTAGACCGAGCTGCCGGGCCAGGCCCGCTGCCCCACCGACGTACTGACGTTGACGATCACCCCGCCCGCCCTCTCCAGGGGTGACAGCGCGGCCTGGGTCAGCAGGATGGGGGCGACGAGGTTGGTGGCGAGCTGAACCGCGATCGTCTCCGGCGTCAGCGTGCCGAGGGCGCCGCTGCGCACCATGCCGGCGTTGTTGACCAGCACGTCCAGCCGGCCGTGTGTGTTGAGCACGGCCCGGATGATCCGATCGGGCGCGCCCTCGGCGGTGATGTCGGCGGCCAGCGGCATGATCCGGTCGTGCCCGGCAGCGGTCTCCTCGAGCGGCTCGGCCCGCCGCCCGATCGCGACCACGTGTGCGCCCTCGGCGGCGAAGGCCCGGGCGGTGGCCCGGCCGATCCCCGTACCTGCTCCGGTGACGGCGACGACCCTGCTGCGCTGCGATGCGGTGCTGTTCATGCGGCCATCGTGCAACCCTGCCACCAGCGGCAAGGTCAAGCAGCCACGGCCGGCGTCTACCGGTGGGGGCGTACGGACCCTGGCGCGCGAGGCGGACTCCGGCTGCTGCCGAGCCGCTGGAGGCGATGATGCATCTCCTCGGCGGTGGCGGTCAGCAGGCTTCGGCGCGCGGTGGCGGTGGCCACGGCGCGGGTGGTGTCGCTGCTCATCGCTGCGGCCGGCGGGTGAGGCGGGCGCGGCGGGCGGCGGCGAGGTCGAGTACGTCGTCGGTGGCGGGCCGGGGCGGGCCGTCGAGATCGACGGCGTGGCTGCGCAGCATCGAGACCAGGTACCGGCCGGCCGACGGGGCTCCGGCGGGGATGCCTCGGTCGAGAGCGGCGGCGAGCGTGGTGGCGAGCTCGCGGGTGTGGTCGGCGAGCGCGCCGGCAGCGTACCGGGCGGCCTCGGCGGGGCGGTGGCGGCGGGTGAGCTGCCGGGTGAGGGTGGCGAACGCTTCCCCCGGCAGGGCGGCGAGGAGCTGCTCGGTGTCGAGCTCGTCGGCGAGGCGGCGCAGCATGGCGGCGGCGGTGGCGCGCGGGAGGTTCGAGCGGACGTCGGCGGGGCCCTGGTTGGGAAGGGTGACGATCAGGCGGTGCGTGTCGAGGGAAGCGAGGGTGACAACGTCGGGGATGACGACGTCGGGGGTGCGGGTCACGGGGACGGGGCTCCTGTCGGGGTCGGGGTAGTGCTCACGCGCGCGGGAGGGGCCGCGACCTGTCGCGCGGGCCGGCCGCGGCGAGGGGCTGGAACGGCACCTGCGAGCTGTGCTGTGGGGGCCCATGTCGTACGCGGGGTTGCCATTCGTTGGACTGCACGTCGAGTTGGGGGTCGTGGACCAGGCTGCCGACAACAGCCACAAGGGTTGCGCCTGACGCGAATGTCGTCCGAGTCGAAAGGGGGCCGGCTAGTAGGACTGCTCGGCGGCGTATCCGGCATCATCGGACAGCCGGAAGCGGACGCCGGTGAGCGTTTCGGACAGCTCCCACAGCCGGCGGGCGGTGGTGGTGTCACGTATGGCAGGCTCCCGGCTGCGTAGGACCGGCTCGCCGCGTAGCTGCAGAGGCCCGCCGGGCACGACGTACGCTCCGCCCGGCAGGTCCGGGACGGTCGCGGCGTACAGGGAGGTCTTGGCGCCTTCGGGGGTGGGGCGGAAGGCGACGCGGAGCAGCAGCCGGGTCAACGCTCCATGGATTCGGCCGCGGTTGCCGTTGGCGCCGCCGGTGAGAACGTTGGTGCGGGTGAGTCCGGGGGCGACGGCCGTGCTGCGCAGCATCAGGCCTGCGGCGTCGGCGCGGCGTTGCAGTTCGGTGGCGAAGTAGAGGTTGGCGCGCTTGGACTGCAGGTAGGCGAACATGGCACCGTAGCGGCGTTCGGCGTTGAGGTTGTCCAGGTCGAAGCGGGCGAACCGCTGGCCTTCGCTGCTGACGGTGACCACCCGCGGATCGGGCGAGGCCAGCAGGTGGGGCAGCATCAGCCCGGTCAGGGCGAAGGTGCCGAGGTGGTTGATCCCGAACTGCGACTCGAAGCCGTCGGCGGTCCGGGCGAACGGCACCATCGCCACACCGGCATTGTTGACCAGCAGATCGAGCCGGTCGTGGTCCCAGCCGTCGGCGAAGGCGCGTACGGAGGCAAGATCGCCCAGGTCGAGGAGACGCACCTCGGCACGGGCGCCGGGTGCCCGGGCGAGCAGCCGGTCCAGTGCGGCCTGCCCCCGCTGGGGACTGCGGCAGGCCAGCACGACATGGGCGCCCCGGCGAGCGAGCGCCTCCGCAGTGACCTGGCCGATGCCGCTGTTGGCCCCGGTCACCACCGCCAGGCGGCCGGACTGGTCGGGGATCGAGTCGGGGGTCCACGTATGGAAAGTCCTGGTCATGGCCTTGCTTCTCCTGGATCGAGGGCGTTCGGCTGACGGGGTGGGGTCGTCCGGCGCACAGCTGCCCAGCCGGCACATGCACCCCTCAATGCAACTTCCAGTTGCGATAGACTGGAGCCTGACACGTGAGTACCTGCTAACGCAACTGGGAGTTGCAATGGATTCGGGTTCCCCCGGCCCCGCCCGCCCGGTCGGGCGCGGCCGCAAGGCTCAGGAGGCGGTGCGCGCCGCCACCCTCGCCGAGTTGGCGGACAGGGGCTATGCCGAGCTGACCGTCGAGGGCGTGGCCCAGCGGGCCGGGGTGCACAAGACGACGGTCTACCGGCGCTGGAAGGACCGGCCGAGCCTGGTCGTGGACGCGCTGGCCGAGCGCTTCGCCACCGACATCCCCATTCCGGACACCGGCGCCATCGAGACCGATCTGCAAGCGCTCGCCCAGGCACTCGTGCAGAGCATGACGGGGCCGGTGGGCAGGGCGGTGCAAACCGCGATGTACTCCGACGCCGGCCGGCTGCCGGAGATCGCCGAAGCGCGGCGGCGGATCTTCGCCGACAGGTTCCGGCGGGCCGAGCCCGTGGTCGCCCGCGCCATCGAGCGTGGCGAACTCCCGGCCGACACCGACCCTGTCGAGCTGATCAAAACGCTGGTCGCACCGATCCACTTCCGGTTGCTGGTCAGTCCTGATCCGGTCGAAGAGGGCACCGCCGACCTGGCTGTGAGGATCACGCTCGCGGCCGCCCGCGCCGGCGCCCTGGCTGTGAACTCATGACCGGCAGGTGGGCGTCGTAGTCCGCGACGGGCCCGGACAGGTCGATGTCCGCTGGTGGGCAGGGCGGTCCGGTTGAGCGGGTACTCGACCATCCCCCGCCAGCCGCACGAGCAGCTACCCCGCAGGTCCGTGACCGGGGGCCGGCTGGACCTGCCTTCGCAGACGTGCCGCTCCCGTGACGACCGCATGTCCACCCCGCAGCCCGAGCCGAAGCAGACCGGGCCCGGCCCGCTGCCATCGGCAAGCCCCCTCCTTGAGCATCCTGTCCACGACGACCAACCCACCACACCGCGCTCGATCGGGACCAGCCAGCGGCCGGTCCACGACGTCCAGGCTGCCCCGACTGGCCCACCCACGCACCGGGATCCACCGAAAGCGGTACAGGCGATGCCACCACTCCGGTGCACGGCGCGATGCTGCTGCACCGACTGTCCGAGGTCCTGCCTCGGGGCAAGACCCGGACGGCAATCGGGCCCGCTGGAATACTGGCGGCCATGACGAACACCCCTGCCGCACCCGCCCCGTTCTCCCGGATCAAGATCCGGACTGGGGCGCTGGTGTTCTGCGGCGACGACGTCGCCCTCATCCGCCGCGACCGCACCGAATCCACCCACTACACCCCGCCCGGCGGCAACGTCGAACACGGCGAGGACCTCACCCACGCCCTCGCCCGCGAGCTCGCAGAAGAACTCGGCCTGGACACGGCGGCGGCCGGGGGCGGGGACCTGATGTGGGTCGTCGACCAGCGCGTGACCCGCCCGGGCCCCACCCCGCCGCCGCGCAAGCTCCACCTGATCTACCGCTTCCACATCAGCCCCGAGATCCGTGCGACCCTCGCCGAGCAGGAACTGGACGAACTCCCCGACGGCAGCCACGAGGTTGGTGTCATCGAGTGGATCGACTACCGCGAGACCGCCGAGCTGCCCATCTTCCCGCCCATCGGCCCAGCCCTTGCCGCCCTCGCCGATCCGCACGCCGCCGTCACCGGCACGGCCCTGGATGCGGTCACCGACGCGAACTACACCTGGGTCTAGCACTCACGCCTGTCAGGGCCGGACCAGGCCAGTGGCAGCGGAGGCGCCCGAAAACCAGTGGAACAGCGTCGCTGTGCGCCACTACCGTGCCGTCGAACCGAGTCGTCCAGGCAAGGACATGCCGTTGTACACCCTGTGAGACCCCCAAGCGCTGATCGGTCGCGCGTCGCACATGTGCGCCGTGCTGCTTTTTGCTGCGGACTTCTCACTGAAACCGGTGTATTTCTGTGCTCAACAACTGGGCGGTCGTGCCCACCTGCCTGCCCCTCGTTCGCCGCCGTTGCCATGCATGCGCGTCCGAGCGCTTCCGGGCGAACGGCAAATTTCGTGTCAACGCGAACCACAAGCTCCTCGACGCCTGGCTGCTCGTGCTCTGTACCGCTTGCGGGGACACCGCGAAGCTCACGGTCCTGGAGCGGATGAACGTGCGCTCCGTACGACCTGAGCTCCTGGACCGCATGCATGACAACGACCCTGGCCTGGCAGCCGAGGTGCTCCAGGATCCGGTCATGCGGCGGCGCAATCGCATCGCCCTCGACTGGGACGACGCCTGGCGGCTCGACACCGACGGATCGGATCACCTGGGCCGGGAGGTGATCGACGTCTCGGTCCGCTTCGCGGCGCAGATCCCCGTCCGGCCGGTGCGGGTGATCGCTGAAGGTTGCGGTCTTTCCCGGGCCGAGGTCGAAAGACTGATCGCGGACGGGAAACTCGTGTCGACGGCCCGGCTGGACGGCAAGCTCTCCGGCGACTTCACCTTCATGCTCAAGCGCTGAGCCCTCCCCCGCACCTGGGGCCTGTCCGGCAAGATCCGCCGGACGGGCCCTAGCCCCCGCGGCAGCACCCCTGGGAGGCTTGGTTTCTCGCGCAGTCGGGGGATTCCAGGCCCCCTGGGGTGAAAACGGGGGAGTCGTGCAGCAGTTGATGCCGGAGGACCCGGCCTCGATCGGGCCGTACCGTCTGTCCGCGCGGCTCGGTGAGGGAGGGATGGGCCAGGTCTTCCTCGGCGTGTCCCGCAGCGGCCGTCGACTGGCGGTGAAGGTGATACGCCCTCAGATCGCCGCCGATCCCGGATTTCGCGAGCGGTTCCGACGCGAGGTGGCCGCGGCGCGGAGCGTGGGCGGCTTCTGGACCGCGCCGATCGTGGACGCCGACCCGGACGGCGCGATGCCGTGGGTCGCCAGCGACTACATCGAGGCGCCCGATCTGAGCTCGCTCGTGCACGACCGGGGTCCACTGGGGGCGCGGGAGTTACGGTCCTTGGCCGCCGGCCTCGCCGAGGCCCTGGAGGCCATCCACCGGACCGGACTCGTCCACCGGGACCTGAAGCCGTCGAACATCCTGGTCACCGGGGACGGCCCCAGGGTCATAGACTTCGGCATCTCGAAGGCGGCGGAGGGCGCCACGACGCTCACCGGCACGGGGCTGGTCATCGGCACGCCCGGATTCATGAGCCCCGAACAGGCGTCGGGCGGACGGGTCGGGACGTCGAGCGACATCTTCTCGCTGGGTGCGGTGCTGGCGTTCGCGGCGACCGGGGACGGGCCGTTCGGCGAGGGCAGCGTGCCCGCGTTGCTGTACCGGGTGGTCCACGACGAGCCTCGCCTCGACAGGGTTCCGGACGGACTGCGGGGTGTGGTGGCCGGGTGCCTGCAGAAGGCGCCGGAGCGGCGTCCGTCGGCGTCCCAGGTCCTGGACCGCCTGAACGGGGACGACGCGGAGGATGCGGCGCCGAGGCCCGCTCCCGCTCCGGGCCCCGATGCCGTACCGAGGACGGCGCCGTTGACGGAGGCGGACGCACGGCAGAAGCAGGACGAGCCGGTCTCGGGGGTCTCCGATCCTGATGTGGTGGAGGTACGCGCGGGCCTGGTCCGGCAGCAGGGCAAGGCGGCGACCGTCTGGCTGTCGGTCATGGCGATCGGCGCCTTGCTGATGCTGAGCAGCATGTTCGTGGAGTGGGCCGGCTGGGCCTGGTTCGCGGCGTTCCTGGCGCTCGGCTTCGCGATGACCATGGTGGCGTTGCCCTTCATAGTGAGGCTGCCGCCGCTCCAGCGGGTCGTCACGCTCACGGGTGAGCAGCTGAGGTGTCGTGCGCAGGATCTGGAGTGGTCGGTCCCCTGGACGGACCTCGAGCGCATCACGGTCAGGCCCCCGCGCAGCGCGTCGGCCAACGAGCGCCACTGGGAAGTCTCGGCCTCACTACGGCACGGGGTGAAGATCCCGCCCGGGTTCGTTACCGGGGTCAAGAACCGGGCGGGCGTGTCGCTGGACTTCGACAAGCGGGAGGATCCCGTGCCCGCGATGCGGCGCCTGGACGACGGACTACGCCGCTTCGCGGGCAAGCGCTACGCACGGCATGTCGCCCTGGCGGCCCTTCTGGACGAGGCACGGGACCGACGGGACTAGGCCGTTTCCTTCAGACCGCGACGACCCAGTCGACGTCACCTTCGGCATCGGCATCGGCATCGGCATCGGCATCGGCATCGGCCTCGGCCTCGGCGAGCAACGCGGTGAAGACCATCTCCCAGGTGCCGTCGCCCCCATCCGCAGCCGGTTGCGGCCACGCTTCCACGACCCGCACCTTCCCGGACAGGTCCGTCCGGGAAGGTGCGGGCGGCCAACCACATGGGAAGGTCACGGGGGATGTCGTTGGTTCTGCTCGCCGTGGTGACCTCGTGCTCGTTGCGGGTGGTGTCGCGGCGGACGATCTCGTAGCCGCCCTCGTCCGGAAGCGGCGGCGGGTCAGGGGCTCGGTCGGTCCGGTGCGGTCCCGGGCCCGTAGTGAGCCCTCAGGTATATGCGGGTGCGGTCCGGAGCGTACGCGTGGACGTAGAGGCGGACGCAGCGTTCCTCGGTCGTGTCGTACGCCTCCGGCACTCCGGACGGGAGTGCGGTCGGCCCGCCCGCGTTCGAGCCCGGACAGACGTAGCCGTAGCGCATGCCGTCCTTGAGCGTCTCCGGCTCCGGAAGGCCGAAGTGGGCGAAGTCGTGCGGTGGGACGGCAGCGGCGGCCGTGGGCTCCAACATCGTGCCCTTCGGGGGGTTCTCCTTCAGGTACGTGTCCGCTTCGGCCCGGGTCAGCGTGAAGGTGAGCAGGCCCGTGTCGTAGCGGGAGGTGCTCTCGTACGCGGCCTCCGGTGACCCTGCCGTACTCGGCACCGGGAGGCCCATCTGCCCGCTCATCCACTCCGGTGTGATGCCGGCCGCCCAGCCGGAGCCCGATTCCGGTCCCGTGCCGTCCCCGAAGCCGGCCGGACCGGTGCACCCCGCCACTGCGAGAAAGACTGCGATCACGCCCGCTGCGGCCCGCACCGCGAGCAGCCGGGGGCGGGAGGTGCGGCTCCCGCCCTTGGGGAATCCGGTCATCGTACGGTGCCCCTCCCGCCACCCGTCGTCGGCGGCCGGTCCTGCTGCTGCTCCCGGCCGGGATTGGTCCGTCCGTCCCTGCTCTCCCCGGGACCGGGGAGCGGCTCCTGATTGCTGGCCTCGGCGGTCCCCAGCTCGTAGTGCCGCACCCCGCTGCTGCCGGACATGTCGAACTCCTGGGCGACCCCCGCCCGGTGCAGCTCGGCCATGTCCCCGTCGGGGATCGAGAGGGGGCCGATTTCGACGCCCTTGCCCTTGTCCCAGTTGTAGCGGTCCCAGACGTTGGCCTGGTAGTCGATGCCCACCTTGGGGTTTCCGTTCTCGTCGGGAACCACCGTGACGACCCCGGTGACATTGCTGTTGGTCCCGCCCACCGCGTAGAACCAGTTCGCGTCGAGGTCCTTGCTGAAGTAGAAGCCCTCGGGTGCCTTGGCCTCGACAGGGAAGGCGATCGGCTGCCCGCCGTTCTTCCGGAACTCCTCCAGCGCCTGCGTGCGCCAGGCGTTTTGGTTCTCCCGGACGATGTTGTCGACGTACGTTTGGAATTCGGGCACGTCCCCCATCATCGTGTCCACCGGCAGGTTCATGGGACTGCCGCTGTTGCCGAGGTAGTGCGACATGTGCCGGGCGGCGTCGGTCATGCCCTTGAAGTCGGCGGCCTGGATCAGGAGTTCCATCTTCTTCTTGGTCCTCCAGTCGTCGAATCCGCTCGATTCGGAATCGTACGCCCCGGCACCGGCGTCCGGGGCGACCTGCTGCATGGTCGGGCTCAGGATGCCCGCCGCCATCAGTTCGTCCTTCCGGGCCAGCCAGAGCTGGGCCCGTGCGGCCGGACTCAGCGATTCCCACAGGCGGTGCAGCTCCGCCCGCTGCTGCGGATTCGCGCCCTTCCCGAGAGAGGCGAGCTCCATGGCGCGCGGGAACTGTTCCTCGTCGAGAGAGGTGTAATGGGCGTGGCCCGCGTTCTGCGCGTCGCTGCCGTGGCTGTTCCGCAGGGCCCGTGCGGCGGCGGCGTCGACTTCGGCGGCGTGCCGGATGATGCCGTTGAGGGTGTCCCGGTACCACCGGATCCGGTCCAGTGTGCGCTGGTCGGTCTCTCCGGGCTCGCAGACGGTAACGGTGACGAGCACCGTGCCGTCCGCGCCGTTGAGGACCGCGAGTCCGAGGTCCGGCGGATTGCGGGACGGATCTCCCTTGGCGGCGTCCTCGGTGAGGAGCTGGGCCTGCTTCTGATACTGCGTCAACTCTGCGTGCGCGTCGGCGAGGACGTTCGCGATGCTGTCGGCCTCCCTCTGGAGGTCGGAGAACTCCTTGGCCGATTTGCCGATGAACTCCCTGGTCACACCGGCGTTGACGCCCACCCAGCGGGCTTCGTCCGACTTCTTGACGAGTCCGCCGCGGACATCGCTCTCCAGCTTGGCCAGCTCGCCGGCCACGGTCCTCCAGTCGGCCGCGGCGGTGCCGAGGCCGGCGAGGTCCAAGGCCATGAGATCCGCGTAGGTTAAGACCCCCACCTGTCCTGACCCCTTCCCCTACTTGAAGTAGTCGTTGAGCGCGGAGACGGACGGCGGGCCGGTCCGGCCTTTCAGCTCGGCGGCGATCCTCGCGTCCTCCTGCGCGTGCAGCTTCTTGCTGTAGTCGAGGTGGTTCGAGATGTGCGCGCACGCCTGCAGGACGTACTTCACCTGCGAGGTCCAGACTTCGACGGTCAGTTCGAGTTCCGCCCCCAGCGCCAGATTGCGGCTCTTGAGCGCGGCGGCGGCCCGCATGGTGGATCCCGCCCCGTTCTGGTCGATGCCGGCCCCGGCGATGTCGGCCCGCTTCTTGAGCTCTCCGTGCAGAATGGCGGCCTCATGCCCCACGGCGCCCAAGTCGTCCTGGTTCACGACGAGATCGCCGTCCTCGGCGGAACCGGCGGCCGGAGCCTGGTTCAGTCGTGTCGTGACCTCGCGGTCGTCCCGCGCAGCCGTCTTGGCCCGCTCCCACTCATCCCACGCCATGCGTCCTCCCCCGTTCCTCCCCGCTGTGGAACCTCCCGCCACCGTAGCCGACCCGAACGCGTATCGGACTGAATTCCCTTACTGGGCCCGGTAGTTCGGGCGAGCGAGGACGGGTACCGGGAGCCCGATCCGGTCGACCGCCCGCCGAAGCCGGACGACTGACCCCGGCGCCCGGGCGTTCCGCTGTCGTCCGCCCGCTCCAGGTGCCTACCGTGCGGGGGCGGCGCGGAAGAGCGCGTGCACCGAAGACTCACTCATTCAGGCAGCGCCACAGTGAGATCCACCTCGACGAGCTGTCCGGGAAAGCCCAACTGGGAGACGCCCAAGAGCGTGCTGGCGGTGGTGAACGCCGGACCCAGGGCAGAGTCGGTGAGCCGACGCCACGCGGCTCCGAGAACTTCTCTCTCATCGCTCCGCACGTAGATCACTGACCGCACCACATGTTGCGGCTGAGCACGCACCGCTGCCAGGGCAGTGAGCGCATTCGCGACAACCTGGTCGACCTGTGTCTCGAGGGAACGGGAACCGACGAGGTCACCGTTCCGGTCAAGCGGGCACTGCCCAGCCAGATAGGCCGTACGGCCTGCCTCCACCAGGGTGACGTGGTGGTAGCCAGGCGTCTCATGCAGCTGCTCGGGGTTGATGCGGGTGATCTTCTCAGTCATGTCCGAGAGTCTGACCGGAGTGGTGCCCGCACGCACCGCAATTTGCCCTACCGCCAAGCACTCCGATGGAACGTGGAGGCCATTGTGTTGATCCGCGAGCGCGCTGAGCTGCCTCGACCAGGGTTGCGTGAGTGCGTGGATGTGCTGAATCAGCGATTCACGGTGCTGCGGGGGCGGTCGGCGAGCCCCGGGTGATGTTGGGTATCGCGTTCAGGCTCGCGCCAGTTCGGGGTGGATTCACGGGTGAGCCGACGGCTCATGAGTTCTACGTCGATGCCGAGGGTGGCGCCGTGGTCGATGGCTTTGGTGTGGTAGCCGGTATCGGCCCAGGCCTTGGTGACGCGGGGGTGGGCCTTCGCGATCTGTGAGAGCACCTGGATGCCGCCGACGTTGTCGGCGGCGCCGGCCGCGGTGACCAGGACCGCCAGAAGCAGGCCGAGGGTGTCGACGCCGATGTGGCGCTTGCGGCCCGCGATCTTTTACCTGCATCAATGCCCTGGCCGACGGCCGGGACGTTGGCGGACGTCTTGATGCTCTGGGCGTCCAGCACGCAAGCCGTCGGCTCGGCGTCCCGCCCCTCGGCCTCTCTCTGCCAGGCTGCGAAGTACAGGTGGACGGTTTCCCACGGTGCGAAGTCGTGCGGCAGGTACCGCCAGGCGATCCCTGTGCGGTCGACGCAGAGGACCGCGTCCGTGATCCGGCGAAGGTCGGGCTCGGGCGGACGGCCGTTGTCCAGGCCCTTCCCTCTCCGCTCGGCCCGCCAGGCCGACAGAATCGGTCCCAGCAGTCCCACCGGCCATCGGACAGCTCACTCGGATACGGCCGTTGTCGTTGGCCACGACGGGCACCACCAGGAGTCCGACATCTGGTGCGCCGGTACTTGGGCTGAGCAGATGAAGCGTCCGCATGACGAGCGTTCCGTGGTTGCCCGCGCGGAAGTCCGGCTGGCCGCCAACCTCGCCGGCCTCCCCGAGCGTGAGTACTGTGACATCGCGATCCAGCCGTTCCAGCTCACCGTTGACGGGGTGGTCTTCGGCCTCATCACGGAGTGCCATGCCGAGGACGAGGACGGCGAGGACGACTGGGCTGAGCTCTATCCGGATCGGTTGGGCTTCTCGGCTCCGTGGAACGGCGAGTACGACACCTGAGCGCCTGGGTGGCGGCGCGTCAGGAGCGGCCAAACCAGCGGCGCTTGGCCCGGGGCTGGGGCGTGGCGCCATTCGCCGGGGCCACCGACGGGGCGTCGTACTCGCGGGAGATCACCTGGACCTGGCCCGACTCGGCGTCGTGGCGCACCGTGTCCAGGCCTTGGCGGTTCAGTTGGGCGATGGTGTCGGCGTGGGTGGTGGTGTTCAGGGCGAGCATCGCGACCTTTGGGGGCCTCCGACCGAGGTTCACCTCCTC